>NZ_KV810426.1:0-118481 GCF_001812775.1 Rothia sp. HMSC068F09
ACGATTACACCACTCCACAGGACTTGACCTGAGCAAGAGCACGTTCTACAATTGACGCATAAGTTCAAGGGGGTTCGCATGACCGCTTACGACCACTCGTCGGGGTACACCTACGGCACCGATGCCGTCCCCACGTCTCCGCTCACACTCGAGGATCTACGCCAGATTGAGGCCGCCGCGCACGTCCAGCCCGGTGACGCAGAGCTGCTCGCGCGAGCAGAACCCATCCTGGCGCCGCATGCCATGGAAATGGTCGACACGTGGCGCGGGATTTTGGCTCAAAAGACCTACCTGGCAGCACATTCCGCGCATCCGGATGGACAGCCGAACCCCGAGTACGCGCAGGCGTCAAAGCCCCGATTCGCCCAGTGGATCATCGACATGTGCACGCGCGAGCGGGATCAGGCGTGGTTGGACTACCAGTACCTGATCGGAGCTCGACACATGACCGCGGCGAAGAACGCGGCGGATGGGGCGGACTCGACGCCATTCGTGCCTCTGCGCTACGTGCTCGCCTTCATCGCGCCGACTGTGGAGGTCGGGCACCGTCTCCTGGCGGAGGGCTTCGAGGGCGCAGAACTGGACGCTGTCCGTGACGCGTGGACTCGCGCTGTGACTGTCGCCGTGACAGTGTGGGCGTATGCCTACCGCGATCACCCCGAGCAATTCTGATCCGGCGCTCGCCACCTACGACTCCCCCATCGGCCGCCTCACGCTTGATAGCGGTGTATTCGTCTTTCGCACTCTCTGACTGCTCTCCCTGGAAGCCTCAGTGGCTTCCAGGGAGAGCTTTCTTTCTGGGTTATAGGACACTACGTGTTGCTGGTTGGGTGACTTTTCGGCTTTCTGGTGCGGGAAAGTCACTCTTTCAGTTGGTCGTGTTTGCCTCGTTCCTGTGAATACTGCATCGTGCTCTGTGTGTGGCTGCCCCATGATCCGTCACGGTAAGAAGTCAACAGGAGGTCCTTTGAAGATCGCGGTGGTAGAAGTCCGCTCATCATCAAGGACCTCGACCTCTACCCACAACCCCCGACCAATACCTGGTCACCCACACTAGTACCACCCAAACGAGGCAGGTACACGCTAGAGGACCGCGTTGCCGTCCACCGCTGCTGCATCGACCTAACCCTGCTCCAAATGGCCACAGGGCTGCGCGTAAGCGAAGCAAGAACTCTCATGTGGGACGACATCATCACCGACGACCAAAACCGCCCAGCGTGCATTATTCGGGCTGAAAACGCCAAGACAGGCACCACCCGCGTCGCGGCTCTCGTCGAGCCTGCGGTCTATGAGCACCTTACCCGTAGACGAGATGAAGTCGGTGGAGCCTACGTTGTGGGCGCACCGCTCAACCCAGACACCGAGTGGGACAGATACAACGCTCAGAAGGCTCTCAAGGCGTTCTACAAGGATCTGGCTCGCGACTGCGGAGTGCCTCTGCTGGAGACCCACCGCACCCACGTCTGGAGAACCACCCTCAACACCATGTACCGCACGGACGTAGACGCGCTACTGCGTGCTCGAACGCTCGGCCACTCGGTCGATGTGAACGCACAGGCATACTCAGACCTGTCAGACCTCACAACGCTGTACGAGGCAGCCCGAGCACGGCGTAGGGAGGAAAGGTAGTCCCTACCTTATTCCCTATCTTTCGTGAGGATATGCCGGTAACTTCAAGTATCTTTAGGGAAGGATAAGGGGACGGTTACCGCACAATATCAACGATTACTTGGCTGTATCTCACTGTTTCATTAAAAAGAGATGCAGACCCCGGAGGTCGCAGGTTCAAATCCTGTCCCCGCAACGGATAACTCCCGATAGCTTTTAGCTATCGGGAGTTTTTTTATTCCCCAAAACCCGTACCCCCCCCGCTGACCTATCTCCTTCTGCCGTCCTCCTGTCACTCTCCGACTCACCCTCCGACCGCCGGCCTGCCTTCTTTCGCCACCTTCCTGCACCTTTCCTATTGGCGACCTGTCTTCATTTGCCGCCTACCTTTCTTCTTCTTGTGCTACCTTTCTGCCGCCTGCTGGGCGGCTTTCTTTATATCCCCTGCCTTCTGTAATCTGCGGAGGGGGTCTTCTGAGCCTTGTTGGGGCGGTGCTTCGGGGAGACTGATAGGGGCTTGCCCGCTGCCCCTTCGGGGTGTTTGGGGTGGATCTTCCTGCCTCTTGAAACCTCCTCACGGAACCTCCTTATGGAATTTCATAGAACCGTCGTGAAAGTTACCCTGGACTGGTTTCGGAACGTCTCCCGATGTGTCTTTCGAGGTATTCCTCAGCGTGTCTATCGGGGCTTCAAGCGGATGTGCTCATGGGGGTGGCGGAGCCACTTCCGAGTGGTTATTGGGGGATGGTTATGCCTTCTTGAGACGCTGCTTTTGGGGGTTCTGAAATGGGGCTTGAAAGGGGTTCTGAAGGAGACTCTGGGGCGGGTCTCAAGGACCCAACGAGGGGTTCGAAGGGTGCCTGAGCGGGGGAGTGGCGAGGGGGATATTTTTGCCTCAAAGTGCATTCTCAAAGTGGAATATGCGAAAGATGCCTATATTCCGGGCTTGGAAATCACCCGTTCTGCCCCGGAATTCCGCGGTTTTTGGAAGAAAATGGTCTTCGAGTGCAACAATTCACTCTGAAAGTGATTGTAGTCACATATAAAACATTCAAGTTAATTGTAGGGTTTTTTGAAACTCTTTCAAAAAACGCTCAAAAACCCCGGAAAATCAAGGAAAAATAGCTCATTCAACCTCTAGTTGAGGGTGATTAAAGTTAAGCTAGAAGTTGAGAAAAAGCTCTTGTTAAGATTGAATCTTGTTCGATACCCAAAAATAGCCCCAAAAAACCGCTGGAAAAGGCTTTTTGACCTGGTAGCTTTGAGTACGTGGTCACCGCGGTCCGCCGCGTAGCTCTCCGGATCCACACCGCACCCCTCCATCACATGAGGACATCCCCGCAACACACACGGGGATGGTTGATGGAAGCGTCTCGTGCGGCGTCACATCCGCGGGCCGACCGCCTATAGGCTTCTCACCTATAGACCACCTATCACTCAACCACTCACGGGCGTTCACGCCCCAGAAACACCAACAACGAGGACAACCCCATGGCACTTCGCCCCCGCACTGTTAAGGCTGGCTCTCTCGCAGCCATCGCTGTACCCTCCGTGCTCGGTAGCACCCTGGTAGCACCCGCTTCCGCTTTTGCACCCGTCGTTCAGGACATCCCCGGCGCAGCTACCGCAACCCAGGCTCCGAAGTCTCTGTTCACCTCCACCGTGCAGCCGACCCTCTCTCAGGTTGCTGTGCAGATCCGTCTGCAGGCTGAACAGGCAAAGCAGACTCAGCAGGCTCCCGCAACGACTGCGGTTCAGCCCATCCAGAAGACCTACACTGCTCAGGCTGCTCAGCCCGCACAAGCAACCCAGCAGGCTGCTCCCTCAGCTACCTTCCAGTCTGCACAGGCGGCACAGGCTGCACAGCCTTCCGCTCAGCCGACCCTGGCGCAGGCTGCACAGCCTTCCGCTCAGCCCACCCTGGCTCAGGTCGCCCAGACTCCCGCAGCTACCCAGAACGCTGTAACCCCTGCCGCTCAGCCCGCGCAGACTGTACAGGCTACCCAGGCGGCATCCGGTGTGGCGGCAACCCGCACCAACCAGACTTTCCTGTCCTACACCTCCCCGGCTGGTACCACCTCGCAGTACCACGTCTACGCTGAGGGTGTGGACTTCTCCAAGCCCGTTGGCGTGGTCTTCTACTTCGACGGCGACTACTGGCGTAACGACCAGTCCAAGGTCTACGACCCCTCCGGTGAGCTGGCTCAGATGGCTGCATCCGCAGCGGCACAGAACATGCTGTTCGTGCCCGTCATCTCCCCGGACACCAACCGTTACGATGCTGGCGTGACCTGGTGGGAAAACATGGACCGTAACGGCGAGTTCTTCCGCTCCTTCGCTTCCTCCTTCATCGCGGCTAACGGCGTGGACTCCTCCAACGTGTGGACCATGGGCTACTCCGGTGGCGCTGAGTTCATCACCTACGAGCTGAACACTAAGCCCCAGACCTGGCGCAATGGCGGCGGCTCCATTATGGTCGCTGGCGGCGGCCTGGACGAGGGTACCCCCTCGGCTGCGCTGAAGTCCCAGCCCATGTTCTGGTACGCAAACTCGAACGACGGTACCGGTGAGACCTACCCGCAGACCTGGAGCGCACGAGGCGCCGTTGAGGGCGGCTACGACGCCTACCTGGCTGCTGGCTACACCAATGCTTCCGCGACCGTGCTGAATGGCTCGGGCCACTTCGACTACAACTTCTCGCAGATTCTGAGCAACTCGCTCACTAAGGGCAAGGTAACCGCCGCTCCCAAGGCTGAGCAGAAGACCGAACAGAAACAGCAGAACACTCAGCGTGCCCGCACCATGAGCTCCGCAACCTACCAGAGCTACACCTCCCCGGCGGGCACCACCTCCCAGTACCACGTGTACGCGAACAACCTGGACTACTCCAAGCCCGTTGGCGTGGTCTTCTACTTCGACGGTGACTACTGGCAGCGTGACGAGTCCAAGGTCTACACCCCCGACGAGGGCATGCTCGCGGCGATGGGCAAGATTGCTAACGCCCGCAACATGGTCTTCGTACCGATTATCTCCCCGGACACCAACGCATCCGGCAACGGCATCACCTGGTGGGAAGACATGGACGCTAATGGCGAGTTCTTCCGCTCCTTCGCGAAGTCCTTCGTTAGCCAGAACAACCTGGACGCTTCCCAGGTGTGGACCATGGGCTACTCCGGTGGCGCCGAGTTCATCACCTACGAGCTGACCGACCACAACACCGCATGGCGTAACGGCGGCGGCTCCATCATGGTTGCAGGCGGTGACTCGGACGGCTCCGTGGACGCTGACGCAACCACCAAGGCATCCCCGATGTACTGGTGGGTTGGCGCGAAGGACACCTCCGGTAACACCAACCCCGTCACCTGGAGCGCACGAGGCGCAGTCGAGTCCGGCTACAACGCATACCTGGGCGCTGGCTTCTCCGACGCCCGCGTGAAGCTGATTGACGGCTTCAGCCACCACGACTACGACCTGCCGCACATCCTGGCGTCCTCCCTGGACTTCGCCGGTAAGACCCCCGCGCTGGGCTACACCGACGTGTCCTCTTCAAACCCGAACTACAACGAGATCAGCTGGAACTCTGATCGCCGCATCATGCTCGGCTTCGCGGACGGCACCTTCCGCCCGAACGCATCGGTCAACCGTGCGCAGCTGGCAACCTACCTGTACCGCGTGGCTGGTCGCCCCGCCGTGAACGCACCGGCTGTTTCGCCGTTCAGCGATGTTCCGGCGAACCACCCCGCGTACAAGGAGATTTTCTGGCTGAGCCAGCAGGGCATCAACGGTAGCGACTTCCGCCCCCTGGAGGCCGTCACCGAGTCCACCATGGCTGAGTTCATGTACCGTGCAGCTGGCTCCCCGGCACAGGCTCAGGGCGGCTACGCGTCCCAGGCTCTGGCGTGGGCCGCCTCCAACGGTATCGGTACCGGCTCCACCTCTTCGGATGCGGTCACCCGCTCCGCGATGGCAGGCTACCTGTACATCTACGCGAACTAAAGCTCGCACCCCTTAACACATAAAGATCCGCCCCGTTCCTGAACTCATCAGGAACGGGGCGGATTCTTTATGGGTTTAGCTCAAGAAGCTATGCGCTAGACCAGGCATGAGAATCTCAGGCTTAGAGAGTCTGGGTGGGGAGTTCCACAGCCAGGGGAGTCGGAGCTGCCGGAGCGTTCTTTGCCTTCAGAGCGGCCAGGCGAGCGTCCAGCTCGGTCTCGCGCTCCATCTGGTCCAGGGTGTTGAACTGTGCATCCAGGGAGGAAGCTGCCAGCTCCTGCTGACCGATGACGCGTGCCTCTTCGCGGCGAACCTTCTCTTCGAAGCGGCTCATCTCGCTGGTCGGGTCCAGAACGTCGAACGCCTTCAGAGCGTCGTTCACCTGGGTCTGAGCTGCTGCAGTCTTCTGACGTGCGGTCAGCTCATCGCGCTTGTACTTGACCTCTTCAAGCTTGGAGCGCATCTTCTCCAGGCCGTCCTTGAGCTGGTTGACAACCTGAGTCTGGGAAGCCAGCTGAGGCTCAACAGCCTGTGCAGCCTTCTCAGCCAGCAGCTGCTTGTTCAGAGCAATCTTCGCGAGGTTATCGAACTTGTCAGCGTTGGCAACGTCGCCAGCTGCGCGGAACTCATCAGCCTTGTTAGAAGCTGCCAGAGCCTTGGTGCCCCACTCCTGAGCGGCCTTGACGTCCTCAGCGTGGTCCTTTTCGAGCAGTCGCAGGTTGCCGATGGTCTGTGCTACTGCAGCCTCCGCCTCGCGGATGTTGTTGGTGTAGTCACGAACCATCTGGTCCAGCATCTTCTCCGGGTCCTCAGCTGCATCAATCAGAGCGTTGATGTTTGCCTTAGTGAGCTGTGCAATACGGCCGAAGATGGTCTGCTTAGCCATAATCTCCTACTTTCTGTTCACGGGCTGCGGGGGAGCACTACGCTCCTCGTGAGCCGTGCCCGTATAACTAATTATGTGGCAGATTTCTGGGTGCATGCTGTGAAAATGATGCACGCCTGATTTCTGCAACCTAAACTTTTGGTAAATTACCTCAGGTGTTTTCCGACTGGGGAAGAAAGCGGTGAGGTAAGCTAGCCACCCCGCCGGTCAGACTGTAGAAAAACCTACAGAAACCGACCGACAGAATCGTTAGCATCGGAGGCGGTTAGAAGCTACCGCCGTCACCGCCGCCGCTACCCCAATCGCCGCCGCCGCTGAAGCCTCCGCCCCAGCTGCCGCCGCTACTACCGCCACCGCTGTGGCCGCCGCTGCTACCCCAGCTACTGGTGCCGGAGTTCATTGCGGTCATCAGAGCGCCCAGCAGCAGGCCCTTTGCCAGGTCACCGCCGAAGCTACCGCCGCCGCGGTCATTCTGGTTGTTGTAGTAGTTGCCGACCTCGCTCTGAGCGCGGTTCTGCGCGTCGGTCGCCTTCTGGATCGCCATGTTGGCTTCCTTCATGGCGTTCAGCGGATCCGAAGAAGCCAAGCGCTGAGCCTGACCCAGGTGACGCTCCGCCTCAGAAACAGCGGTCAGGGTCATCGGGCCCACCGCAGCACGGCGGTTATTAATGTAGCTACGCGCACCGTTCACCGCAGCGTAGGCAGAACGCATCGTACGATCCAGGTTCTGCGAAGCCGCACGAGAACGCTCGCGGGTAGCACGCATATTCGTCATTGCCTTATCCAGCTCGGCGGAAAGCTGACGCAGCTGGTTCGCCAGAGTCAGCGGGTCATTCGGGCGAGCCGAAGCGCTCTGGTTGACCTGGTTGAGCACCGCCTCCATACCGGCAGCGACCGCACCCAAATCATCGCGGCGCTGAGATGCAGCCAGGCTCTTCGCCTCAGCCACGTCACGCTGAATGCTCAGCAGGTCGGTGCTCAGACCCAGCTGAGCCTGCTCCAGCTCATGCGAGCGGGTATTCACTGCCGCACCCAGCGCCTGAATCTGCGAGGCGGCTTCCTCAGCGGTGCGCAGGTGAGCAACCGCCTCCGAACGAGCCATCGCAACGGTCGCCTGAGCCTTCTCAACCTCCGCAGCACACAGCACCATGTTCGATTCCAACAGGGTAGGAGTCTTCGAAATGGGCTCCAGCGCGCTGGGCAGGTAACGTTCCTTCAACGCGCGGTACTGGGCGGCAATCTCCTCCACCGAGGCACGCAGCTGCGGCAGACGCTGAGCCAGAGCCTCAATAGCCTGCGGTGCCTCCTGCTCCAGGTTGCGCAACTGAGCCAGCTTAGCGTCCTGCTCCTGAGCAATGCGGGTGACTTCCTGAGAGTTATCAATAATCTCAGTCAACCAGGCACGCTGCTCAGCCTCGGTATCCGGGATGCTATCGGTCAGGAGCTGCTGACGCTGGAAGGACTTACGCATCAGATCCTCAGCACGCGCAATCTCCTGGGCGAACTCAGCAACCTGCTGATCGCTGTACTGTGCGCGCGCAAAATCCAGTTCCTGCTTCGCGTGGCTCATCGTCGTATCAGCCTGCAGCAGGGCGCTACCGGCGCGAGTGCGCAGCTCCTCCAGCGGAACCTCCGGAATGGGGGAGTAGTTACGAGGCGCACCGTAGGAACGCTGAGGCTGCTGCTGAGCGTTCTTCTTCTTGCGGCGGCGGTACATCGCGTAACCGCCAGCACCCACGGTCGCCGCCGCACCCACACCGAGCACGCCGGATACAACACCCGAAGAGCTACCGCCCTTCTGAGCCTCGATACCCTCAACTGCGGCAAGAGCCGCACCCGAATAGTCGCTATTCTGCAGCTTCGGTTTGATGTAGTTCTGGTACACCTTCGTCTGCTGATCACTCGACAGGGTCTTCGTGCTACCCGCCAAGAAATACGCCTGGCGAGACTCGGTAGCAATCACCAGCACCACATCGGCAGAACCCCAATTGTTCTTCGTGGCAAGCGCCTTCGTCCAGCTCGAAGAAGTAGACGGGTTCTCAAACTTATCGATGACCACTACGTGCAAATCCACGTTGTGCTTCTTCGACAGAGCAGAAATCTTAGACTTCAGGGTAGCGGTATCACCCAAAGAGTTCGTGGAATCGTACACGGTGGTGCCCGTAATCTGCATCGGGTCAGCAGCCTGAGCAGACGTGCTCAAAAATGCAGAACCAGCCGGCAGAACCACCGGGGCACAAGAAAGACCTGCCGCCAGCACTGTGGCACCCAAGATAGTGCGCAGGCGAGGGCGTGCGGGACGAATCTGACGCGCAAAGGCGTGCTCGGTCATGGTCTTTCCTCCGTTGTCGTGAAGTATGAACGGACCTGCACTTCACGGCGTGCTTGTTCATCGCACACCTTAGTGCTGGTCACATTATTAGTGTAGCTGTGGCACAGCCACACAGACGCACAGATACGAGAATATTGCGCCGCTGTTTGCCGACCGTTTACCGACTTCCCAGGCTTTATACAGGAAAGCTGGTATACAGGAAAGCCGGTATATAAGAAAGCCAGGGTCTAGGCTCATGCTAGACCCCGGCTCACCGGCTATTCAGTTAGTTAGCGCCGGCGCGCAATCTTCAGATTGCTCATCAGGTGCTCCACTACCTCCGCGGCATCAACATCGTGGATACTCTGTGCTATGCCGTTCACCACCTGAACTCGTGAAGACGAGGCGAACATCCAGCCTAAGAACTGCACAGTATTCAGCAACCTAGAACTGCGATCTGCCTGTTCCCGCATCTGTGACCACAGGATGCGGGGGACCGGCACGTCACGACCCCTATACTCCCGGGAGCTAGCGTGAGCCTCCAGAAGCTCAGCGAGCGCCTCAATATTTTCGGTCAGCTCCTTCAAATCCTCATCCCCGGCAGAAGGGCCGACGTAATACCGATCAACCAGGCTCAAAGGCATGTAACCGCTACAGCTACTCACCCACGCCAGCTTCAAACGTAGATTCTGCAGGCGAAGCACCTGCCGTAGAAGCCGCGAATGAGTGCGCAATACCGACAGCGGCATGGAAGATAGCCTCTTCTCCTCCGAAAGCAGACCCTCGAAGGAGCCTTCCCCGGAAAACGCCTTATACGGATCCGAGACGCCCGCTAGAAGCACCGGTCCCTCGTAGTGAACGAACGCCAGAACCTCGGGAACACTCGAGAGGGAACGGATGCGCTCGCCAATGGTCGGAAGATCCTCCCCATCCGGGGCGTACTGTTCGCGGCTGAACATCAACGTCTGGATAGGCTGCTCGGCAAGGTCGGGCGAGTCATGAGCAAGCGCCCGCAAATCGGTCACGACCTCCGCCAGAACGCCGTCCTGCTCAACCTGCAGAAGCTCCTCCAGGAGCTCAATGACAGAGCGCGCCTGCAAGCTCAAGACCGCGGCGCAGAACTCCGCATCCTGAAGCTCAAGACGCACCTTCTCCAGGCGCTCTTCCAGCGTGGACTGCACGCCCTTGAGCTCAAACTCGCTCAGCTGTTCCGGGCGGAGCATACGGTGCGTACCGTCCTCGCCGGAACGGTAGAAAAGCTCGCTAAACTCCAACGTAGACTGAACGCCCTTCAACGCCCGCTCTCGCAACTCGGGCAGAACGTCAAAGGCAACTTCGGTCATCTCATTCCAGACCTTGACCTCATCGAGATTCGAGTCCTTACGAACAGTCTTCTTCCAGGTCTCGGCAAGCTGCATGGCGCGATCAAAATCGCTCAGCTCCACAAAAGCCGCCAGCTTCTGCGCGCTCTCACGTAGATAACGCACCGCGTAGAGACGGTCGCTCAAAGAGTCCGGGAGGGTATCCTCCAGCAGACGCCACCGGAAGGTGCGCTCAAAGCACTCCTCGGTCAGGCTAATGACGGTGGCGCTCAGGGAGAGCGCATGATCGCGAGCAAACGCGAAAGAGCCCGGGGTATCCGCCAGACGAGGCAGGGACGTATAAAACTCCAGCGCCCCGCTCAGCTTCAGCCGAGATACCCGGATGGTTTCTTCCAGCTCAGCGGCAAGTACCGTGCGGTCAGCCTGGGCAGTCTCCTTGAAACTGTGCAACGGAGAAACCTGCGCACGCTCCAGCGTCTGCAGGTTCATGACCGCACGCATGAGATAGTTCTCAAGAATATCAATCTGCTGCAGGCGCGGACGCTGATTCAGCGGAACATGATTCTCCTGCGTGCCCACCAGCAGATGCTGCGGCACACCGCTAATCGACGGCAGCGCAAAGACTTCATCCTCTGATGTACTGACAGAAAGCACCATGGGGTAGCGGCTGCGCTGCGCGTTCTCTAGAGGGGGAATGAGCTTGAAGTTGGTGCTCAAAGAGAAAGGGTCCGAAGGCGCCGGCTTGGGCTGGTCGGCCTCGTCCTTCTGCGTAGTTTCTTCCTGCTGAGCCGTTCCGTTCGGGGGAGTGGTCTCCTGCCGAGCGGCGCCCTCCTCCGACCGGGATTCTTCGCGCGCGCCGGACTCTCGAGCGCCCGCGGGGCTTTCCACCTGCAGGGGAGCAAGCGGGGAGGGCACCCCCTGCTTCGCTGCGGTGCTCTCAACACGGTTCTGCTGTGCGTCGTTAGCCGGGGCGGTACCCTGCGGGGCACTCGAGGGCTGCGGATTCGGCAGGTACTGCTGCGGATAGCTGACGGCACCCCGGACGGGCTGACCCTGCTGGTTCTGCGCCTGCGGAGGCTGAACATGCGGAGGGTACCCGTGCTGGGGTTGTCCCGGAGCATGGGGAGGTGCCTGCGGTGTGCTCGTCGGGTACGGGCTGTACGGAGGCGACACCCGCTGATTCTGCTGCGCGTCGTTTTTACCCCGCCGTTTCTGGGCACGGAGGCTAACCAGCAGAACGACAAGGGTGATAGCGAGTACGCCCCCGAGGAGGGTGTACAGGGGTGCAGGGCCCGCCACCGATAGCGAAGGTAGCGTGGCGAGAAGAGCGAACGCGGCGCAGGAAGTACTCATGTCTTTACGATAGCCCAGCATGCCCGGCCGTGCTCGGGAGCGTTTGAATCCGCCGCATACTAAGAGTCGATACCCGAGCCATCCGGCGGAGCGGGTGAGCCCGGGACGCGGAGCTAACGCAGGTACGAGCCCAAACAAAGATGCGGCCCCCACCCGTATTCGGGGTGGGGACCGCATCCTCATCACTCATCACTAACACATATGTCCCGGCTCGGCCTCACCCGAGCAGAAGGACACCTTTGGGGGATACACCCCATCCGTTACGGGTCTCTCAACTCCCGTACCGGAAAACTCGTTCGACGGGTAGGGTCTTATCCGTCGTCTTGGCCAACGCTATCTAGATATGGCCGCACTCTGGTGTAGCTCGTGGAGTCGTTCCTCCTGCTGGCGGCGGTACACCATGCCTGAGCAGCAGGCCACCACGCCGGCACCGATGCCGATTGAGCAAACCAATATGGCGCAAAAGATCATGGTTGCAATCACTGGAGTTCCTCCTTCGTTTATCATCTGCCCTCCACGCTACGGGTCTTCTCTGTGCTTCAGCTGTGCGTAGAGGCGGGCACCGCTGTGTAGATTGCCGTTCGCTAGATTCTCATTTGCGGGCACTTCGCGGGTAGCGCGGGGAAAAGCCGACACTCAGAAAATTCCCAGGGAACTCTACGCTGAGCGACAGTGAAAAAGCATCGAAGGGCACAAAAGACCCTCTACAGTAGATAGAGATAGTGCGCCCGAACGACGCACGGGTAGACTTCAAGGAGAACAAACCCATGACTCAGAACACCGGATGGTCTCAGGGCGGCAACGACGGTGCCTCCGACGCGACACGGCCTCTGCAGAGCGTAAACGGGCAACCCAATTACCAGGGTTATCAGCAGGCCGGGTACCAGGCCTCCCAAAACGGCTACTCGCAGGCGTACCCTCAGAACGGCTACGGGTATCGCGCGACCGCTACGGTAGCTTCCCCCGCCCCGGAGAAGAGCAAGCGTTACGGCGGCGGAGTTGTTCTCACTGCGGCCGTGCTCGCGGCCCTCGTGGGTGGCGGCGTGGGCGCCGGCGTCGGGTCCTTCACCGCCTCGGCCGGTTCCTCCTCTTCGAGCTCCTCTCGTGGATCGGTGAGCTCCAATATCAGCAACTCGTCGACTGTCACCGGCGTCGCCGAGACCGCGAAGAAGGTTCTTCCCTCGACTGTTAGCATCGTGGCATCTGACGGGTCGAGCACTGCCGGCGGCGGCAGCGGAGTCATTCTGGACAAGGAAGGACACATCCTGACGAACAACCACGTGGTGGTTTTCTCTAACAGAGAAGCCTCCGTCGTTGAGGTGCGTCTGAACGACGGTACGGTGCGCACCGCCAAGATCGTGGGGCGCGATGAAGCCTCCGACCTGGCCGTCCTGAAGATTAACTCCTCCGGTCTTGACCTGCAGCCCATCACCTGGGGAGATTCTTCGAAGCTGGTCTCGGGCGAGGTCGTGGTGGCCCTCGGCGCACCCTACAGCCGCACCGACACGGTCACCTCCGGTGTGGTGTCGAACGCGAACCGCGTGCAGCCTGCCGATGAGAAGGGCCAGAACTACATCCCCATGGTTCAGACTGACGCCCCCATCAACCACGGTAACTCCGGCGGCCCGCTCGTCAACCTCAAGGGAGAACTGGTCGGCATTAACGCGCAGGGCCAGGCCAGCCAGGACGGCGGTACCGCCGACGGCATGGCCTTCTCGATTACCTCGAACTACGCCAAGCGTATCTCCTCCGAAATCATCGCTAACGGCAAGGCCACCCACGGTTACCTGGGTGCGAACGTTAAGAACAGCCCCGCCGACACCGGTAGCGGCTCCTCGAAGCTGATTTCCGGCGGTGTGGAGATTAGCTCCGTGACCTCCGGCAGCCCCGCAGCCAAGGCAGATCTGCGTGCCGGCGACATTGTGGTGGAGGCGGACGGCCACCCCATCACGAAGAGCGACGAGCTCAACGGCACGGTGCGTGCGGCGGCGGCCGGCTCGAACATGACGCTCAAGGTTAAGCGCGGCGGAACGACCAAGGACATCACCGTGACCCTGGGCAGCGCCAGCTCGTAGCGCTAACCCGCCTCTGGCGCTCGCCTCTGCGACGGGGATGCGAGCCGACAGATACGGGCGGGTAGAAGAGCAAACAGAAACGAAGCTCCCGACCCTCGATGTGAGGGCCGGGAGCTTCGTCGTATTAGCGTTACGGGAACGGCCTTGCGGGAAGGCTAGGCGTTCTTGAGAATCTCTGCCACGCGCTTCTGCAGGGCAGGGATGACCTCCTGCTCGAACCAGGGGTTCTTCACCTGCCACCTAAAATTTAGGGGCGAAGGATGCACGAGCGGCAGGAACTTCGGAAGATAGGACTCCCACGCACGTACCGTCTCGGTCAGGTTACGTTCGGCCTTCGGGCCGCGCTTACCGTTCAGGTAGTACTTCTGGGAGTACGCGCCCACCAGCAGAATCAGCTGAACGTCCGGCATGAGATCCAGCAGCTGCGAATGCCACTTCGGCGCGAAATCCTTGCGCGGTGGGTTATCACCGTGGGCGCCCTTGCCGGGGTAGTAGAAGTCCATCGGCAGTAGCGAAACCAGCTCGGGGTCGTAGAACTGCTCATCGGTGACACCCATCCACTGTCGTAGCCTCTCGCCACTGAAATCATTCCACGGAATACGGCTCTCCTGCGCAGCCCTGCCGGGTGCCTGACCAATCACCACGATGCGTGCCCTAGGCGACGCCGAATAGACCGGCTCCCAGCCCCGCTCGGTGTACTCCTTATTCTCAGGATCCCGGCGAATCTGCTCGGCGAAGGGAGGGGTAGAACTCAGAATCTGCTGAACCATGTGCTCGGGCAAATCGTGGTGTGCGGTAGCCATGCTAGATGGCGCCTCCTTCAAATCCGTTCTGGCGCCAGGCCTCAAACACGGCAATCGATGCGGAGTTAGCCAGATTGAGGGAACGGCGGCCAGGCTTCATGGGAATCTTAACCCGTTCGGTAATGTGCTCGTCCCGCTGTACCTCGGCGGGCAGACCCACCGACTCGGGGCCGAACATGAGGACGTCTCCGGGACGGTACTCGATATCCGCGTAGGAGGTCGAGGCCGTGGTGGTGAACGCGAAGACGCGCTCCGGCTCGAGGGCTCGCCAGGCGTCCTCGAGGGTCTTATGGACGGTCACCACGGCCAGGTCGTGGTAATCCAGGCCCGCGCGGCGCAGGTGGGCGTTATCGAAGTTGAAACCCAGCGGCTCCACCAGATGCAATTCGGCACCGGTAATCGCGGCCAGTCGGATAGCGTTACCGGTATTACCCGGAATCTCGGGGGTATAGAAAAGAATCTTGAACACGTTCCTAAGTGTACCGCGCGGCCAGGTGGGCTCGGCGGGCGCCTCCGCCGCATGAGGAACCCATGACGAAAGCGAACGGGGCATCAGGTAGGGAGCGGACGAGACCGCCGCGAGCTGGGGGACGCGCTAGAATGGCCAGGTGGGCGTGTGCACCCGGCGCGTGCATCCGGTCAGCCGCGCCCCCGTTCATTCTCGCCCCTTTATTCGCGAGCAAGCAGGAGGAACACATGAGCGCAGAAACCAACCGCCAGAACGGCCGCGTCTACCTTGACCACGCCGCAACCACCGAGGTGCTTCCCTCCGCCATCGACGCGATGGTCGAACAGATGCGCGCGGGCGGCAACCCTTCCTCACTGCACGCCCTGGGCCGAGATGCCCGAGCCACCGTCGAGTACGCCCGCGAACGCATAGCCCGCGCCATTGGCGCCGACCCCGCCGAGGTTATTTTCACCTCGGGCGGCACCGAGGCGGACAACCTCGCCGTCAAGGGCATCTACTGGAAGCGTCGCGAGGAAGACGCTCGGCGTACCCGAATTCTCGTCTCCTCCATCGAACACCACGCCGTGGAAGACACCTGCGAGTGGCTTGAAAAGGCCGAGGGCGCACGGATTGAATGGATTCCCGTGGACGAACGCGGCCGCGTGAACCCGCAGACGGTCCGCGAGCTCATCGAGAAGAACCCCGAGGACGTCGCGCTCGTGACCGTCATGTGGGCCAATAACGAGGTGGGTACCGTGCAGCCCATCCCCGAGATTGCCGCTATCGCCGCCGAGTACGGGATTCCCATGCACTCGGACGCCGTGCAGGCCTTTGGCGCTGTGCCGATTGACTTCCATGCCAGCGGCACGACCACCCTCGCCATTTCCGGCCATAAGATTGGCGGCCCCATGGGCATCGGTGCGCTGGTCGCCACCCGCGCCGTGCAGATGACCCCCGTGCTCCACGGCGGCGGTCAGGAACGCTCCGTGCGTTCCGGCACCATCGACGCACCCGCCATCGCGGGCTTCGCCGAAGCCGCCGTGCACGCGGTTGAGCACCTGCCCCAGGAATCGGCCCGCATCGCCGCGCTACGCAACGAACTCGTGGCCGCCGTCAGCGCGCTCATTCCGCAGGCGCACCTGAGCGGCGAGGACCCGCTCACTGAGGAGTACCCCGGCCAGAAGCGCCTGCCCGGCAACGCGCACTTCACCTTCGAGAACGCAGAAGGCGACACCTTGCTCTTCCTGCTGGACATGCAGGGCATCAGCAGCTCCACCGGCTCGGCCTGCAACGCCGGGGTGACCCGCCCCTCCCACGTGCTCATGGCAATGGGCATGGACGAGGACACCGCCCGCAGCGCCCAGCGCTTCACCCTCGGCCACTCGAGCACCGGCGCCGATATTGCGCGCCTCATCGCGGCGCTACCCGCCGCCTACACCCAGGCCGCCAAGGCTGGGCTGTCGTCTCAGCTGCCGGACGCCTCCCGCTGGCACTAAGCATCCCCGCATAGAACGCCCCGGAACCGCCCAAAACACCCCGAAGCCCCGAACCTCACCCCTGGACCGGAGGTTCGCTGAGGGTGCACTGCCCGGTGCCGGGGCGTCGCCCTGCGTACAATAGGTAGCTACAGCCTCGGGCCCGTGCTTCTGCGCGCCCGCGCATCCGAGGCAGCCGATAGAGCATCGGCGTATAGACGACACCAACACAGGACCGGCCGAACACCCCGCCGCGCAACGCACGGAAAGGTTCGGCCACGGAAACGAGGAATAGCGTAGTGAAGATTCTGGCAGCTATGAGCGGCGGCGTTGACTCCGCCGTGGCCGCGGCCCGCGCCGTCGATGCGGGTCACGAGGTCGTGGGCGTGCACCTGGCCCTCTCGCGTATGCCCGGAACCCTGCGCACCGGCTCCCGCGGATGCTGCACCCTCGAAGACTCCATGGACGCCCGCCGCGTCTGCTCCCAGCTGGGTATTCCCTTCTTCGTCTGGGACTTCTCGGAACGCTTCAAGGAAGACGTCGTGGACGACTTCATCGCCGAATACGAGGCCGGGCGAACCCCCAACCCCTGCATGCGCTGCAACGAGAAGATCAAGTTCGCGGCCCTGCTCGAACGCGCCGTCGCCCTCGGCTTCGACGCCGTGGTGACCGGCCATTACGCCCGCGTCATCACGAACGAGGACGGTAACCGTGAGCTGCACCGTGCCGCCGACTGGGCCAAGGACCAGTCCTACGTGCTCGGCGTGCTTACCCACGAGCAGCTCAAGCACGCCTGGTTCCCCCTGGCCGATACCCCCTCGAAGGCGCAGGTGCGTGCCGAGGCCGCCGAGCGCGGCTTCTCCGTGGCGAAGAAGCCTGACTCCTACGACATCTGCTTCATCCCCGAGGGTGACACCCGCGCGTGGCTCGGCGAGCACATCCAGATGCGCCCGGGCCTCATCAAGGATACGAGCGGCCAGGTGCTTGGCGAGCACCCCGGCGCTCAGGCCTACACCGTCGGTCAGCGTAAGGGCCTGGCGCTGGGCCGCCCTGCCCCCGACGGCAAGCCCCGCTTCGTGCTGGAGGTGCGCCCCAAGGAGAACGAGGTGATTGTCGGATCCCGCGAGCTTCTGGCCGTGGACGAGATTCGCGGCATCCGCGCCACCTGGGCGGGAGTCCCGGTGGATCAGGCAGCCCGCTTCCTGCAGGAACCGGAGCAGCCAGGCGCTCGCAGCGAAGAGTTTGAGGTGACCGCGCAGGTGCGCGCCCATGCCGACCCGGTGCGCGCCAAGGCGTACCTGACCTGGGCCCCCGACCCCGAAGCTGAAGAAGAGAACGCGTTGCGCCTGGAGACCGTGGTGCGCCTGCTGGACCCGCTCTCGGGTGTCGCTCCCGGCCAGACCATGGTGCTCTACCAGGGCACCCGCGTGCTGGGCCAGTCCACGATTGCCCGCGCGTACTCCCTGAACCGCGAGGATATTCAGGAAGCCCTGGGCGCCTAAGGCACAGCAGTAAATACTCTCGCGGTTTGCCCCAACCACACCGCAGCCGCAACACGCAGAAGACCACAACCAATCTGAGGAGAAACCGATGACCGCCGAACACACGTCCTGCGAATTTGACCCTCACGCCACCTCCATGGGCGATGAGGTTGCGCCCGAGGTCTACGAGGAGCTTTTCGCGATGCGCCGCTCCATCGACAACTTCGATGCGGCCCTCGTGCACATTTTGGCGGAGCGTTTTCAGGCCACGAAGCGCGTGGGTATGCTCAAGGCTAAGCACAATTTGCCGGCGGGCGACCCCGGCCGCGAGGAAGCTCAGATTGCCCGTCTGCGCGCCATGGCGAAGGAGTCCAGCCTGGACCCCGAGTTCGCCGAGAAGTTCCTGAACTTCATCATTTCTGAGGTGATTCGTCACCACATTCGTATCGCGGCTGAGCAGCAGGACCCCGAGCAGGGCGAGAACCCCGCCTCGGCTGACCATGCAGAGTAGCCCTCGCCGGGGCGGGCGATGCCCCGCGCCGGAACCGACGCCTCAGCGTCTGCTGATGCCCGGCGAGTACCGTGCCCCCGAGGGCGACGAGCTGGACGAGCGGGAGCTCGCGGCCCTCGCCGCCGAGCGTCCTCTGGTGCGCGCCAGCGGCACCGGGCCCTTCCCCGGAACCTCCCTGGCGGAGGCGATGGCCCGCATCGAGGGGGAACTGGGAGCACCGCATCTGCCCTATCTGCCGCAGCTGCCGGCTGCCGGCTGGAAGGGGACCGCGACCGCGCGTACCCTGGCAATCTGCGAGGGAATCGCCTTTGATGGTGCATCCTTCGGCTGGCGCATGGTGCACAGCACCGGCCGCGGCGCACGCGAATCGGCCCTTGCCGAGGACCGGCTGCTCTCGGATATCAATCTTCTGGCTGACCGAGTGGGCTCACGCGCTTCGGGTCGCCGCACCTCAACGCAGACCGGGGGAGAGGGACCGACCCGCCCCGCCTACAAGATCCAGCTCACCGGTCCGTTGAGCCTCGCCGCGCAGGTGTACCTGCCCGGTGGCGAACGGGCGATGAGCGATGCCGGCGCGAGCCGCGATTTGCTGGATTCTTTCCTCGAGGGTATGGAACGCTGGTTTATTCTCCTGCGGGAGGCCCTGCAAGCCCCGACCGCGCCGCTGGCCGTGCAATTTGACGAGCCAGAATTTCAGCGCCTGCTGGAGGGCTCTATCCCCACCGTGAGCGGCTTCCGCACTCTGCCGGCAATTGAACCCCACGTCTATCGCGAGGCGTATCGGCGACTGACGGAGCGGTGCGCCGAACTGAACCTGCAGGTCATCCTGAATATCGACGGTACCGGGGTGAAGCCGTTGCGCGCGCCGAAGGTGAGCGTCAAACCCGCCCCGAGCCTGGACGCGCTCGAGATGTTCAAAACCATGCAGGCCGCAGCCAACCCCGCCCTGCCCTGCGCCCTGATGCTGCACCCCGACCGCTCCCGTCCGCGCGGGGCGGGAACGCTGCACGTGCCGCCCCTGAGCGATCCACGCTCTTGGGAACCTATCGCCCAGCTAGTGGATGCGGGGGCCCGCATCTGGCTGCCGGTCGTCACCGAGGAAATGGTGCCTCACCAGGCACGACGCCTTTTCAACCTGTGGCGCGAGGTGGGGTTGGAGGTCCGTCAGCTGAGTTCCGTGGGCCTCATGCCCGACGACGCTCGTCTGCCCGCCGAAGGCTACGCTTCGCTGAGCCTCATGGAGGCGACGGCTTCTCTGGCGCGAGTGGCAGAGTGTGCCCGAGCCCTGGGCGAGTGCGGGGTATGATTAGAGGAATGACATTTTAGTGTAAGTAATTTCGGCAATTCTTTAGGGAGGTACTGTGAGCGTAGGCGACGCACACACCATTCTGGTGGTTGATGATGATGACGCCCTGGCGGAGATGATTGGTCTTGTGCTCGCACAGGAGGGGTTCAACGCCGTTTTTTGCGAGAATGGTGCACGCGCTTTTGAAACCTTTATGCGCTCCACTCCCGACCTGGTTCTTCTGGACCTAATGCTTCCCGGAATGAACGGTATTGAGGTGTGTCAGCAGATTCGCCGTTCCTCGAACGTGCCGATCATCATGCTGACCGCCAAGAGCGATACCGAAGACGTGGTGAAGGGCCTGGAGGCCGGCGCCGACGACTACATTGCCAAGCCGTTTAAGCACGCCGAGCTGTTGGCTCGCATCCGCACCCGTCTGCGCCCGCGTGAGAGCCGCCAGCTGGTCGTGTCGATTGGCGATATCGTCATGGATATGGACGGCCGCACGGTGAAGTACCACGACACCGAGGTCCCGATGACTCCGCTGGAGTTCGATCTTTTGGCGGCCCTGGTGCGCCACCCCGGCCAGGCCCTGAGCCGTCAGGAGCTGCTGGACATGGTCTGGGGTTACACCGACGTGAGCGATTCTCTGGTGAATGTGCACGTCCAGCGCTTGCGTGCAAAGTTCGACGAGCTGGGCGCGGATCGCTTTATCCAGACAGTGCGCGGTGTCGGATACAAGATTCCGACCGAACTGGTTGGTTCCTCCGCAAACTAAGCGGGAACACACGACGACTCTCACCACAGTGGCGAAGGGATAACCTGATTGTCTGTTGCGAAGTCGCGCCGTAAGCACGGCGCTTTGGCGGCGGAGGCGGTTGCCTCCGCCTCTTCGCGTACCCGAACCCCTCGGGCGCGGGAGAATCGCAAGCCGCGCCGAAACATTCCGCAACGGATGCGCAGGCTCTGGCGTGAATCCCTTCAGTTCCGTGCATTGGCAACCGCCGGCGTGCTCATGTTCCTGAGCTTCTTGGCGGTGGGCTGGTCCCTGTCGAGCCAGATCGCAACGAGCCTGTTCGAGAACCAGAAGTCGCAGGCACTTCAGGAGTCGATCAGCGGTTTCCGTAACGTGCAGAGCGTGCTGAAGTCCTCCGAGATGCGAAGCGACAGCGAGATTCGTCGTAACGTGAGCCGTACCCTGACGGTCTTGGACGCTGGCGCATCCGGCAAACGTAGCTGGATCCTTGTGCCGCTGGAGGGGCAAGGCAAGCAGGGTTTTATCCCCGAGCAGAGTAGCGATAAGTCCCTGAACTCGTCGAGCATCCCCACGGATTTCAAGAACACCGTTCGCGATAGGGACGGCGTGTATTGGCAGACCTCCACTATTACAACGTTTGAGAATAACCGCGAACGCACCTACCCCGTGCTTATCGTGGGTACGCACGTTTCTATCGCGCAGAATCCTAGCTACGGTCTGTTCACCGTGTACGACATGACCGATTCGTCCGAGACGATTGCGCACATTAACTTCGTGCTGTTCGGCGGTTTCTGCGCCCTGCTGACCGTGGTGCTGTCCGTGGTGTGGTTCGTGACCCGCTTCGTGGTGCGCCCGATTACGCAGACCGCCATCACGGCGGAGCGTCTGGCCGCCGGTGATTTGGACCAGCGCGTGTCGGTTAAGGGCGAGGACCAGGCCGCGCGTTTGGGTATTTCCTTCAACCGCATGGCCGATTCTCTGCAGGAGAAGATTGTTCAGCTGGAGCGCCTGTCGACCCTGCAGCAGCGCTTCGTCTCGGACGTGTCGCACGAGTTGCGCACCCCGCTGTCCACGGTGCGTCTGGGCACCGAGCTGCTTTACGACTCGCGTGAGAACATGACCCCGATGCAGGTGCGAAGCGTGGAGCTTCTACACGGTCAGGTGGACCGCTTCCAGTCGATGCTGGCCGACCTGCTCGAGATTTCGCGCTTCGACGCCGGTAGTGCAATGCTGACGATTGATACCGAGGACTTCATTCAGGTGCTGTCGAATATTCTGCAGGAGGCTCTGCCGCACCTGGAGCGGACGAACACGAAGTTGAATGTGCACACGAACCACGAGAGCATCATGGTCGATATGGACCGTGTGCGTATTGAGCGTGTGCTGCGCAACCTGCTGTATAACGCGATTGAGCACGGTGAATCCCGACCGATTGATGTGTATGTCGATGCGAACGCCACGAACCTGGGTATCGCCGTGCGCGACCACGGTATCGGCCTGTCCGAGGACGAAGCTGTTCAGGTCTTCAACCGTTTCTGGCGTGCCGATACCTCGCGTAAGCGCACCCTGGGCGGTACCGGCTTGGGCCTGTCGATTGCGGCTGAGGATGTGCGCCTGCACGGAGGCACGCTTGAGGCATGGGGCGAGAAGGGCCGCGGCGCCTGCTTTACGATGAACCTTCCGCTGGTTCACGGCGCTCCGCTCGGGGAGTCCCCGGTTCTGGCGACCGGCGAACCGGAAGCGTCGACTAACCGTCCCGCGATTGCGCAGGATACCCTGCCCTCGATCGATCCGCGGCAGAAGAAGGACACCGCGGAGGGTGAGGAAGGGTAGCTTCCTAACCTTACCCAAACCGTCAAGGGCATGCCTTTTTTCGGGGGGAGTGTTCCCACCCCGACGAGGCGCGATGTTTTTCTGGCGATCAAAGGGAATCCATGGATGATTCGCACGCGCAATGTGCCCCGTCACATTGCGTGCACGAGGTACCTAGCCAGTACAATCGAGGAACGTATATTTTCACTCCGCTGTTACTTCTACGGGAGCGACGGCCATAACGTCACTGTTCTAGAGGAAGGTCTGACCCCTATGTCCCAGGGCGCTGTTTTCTCTCGGCGCGTTGCGCTCTCTGCGGGCGTCGCCTCGCTGGCGGCGCTCCTCAGCTCCTGTGCCGGTCTTCCCTCGAATGACCACGTGACGCAGCACAGTAGCACTCTGGGAGCGAAGGATTCGAAGACCTCCCCGGCGCGTGCGCCCGGCCCGTTGGCCGGTGCTACCCCCGAGGCCATTATCGAAGGCTTTGTCCGTGCTGGAGTCGACAGCATCGAGAACTACGCTGTGGCCCGCCAGTACCTGAGCTCCTCGTATAACCAGCATTGGAACCCCCTCGGCACGACTCGCGTGTACCGCAACACGATTCAAGCCCAGGCCGACGAGGGAATCTCTTCTTCTAACTCGGCGGAGAGCACCTACCATGTGCGCTTCCAGCAGACCGCTACGGTGAACAGCCAGGGCCTGACGAGCACCTTCCCCGAGGCGCAGACCGAGGCCCAGGACTTCAAGCTGGTCAAGGAAGACAACCAGTGGCGTATTAGCTCCTGCCCCGATGGGCTGTGGCTTGACGGCAGCGAATTTGAGCGGGTGTTTAGTCCCTACCGCCTGTATTTTTACGATCGAGCCTTCCGCTACGCCGTGCCCGATATCCGGTGGTTCCCGCACATCGAGAACTACTTTGAACTTTTGGTGCGCATGTTGATGTCCGGCCCTGCATCCTACCTGAAGGGTGTCGCCTTCTCCGCCCTGACCGACTCCATGACCTTGGACGAGGCACGCCTCGCCAATAACCAGGACGCCACGGTGCGCCTGACGGGTGAGCGTCTGGATGATTCTCGCCTGGCGCGTATCCGCGAGCAGATTGTTCACGGGCTCAGCAACTTCTCCGGTCTGGAGAAGACCGAGGTGTACTACAACGGCACCCTCATTCCCGAGCAGACTCCGAACGGGTACATGCCCGTACCGCTGACGCTTTCGGTCCCCGACCGTACCGTGGCCATCACCGCGAACGGGCAGATGGTGGCCCGCGATAACTACATGAGTGCCTCGGGCGAGCAGATGCTCCTGCGCGGTGTCAGCCAGCTGAGCGCCCCGGCGATGAGCTACTCGGGCGATATGTTTGCCTGCCTGGCGAACGATGCAGGCAGCCTGTACACGGTGTACCAGGGGACCGCCCGCCGAGTGTGGCAGGGAGCGAACCTGACCGCCCCGACCTTTGACGCGTACGGTTGGGTGTGGACCGCCGATGCCGAGGGCACGGTGCGCGCCTTCAAACCGAGCTCCGAGGACGCTCAGGAACGCGAGCGCGGGGTCGATATCGGTATGTCGTGGCCGCGCAACCTGAGCTTCACCAGCATCAACGTGTCACACGATAGCGCGCGCATTGCGATTGTAGCCTCCACGGAGGGCGCGTCGGCCGTGATTATTTCGGGTGTGGTGCGTGACGATACGGGTAAACCGCTCAACCTGACCGAGATGGTGCGTCTTAGCTCCTCGGTGGTGCCCCGTAGCGCGCGATGGGCAGGCGATCAGAACGTCGTAGTGGTGAACGTGAAGAACGGTGAATCCGAGGTAATCTCGCTGAGCGGTGAGGAGACGAAGCTGGATCGTCTGGACGGCGTGATGAGCGTGTCGACGGCCGATAATACCTCCAACATCATTGCCCACCGCTCCGATGGTTCCTGCTATGTGCTGGAGGAGCGCGGCTGGACCCGCTTGGATACCCTTCTGCACGAGATTAGCTACGCCGGTTAGGGCGCTTGCATGAATTCACAACAGCGTGGTTTGAATTCTGAGCGGGCCCCAGGCCGGAAGCCCGTGCGTGGTTCGGAGCACCCCGTGCGCTGGGTGGAGAGCGCGTGGGGATCACTCGGTGAGTTGCTCCTGCCGCGGTCGTGTTCCTGCTGTTCCGCGGTGTTGCCGTACGGTTCGGGGCCCGCGCTCTGCGGCGGGTGCCTGAACCGCTGGGAGCGCGCCTGCGCGAGGGTCGAGCGGGTGCATCCGGTGCAGGACGTCCCGGAAACCGTGGCGGCTTCGCGCTACGACGGGATTGTGCCCGGGGTTGTCCTGGGGATGAAGAACGCGGGGCGGACCGATCTTGTGCCGTTGATGGGGGAGGCCCTGGCCCGTTGCGTGTACGAGTTGTTGCGCGCGCACCGAGGGGAGCTCGTGCGGAATCCAGCACCCGGTGCCGCCAAAAGCGAGGTCCTGCTGATCCCCGCCCCATCCTCACCCGCGAGCGTGCGTCGACGAGGCTACGCCCCGGCCTCGCTCCTGGCCCGTGAGGCGTCCCAACGGTTGAAGGGGCGCCTTCCCGCCGGCCTGCAGGTGACGTCTCTGGACATCATGGGGTACGCCTCCAGCTCGCCCGGGGTTGCCGGGGGAAATCTTGGTAGCGTTGCGGGGGCCCTAGCCGGGCGTCTGGGCGGCGCCTCCGGGGGAGGAGAACAGAAGACCCTGACCGCGGTGGCTCGTTCCGAGCGGATGCACGGGGCCCTGCGCGTTCTGGAGCCGGCCCTGGTTGAGGGGCGGCTGTGCATCGTCTGCGATGATGTGGTGACGACCGGCGCAACGGCCGCGGAGATGGTCCGTGCTCTGCGTGAGGCAGGTTCCGTGGTGCTGGGCGTGTGTGCCGTAGCCTCCGTGCCGAAGAAGGCCTCGCTCTAGTACCTAATCCGTGAGATGCGCCTTTTCTGTGAATGGGTCTGCAGATTGTTCTGACTATTGATAAATAGAGAGTAATGTAGGCGAATATTTGTCACATATAGTGATGTATGGCATCCATTCGTATTAGAATATAGACAAGGGAACGGCATTGGAGTCGAACCCCCGTACCGGGTCCAACCGGACGCGGTATAAGCCCCCAACCTGGAGGGAATGATCGTGGAAGTCAACATCTACGGCCGCAATATCAAGGTCACCGAACGCCTGGAAGAGTACGTGAACGACAAGGTTCAGAAGTTCGCTCAGCTCGGCGATAACGTGAAGGACATTGACGTCAAGTTCAGCAAGGACGGTCACCTGGGTGGCGAGTCCATCCGCGTTGAGATTACCGTTGTTGGTACCGGCCCCGTCCTCCGTTCCGAAGCCCAGGGTCACGACAAGTTCGCGGTCTTCGATGAAACCTACGGCAAGCTCCTGGAGCGTCTGCGCCGTGCACGTGACCGCCGCAAGCTGCACAAGCGCGGTGGCAAGCACCCCGTCTCCGTGGCGGACGCTACCGGCTCGATTCCCGTGGTTACCGAAGCAATTACCGAGATTCTGCTGCCGGATGTTCCGGTTGAAGAAGCAGCATTCGACAACAGCGAGGTCACCCTCGCCGACGAAGCCGCATCTCCCATCGAGATTCGCCACAAGAGCTTCAAGGGCGAGCGTCTGACTCCTGCAGAAGCTGTTGACCGTATGGAACTGGTCGGCCACGACTTCTACCTGTACATTGACAGCGAGACCGGCGCACCGGCTGCGGCATACCGCCGTAAGGGCTGGAGCTACGGCATCATTACTCTGGACAACGAGTAAAAACTAACGTACCTGCTGGATGCTGAGGCGTAAGGCTCTTTAGGGGTCGTACTCAGCGAGTAGGCTCAAGACCCGGGCGGTCTGGGAATACACACCGTGTTTCTCCAGGCCCCCGGGTTTTTCTTTGCCCTCCACACATCTGTTCCTTTAGACGGATGGATCGGCTCTGCCTCAACCGGAGGGTGAAAGATTCGAGTGTCACCAAATGTCACCTCGTGGGCGCAGAGCGTAAAAAAGAGCTCGGACGGGCGAATTAGGCGGCTCTGCCATACAATATGTAGGAAGGCCTCACCGCGCGCACTTTCGCGCGCCCTTGGTGAGGGTACCGAAACAAGCAAGGAGTAGAAGCTCAGTGGCATCTTTCTTGGAGAAAATCCTCCGAACCGGCGATAAGAGGGTTCTGCGACAGCTCGAAGCGTACACTAAGGCGGTGAACTCGCTCGAGGACAGCTTCGCATCGATGACCGATGAGGAACTGCGAGCAGAGACCGACAAGTTCCGCGAGCGCGTCAAGGACGGCGAATCCCTCGACATTATGCTGCCGGAGGCCTTTGCGGTGGTCCGTGAAGCATCCAAGCGTACCCTGGGCAAGCGCCACTACGACGTGCAGCTCATGGGTGGTGCAGCGCTACACCTGGGCAACATTGCCGAAATGAAGACCGGTGAGGGTAAGACCCTCGTCGCGACCCTGCCCGCGTACCTGAACGCGCTGAGCGGCAAGGGCGTGCACATTGTGACCGTGAACGACTACCTGGCTGAGTACCAGGCGAACCTCATGGGTCGCGTGTTCCGCTTCCTCGGCATGGAGTGCGGCGTGATTCTGTCCTCCATGGAGCCGGACGAGCGTCGTAAGCAGTACGCCGCAGACATCACTTACGGTACGAACAACGAGTTCGGCTTCGACTACCTGCGTGACAACATGGCGTGGACCGTGGAGGAGCAGGTTCAGCGCGGCCACAACTTCGCCATTATCGATGAGGTGGACTCCATCCTGATTGATGAGGCGCGTACCCCTCTGATTATTTCCGGCCCCGCAGCCGGTGAGGCAAACCGCTGGTATGCAGAGTTCGCGCGCATTGCCGCAACCCTGCTCAAGCGCGGTGAAGACTACGAAGTAGACGAGAAGAAGCGCACCGTCGGCATCCTCGAATCCGGCATTGACAAGGTGGAAGACCACCTGGGTGTGAAGAACCTCTACGAATCCAAGAACACCCCGCTCATTGGCTTCCTGAACAACTCTATTAAGGCGAAGGAGCTGTTCACCAACAACAAGGACTACGTGGTCATTGACGGCGAAGTCCTGATTGTTGACGAGCACACCGGTCGTATTCTGCCGGGCCGCCGCTACAACGACGGCATCCACCAGGCGATTGAGGCGAAGGAAGGCGTCGAAATCAAGCCTGAGAACCAGACCATGGCGACCGTGACTCTGCAGAACTACTTCCGCATGTACGACAAGCTGTCCGGTATGACCGGTACCGCGGAAACCGAAGCGGCAGAGTTCATGAACACCTATGAGCTCGGCGTGGTGCCCATCCCCACCAACAAGGGTGTGCAGCGCATCGACAACCCCGATAAGGTGTACCGCGACGAAATCGCCAAGTTCAAGGCGGTCGTCAAGGACATTAAGGAACGCCACGAAAAGGGCCAGCCGATCCTGGTGGGTACCGCAAGCGTGGAGAACTCCGAATACCTTTCCCGCCAGCTGGCGAAGGCAGGCGTGCGCCACGAGGTGCTGAACGCAAAGAACAACGAGCGTGAGGCTGCTATTGTTGCGCAGGCGGGCCGTAAGGGCGCCGTCACCGTGGCAACCAACATGGCTGGTCGTGGTACCGACATTATGCTCGGCGGTAACCCCGAATTTGAGGCCGTCGAGAAGATGCGTGAGCTCGGCCTGGACCCGAACACCAACTCCGAGGCGTACGAGGCTCGCTGGCCCGAGGTCCTGAAGGCCTGCGAAGACGCCGCTATAGAAGAGCACGATGAAGTCACCAAGCTCGGTGGCCTGTACGTGCTCGGCACTGAGCGTCACGAGTCCCGCCGTATCGACAACCAGCTGCGCGGTCGTTCGGGCCGTCAGGGCGACCCGGGCGAGTCCCGCTTCTACCTGTCGCTGACCGACGAACTGATGCGCCTGTTCAACACCGGCATGGCAACCCGCCTCATGGCGGCAGCTCCCGAGGACTCCGCGCTGGACTCCAAGATCGTTAGCCGCGCTATCGCTACCGCACAGGCAAACGTTGAGGGCCGTAACGCCGAGCAGCGTAAGAACGTGCTCAAGTATGACGATGTGCTCAACCGCCAGCGCGAGGCCATCTACAAGGACCGTAGCCGTATTCTGCACGGTGATGACCTGAAGGAACAGATTTCCGGTTTCGTGGACGAGGTTCTGACCTCCATCATCGACGCACGCGTCTCCGAGGGGCACGCCGAGGACTGGGATTTCGAGGAGCTTTGGAGCGCCCTCAAGCAGGTTTACCCCATCTCCATTACCGTGGATGACCTAGCTGAGGACGCAGGCGATCGCACCAAGATTACCCGCGACCAGATCGTGAAGGAAGTCCTTGCGGACGCCCACGTCGTGTACGACGAGCGTGAGGAGAGCGTCGGCGAAGAGAGCATGCGTGAGATTGAACGCCGCGTGATGCTCTCGGTCATCGGTCAGCGCTGGCCCGAGCACCTGTACGAGATGGAGTACCTCAAGGAAGGTATCGGTCTGCGTGCAATGGCCCAGCGTGACCCGCTGGTTGAGTACCAGCGTGAGGGCTACGACATGTACCAGTCAATGCTCGACGCTGTTCGCGAGGAGACCGTGACCTACCTGTACAACCTGGACCTGTCCAAGCAGCGCACTCAGGCTTCCGCCGTGCGCCTGGCTGATCCCTCGCGTCCGAAGTTCCTGCAGTACTCGGCCCCCGACGAGGACGGCCACACTCAGGTGCACGTGGAGCGTTCTCAGAAGAAGTAGTCGCGGTATAAACCCCGAAACGTACGGAGAGGGTGCGAATCCATCATTGGGTTCGCACCCTCTCCGCGTGTTTATAGGTTTGTGGCAATCTGAGCTAACGGGGCTCGTCCTTCCTTGGGGGGGGCAGAGCCCGCTAATTTGCACCTGGCTGATTCTGTGGCTGCTCGATGGAAGTGATAAGCCAGGCGCCGTGCAGTTCCCGAACCTGCAGGGTAACCACCCTGATACCCTGACCGCATCGGAACAGAACAACCGCCTCGTAGAGCTTGGGGTTGACCCGCTGTGCGCGGACCCGAAGGAGCGCCGGAGGCATCGAGAGAGCCTGCTCCGTGGGAACTTGACGAGGATTCTTGGGAAAGCGCGGTAGCAGGCGGTGAAAGCAATCCGCTGAAACCCACTGGGCAAGCTGCTGGCGCGAGCGTCGGGCGGCCATGATTTCGAGATAGGCGATGGCCACGCCCACGCAACGCCCCTCAATTTGGCGGGAGATGGCGTCCGCGGGGCGCAGAGGACGACCAGCCCGAGGACGTGCCGTTCGGTGCAAGGAGCTCTGCTCGTAGCGAGGGAGAGGAACAATCGATACTGGGGAATCGAAGCCGCGGGCCTGCACAAGGGCCAGGGTGCCGGGGGCCTGCGCGAGCTTTTGCGAAGGCTCCGGAACGGAATCTGGGGTCGGTGTGCTCACCTTCGGGGGAGGGAACGTGCGGAGCGCCGGAGTGCGGCGGGGGAGCGGGGGAAGAAGAGGCGTGAAGCCCATGACGGGTTCCTTTCTGAAAATGATGTAGAGGAAAATAACCGGTTAGCGACGGAAAGTCTGTAGCGGCTGCTCGGGAATCTGGAGTATCTGCCCCTCGTACAGCAGATCGGCATTCCGTCCCAGAGCCTCTCGGTTGGCGCTGTAGATATCGAGGGTGTAATCGTAAATAACGGAGGCATCGGTGCCTTCGCCCAGCTGTTCGGCGGCGATAGACCAGAGAGTATCTCCGGCGCGTACCGTGTAGGCATAGGTACCGCGGGCTTCGTGCGAGGGCGCGAAGAATGGGCTGCGATCCTGGAGTGACCCGGTGGATTCGGTAGTGTTTGGGGCGAGGGGAATCTCTGCATTGGTGGTGTTTCCCGCATCGGTCGGTTCCGTCTGGTACGCGACCGATGAACCATCGGTACTGTACCCGCCTGAGCGCGCATCCGGGGCCATCAACGAGGTGGCCGGCACAGTCGGCGCGGGGGTTTGACTCGCCTCGGCGGCGTGTGCCGGGGCGAAGACCGCCCCAAGTCCGATGGCCGTGCCGCTCAGAGTCAGCACGATGCGACGCATGAAGAGCGGGCGGAAAATGCGCGGTGTTCTCGGCAAACGAGGTTCCGAGGGGTTAGTGACCCTGCGGGCGGTTCGGGCCTCGTGAAGGGCGCAGGCGAAGCTGACAATCCACCAGAGGGTGATGAGCACTGCCGATATCCCCGCGCAGAGGAGCACCGCATCGGTGAGCGGGTGGGCTGACGGGATGCGCGGCAGATGGATGCAGAGGGTAGCCAGCACAAGCGCCGAGAGTACCGGGGGAGCCGTGAACAGAAAGATGTCTTGGCGGCTGGCCCGTGCCTCGGGACGGAGCGCTTCGGAATGAGGCTCGTCGCTGCGTACACCGTGCGCGTATTGTGAAGTTTGGTCCACGATGACCTCCAAAGAGTACGTTTGGTAACCCTGTTTGTACTCCATTTATACCCTATAAGCCTATCTAGATATAGCAAAATACATTAAAATATATGTAAATTTTCGTTTTTTGCTTTATTGAGGGATGCTGGGGGTGATTCTTTGTCACATCGTGTCATTAGAGTCTGTTTTGGCCCGAGGGCCCCGAGTATCCGGTAGGGTCGAATCATGAGCATGGAAAAATTCCTCCGAGATATAGAAGCCCGACTGGCCTCCGAGCGAGCCTGGGAGCTCGAACAGGATGCCCGCCAGGTTGCACGCGTGCAATACTCCACCATCACCCTCGATGATCGCCTCCTGGCCCAAAGAGGTGGCCCCGTCCGGGTCTGCGCGACAGATATGCAGGTCTACGAGGGGAACCTCGATATGGTGGGGGAGGAATGGATTAACCTTGAATCCCACGGTGAGAGCATCCTCATTCCCCTGCGGGGCATGCTCTGGTGGGAGGGCGGCCGGGCGCCCGGCCGTGCAGAAATTCGCCCGGGAAGATATCGCATGAAGCTGCAGCTCGCCCTGCGAGCGTTGGGCGTGGCGCGCGAACCGGTCCGCCTCTCCCTCGAGGGCGGAACCGTTAGCTACGACGGGGTTATCGAGCGAGTAGGGGCAGATTTTTTGGAGCTCCGTCTTCTCAACGGGGGACAGTATCCTCGCATCTACGAACGGGGATCCTATTCGCGCGGGCCTCGTGAGGTGCGGACACCCGGCGCGGGTGTCAGAATTATTCCGCTGGCGCGTATAAGTGCCGTTATTGCACGTATTTCACGGTAGCTTTGCGGTGGTTCTGAAAGATAAAGATGGTCGTCCGGGGAATAGAACAAGGGCCCGTTCCCTCACGAGAGGGGACGGGCCCTTGCAGACACCTGGCAGAGTGTCTTGGATAAAACTAAGCTGTATTACTCGGCCTTCGCCTTGGCAGTCAGCTTACCGGAAGCAATAGCCTCCAGGGTCTGCTCGTGACGCTCGGTAATGTACTCCTCGAAACGAGAACGTTCGATGCGCCACTGATTGCGGCCGCCAATCTGGATTGCGGGCAACTCGCCGCTACGCACCAGAGCACGCACCTGCGAAAGCGAAACCTGCAGTTCCTCAGCGACATCGCTCAGGGTGAGGAAACGAGGTGCAGACATGAATCTATCCTTTCCATATGTGGAATCTTGGGCCCCAGTGTCACGGAATCGCGACACTACATTTAGAGTTCTCATCGAACATCCATTGAGTACCTTCAGTATATGACACTGGGGTAAAAATTGCTCGCAAAAGCCTTATACTGCCCGAAATATTATCGAATCGTGTCTGAGAATGAGGGTAGGTTTGCGAGCATTTCATAAAATGCGTTCTTGTTGAGTGAATACACTAAATGAAATATCCTGTTAGGGTTAGCCCCTATAGCGCTTATAGGAACATCTAACAACCCACTCGCTCATCGGTTAGTCGAATACAACGGCTCGGCAGCCCGCCGAACTTCCGTACCGAAAGGCACAACCCACATGCGTACACGACAGAACGCGACGAAGCGTTCTACCCTCACCGAACCGCACGCCAAACGCCTCAAAAGGCCCACCATTAAAGACTGGAGATTCATTCTGGGGATTCTCCTGGTCCTCGTCTCTATGACGGGCGTCCAGCTCTACGTGCAGGCGAACAACCACAAAACCGAGTACTACACCGCCAAGACAGAAATCCGCATGGGTGAGAAGATCACCGACGATAAGCTTGCCCGGGTGGAAGCCAATATTGACGCTGCTAGCGATAAGTACTTCACTCGAGCCGATACCGCCCTAATGCAGGGAAAAATTGCAACGCAGCGCATCCCCGCAGGAAACCTCATCAGTAGAGAAGCTATCGGCACCGAAACCCCCTCCGGGCGTCGGCTCGCCACCATCACCATCGATCGAACCGCAGCGGCCACGCTAAAGACGGGGGAACGCGTAGATGTGTGGACCTCCGGGCCCCGTAACCAGGACACCAAACGACAGGAACCCGCCGAGAGCAGCCCGTCTGGCGCTCACGCCATCGTGACCAACGCCGAGATTGCCTCCATCACGGTGGACGAGGGCGTGCTGGGCGCGAACGGTAAGGCCACTGTGCAATTGTGGGTGAAGGAAGAATCCGTCGCGGCGCTCGTACAGGAGAGCAATAGCGACTCGAAACTCAGCCTCATTCCCGGCACCTACGGGGAGGGCGAATGAATATCCCGGTCATCCTCTACGGTGATGACGGCACGCTCCTGAGCGGTATCGAAACTCAGCACGGTCGCATCTCGGTCGCCCGTACCGTTCAGGACTTCAGCGAGGCTCTCGGTATGGCCCACACCGGCATCGCCAGGGCACTACTCTGCGCTCGCGTTCCCTCAGAGTTGAGCGCCTCCACCGTTGACTCTCTCGCCCAATCCGAGGTTCTACTCGCCGTCATCGCGCCCGAGAACCTGCCGCTACCGGCCGAGGTCCACCGCATCCGCACCGAGGCTGCGCTGGAAGAAATCCTTGGCTCCATCGAACGGGCCGTGGATGCGGCCTTGGCTCGGCCTCGCGGTGCGTACGATGTGCAGCACACGGCACCCGGCGCGCTGCCCGGAAACACCCTGACGATGGACCCCTCCGGGTACGGTTACGACGCGGCGGGCCAGAACGCGGTGGGCTACGGCTACGATATCGGGACCGGACAAGCCGACTACTCCTTGCCGGGCCCCTCGGCCGGGGCGTACGGTTACGACCCCGCATACGGGGCTCAGTCTCCCGAATTTCCCGCGGATTCCTACGGCCGCAGTACCCCCGAGGGGGCCGCACCCTCCCCGTTCGACCCCGTGGCGCAGAACCCCGAGGCGCCGGCAATCCCGGGCGACGAAGAATCCGTGCTGACCCGGGCTGCCGCCATCGTCGATGGGCTCGCGCCCGGTAGCGAATACGCCCGCCGATTCGAGGAAGAAAACGGAGACAGTCAGCCCCGGCATCCGGACATCACCCAGACCCCCGAAGCCCCGGCCCGTTACCAGCCCGGGCACCGCATCGGCAAAATTCTGACCGTTTGGGGCACCCACGGCGCACCCGGCCGAAGCACCATCGCGTTCAACCTTGCGGCGCTGGCCGCGCAGAAGGGGCAGAGCGTATGCCTGATCGATGCGGATACCTACGCACCCAGCCTCGATGCGCTCATGGCGTTGGAAGACGCGGGATCGGGCTTGGCCATTATCTGCTCGGACGCTGACCGCGCGCAGCTCGACGAGAAGAAGGCCGGCGCAATCATGGAACGGGTTCCGCTCAAGCAGGGATTCTTCGATTTTCTGAGCGGGATTACCTCGTCCTCTCGCTGGCCGGAGGTGCGTGCCCGCGCCTTCAGCGAGGTGCTGGGCTGGCTCAAGCCCCGCTACGATATCGTCATCTGCGATGTGGCCGCGCCCATCGAGGTGGACGAGGAACTCACCTTTGACGGACCCGCGCCCCGCCGTAACGCCGCGACCCTCACCGCCCTGGCGGAGTCCGATCGCGTGATTGTCCTGGGGGAGGCTGACGTGGTGGGTCTGCCTCGCCTCATCAACCTGGCCCGCGAGGTGCAGGAGCGATCGGACCTCATGGCTCCCGGCACGAGCGTGCAGTACTGGCTCAACCGTTCCCGGCGTGAGGCGGCGGGCTTCAACCCCGAGGCAAAGATGCGCGATAACTGGTCCCGCTACCTCTCCGTTCCCCTGGACGGGGTGATTCCATACGAGCGGAAGATTATGGATCGCCTGCGCCGTAACGGGGAGGCCCTCCTGGAGGTCGCGCCTCGACACGCGATGGTGCAGGCCTTCGACGCGATGCTGGAGGGAATGTACGCGGTACGGCCCGTAGGCTGAGGCCCCTTCAATACGGTCTTATTGCTTCTAGCATCGGTAGGTTTTGGCCCCAAGAGATATACCCGGTGCCTCGCGACCGGTCGGCCCCATTCGGACGCGCCAGACGCGATGCATCGGGTATATTTTTGGTGGGGTACGTAGCGTGAGAACGATTCGCCCTGAGTAATGTAATATTCGGGGAAATTCTGAGGCTTAGGAGCGTCTAACGTCTCGCTCTTTTGCCCGTTTCTTTAAGCGTGGAGCGCCGTAGCGCTGATTTCAGGCGATCTCTCAGACAAGCTCGTTACACTGACCGAAATATTACCGCCCGAAATGGACTCGGGCGGGCAACCGCATAAAATGGTTGAAGATACCTGAACTTACGGGAAGCACACAAACATGTCTTTTGCAGAAGGAATTCTGAGCGCCTGCGACTTCGGCCCCGGCGATATTGAACGCGTTCACCTCATCATGGGGGAATGGCAGATTATCTCTGATATTGCCCAGAGCGACCTTGTCCTCTGGTTCCCCACCGACTACGTGGTTGCCGACGGCACCTCCCCGGATGCCGTTTCCGGTCCCCGCGAAACCAGTACCTTCGCAGCATTTGCACACGTGCGCCCCTCCAACGTCCGCACCCTCTTCCACCACGACATCATCGATCACGACATGGAAGACGGCATCCGCGATGAGGCCTACCGCGCCTGGACGACCCAGGAGATCAGTACCTACACCGACCCGGCCAGGGGAGAGGGCCTGGGATACCGCCCGGAGGTAAACATCACCTTCGTGCCGATTGTACGCAATAACCGCACTATTGCCCTGCTCACCAGCCATCGCGTTGCCACTCCCCACACCTATCCCAGCCTGAGCGAAGAGGTCTACGAGTTCGTCACCGACACCATGCTGACCATGCTGCACAGCGGCCTGTGGCCCGATCCTCTGGCCCAGGGTAGCCGCACGCAGGGCAATCCCCGCGCGATTGACGGCATTATCGTGCTCGACCCGACCGGTCGCGTGGTCGTTGCTTCCCCCAATGCCAACTCGATGTACACCCGTATGGGTATGACCGGTTACCTTGAGAAGCGTAACCTGGCAGACGTGACCCGTGCGATGCTTTCCTCCGGCGAGGAGGCGGACGAGACCCTGCAGCTGGTCCTGGCCGGCCGTAGCGACCTGCGTACCGAGCTGACCATCGCCCGAGCACGTGTGACGATGCGCGCCATCCCCCTGCTCAAGCAGAAGGGCGCGCACATCGAGCGCCTGGGCGCCCTGATTCTCTGCCGCGACGTCACCGAACTGCGCCGTCGCGAGCTGGAGCTCATGACCAAGGACGCAACCATCCGCGAGATTCACCACCGCGTGAAGAACAACCTGCAGACGGTGTCCGCTCTGCTGCGCTTGCAGTCCCGTCGCATGACCTCCGACGAAGCGCGCCAGGGCTTGGAACAGGCAATGCGTCGCGTTGCCACAATCGCCACCGTGCACGAGGCTCTCTCGCAGGGCCTGACCCAGAACGTCGACTTTGACGAGCTTATCGAGCGTCAGTTCCACCTGGCCGCCGAGCTGGCCTCTCCCGGCCAGCACGTGACGACCAAGCTACTGGGATCCTTTGGTGCCCTGCCAAGCCAGTTCGCGACCCCCTTGGCGCTGGTGATTAACGAGGTCGTCGCCAATGCCGTGGAGCACGGACTCGACGGAGAAACCGGAACCGTGACGCTCGAGGGTATTCGCGGCACCAATGACGAGGGCGAGGACACCCTGACCGTCATTATTACCGATGACGGCAAGGGCATGGGCGATAAGAAGATCGAGGAGTCTGGCCCGAACGCTTACCGCCCGGTCAGCGGCAAGGAAGGCCTGGGCATGCAGATTGTGCGCACCCTGGTAGCGAGCGAGCTCAACGGCTCCATCCGTTGGGAGGCTAACGAACCGACCGGTACTCGCGTGGTTATTACGGCGCTCCTCATCTAAAACGAAGAGAAAACCCGGCCGCAGGACCTTAACTTTGGGGTTCCACGGCCGGGTTTATTGTTGCCCTGGGTATAGCAAAAGCGTGGTGCAGTGACCGATAAGTCACTGCACCACGCTTTTTAATGCCCTATTGAATACTCCGGAAGTTAGGATGCACGGCGGGCACGAGCTGCGCGACGCTTCATGGCGCGACGCTCGTCTTCACTGGTGCCACCCCACACGCCGGAGTCCTGGCCGGTCTCGATGGCCCACTTCAGGCAGACGTCAATAACCTCGCAAGAGCGGCAGACGGTCTTAGCCTCTTCAATCTGCAACAGGGCGGGTCCGGTGTTTCCAACGGGGAAGAACAGCTCCGGGTCCTTGTCCAAACAAGCTGCACGACTACGCCAATCCACGGTGGACCTCCTTCTCTATGTGCAGTCCCGCCGAAGCGAGATGCTGTTTATTATTCCTGTGCGCGTGCCAAATAGGCCTACCGTTGGGGTGTGCGCCCCAAGTTAGGGTGAAATTTGACTTATCAACTTTCGCACGTCGGGGCTAATGTGACAAGTGCTTTACGCTAAAAACTTCAGTATTACGCTGAGGCATCTATCACTAAGGTGAACCTTTGTCTAATTGTCTGGTTGGAGAATCGCACGGTGGCACAACCTGGCGCTGAGTCGTCTCACAACCGGGGAGCCGCCCCGCGGAGGAGCGACACCTCGGGCATAATATAAAGCGGTACTTCACCCGATGAACCGCACCGATGACGAGGCGGCGAGCCTCCTGCACATATGCAGGCACCCCGCGTGCAAACAAATGCGCGGAGGAAGTGCCCAGCCGCTAAACTACAAGCGCATCAGGCTGAATGTCCCTCGGCCTGCCAACGACACTACCTGTGAGGAGCCCACCGTGAAGTCACGCCCGTTCAACGTCCTCTACGCATTCGTTCTGACCGAAACCTTCGCGGCATACATTCTGATTCGCGGTATCATCTACCCCTTCCTCCTATCTAATGGCGAGCCCGCCCAGGGCGTGGTCGGCGGTGTGCTTCAAATACTCATCGCCGCGGGCATGACCTTTTACGCCCTGCGGTTCTACCGTGGACGTTACGGCTCGCGCCTGCCCATGATCCTGATTACCCTCTGCGCCCTGTGGGTCACTGCAAGCACACTCATCATGAACGTGAGCGCCTTCGGTCTGAATATTGGCCAGTCCATGACGATTGCGGGCGTTATTGGCGCGGCGGTAGACTTCATCTTCGTCCTGATGCCCAGCAGCCGCCGCTACATCGAAGCCGTCACCGAGGAACGCGGTGAGGAAGCCAAGCGTATCGGCCGCCGCCGCTAGGCTATCGCCAGATTATCTCTATGCAATAGGGTGAGCGTCGAGGACCCTCGGTAGCGGAACCTGTATCGCTTCAACAGCGTTGCCATCCACCGCTACCGCGCGCCCGGCCGGTTGCTCGCCTCGCGTAAAACGATCCGCCGGAAGCGCCGTAACGGTGCAGATATCGGTATCCGCCAGGGTTGCGGGCGCGAGCAGAAGCGCACGTGAGCATCCCATAAGCGCCGAAAGCAGCGGGGAGGAGGCCCGCCTCGGCCAGGGTGTGTAGGTTACGAAGACCGCGCGGAAGGCCCCGCGCCGCTCCAGCAGAACGTTCTGCACTCCGGCCGAAAGGTACTGCAAATCATCGACGAGTAGCAGAGTCTGGGCGGGATGCTTCACTTCGCTCAGCAGGGAACGTACCGTTTCCTCCGTGAACGGCTTGGAACTATTGCCTCCCTCGATGCAGAGCGCCTCCAGATGCGGGTTGAGCTGGCGGACGCTCTCGAGTAGCGTGCTCTTACCCGTTGACCGGGCACCCGGGACGGGAATGATGCTTCCCCGCCCGGCGCTCAGCCACACGGGAAGACGGCGGCGGTTGAAACCCACGAGAAGCTGCTCACCCCGGGGGTTGCAGGTCTTTTGAGCTACGCGAATATACTCCTCCGCGGGCATGCGGAAATACTCCGGGAACTGGCGTAGCAGGGTGCCTGTCTGAGCGGATGCGCTCGCAGTTGAGCAGGCATACGCTTCAAAGTCTCGGAGGGATAGCGTGCACGGTGCCAGCACCGAGGCGGTAAGCGGCTGATCCCCGATAAACCCCTCGTTGATGCTCCCCTCGACACAGTAGTGACCCTGGGACGGGACCGGGTAGTCGCGGCTGGCCGAACGCATCAGGTCGGTATCGAGGAAGCGGCGGCTCAGCAGGGTGGAGTGCGCGACCGTGCCGAAGCGTCCCCTCGGGCTCAGTGCAGAGGTGAACAGCACCGAGTAGCCGCGCCGGTAGCCTTGCGAGAGTACATCGTAGAGTAGATGCTCCGTATCAGGATGGCGGATGAGCGCATCCAACCATCCGTCCAAGCCGTCCACGATGATGAGTGGGCGGTGTCCCTCACTTTCGGCGTGCAGGCGCTGTTCTCTCAGCTCCTCAAGGCAGAAACGCAGGTGCTGGTGCTCTTGCGGCCCCACGAGCACCTCAAGGAACGGAGCATAGGGCTCCAAGTCCCGCTGGAGGGAGCCATCGGAGGTCAGCAGAACCACCGGGACTTTGGCGGATATCGCCTGAGCGAGCAGGCCCAGAAGAAACGGTATGCGTTCCGCGCTCTGCCCCAGAAGCCCCAGCGTTTGTCCGCCGTTCCATCTGTACCGGCCACGAATACCGTAGCGGGCAATCTCCAGTTCTCCCAGCAGGTACCCGTTCCCTCGCTCCGTCTCCTCGGCCTGAAGTGACAGGGATAGAGATTCGGGAAGCTCCTCGGGGATGGGGCAGTACTCTTCCTGCTCATCCTTGCGGGGCTCGGTGCCGGGAGCACCGTGCAGATATGAGGCGCCGTGAGGCCCCGCTACGGTGCGGAAGGTTTCTCTAATAGACCGGGTGAGGCACTCATCCTCTCCGTAGCGTTCCCTCGGCGATTCCTCCGTAACGTTGATGCACCTCCAACCTTCGGGCTCGAGCGAGAAGACCTTCGGGGGGATCGCCTGCACCTCGGAGGGAACTCGGTCCGTGAGAGGAGCGCGGAACGAGAGGGAACGTCCATCCGGCAGACGAACGTACCCGGCTCCGGGCTGAGTAGCCGAGATATAGGCGGCCGCTTCGTGCTCCAACAGGTTGTAGGAATCTTGTGCGCTGGCCACGCGCAGGCAGATACTCGTGGCGATATTGGCACGGATATCCTGTGAAATCGTGCCCTGGGGACGCTGCGTAGCAAGAATCAGGTGCAGCCCCAGGGAACGGCCAATCGTTGCGATGCGCATGAGCTCCGTCATCGCATCGGGCATGGAATCAATCAGCATACGGAACTCATCAACGACGATGAGCAGCTCGGGGTAACGGGGGAGTACACCTTGCGCCCGGCAACCCGCCAAATAGTCGCGGTAAGAATTGACCCCGGCAGCCTGTAAATCGGTTTCCCTTCGACGGACGTCTGCCCTCAAGAACTCTAGGGCGCGCTCAACCGCGGAAACATCAAAATTGCTCAAGATGCTCAGAGTATGGGGCAGCTCGGCGAGGGGGCCCAGGCCCGCGGAACCCTTAAAATCCACCAGAATCAACCCGAAACGCTCGGGCGGGTAGGCCAGGGCGGCGCTCAGCACCAGGGAACGTAGCAGCTGGGATTTGCCGGCACCGGTGGTGCCGCCCAGCAGCCAGTGAGGCCCGTGTTCCGAAAGACCGAGCGAAAGTGAGCCCGCTTGCGAAACCCCCAGGTAGCAGCGGACGTCTTCGGCGTAAAACCCCTTCGACCACCGTTCCTTGAGCCCCTCGGCAGATAGGTCAACCCCGCCTTCGCCTCTTTCGTTTTTCGCCTCCGATAGGGAGGAGAACCGATGCGCGGATTGGTGCACCTGCGCGTCGCTGATCTTGCCCGTCCTCGGCCCATCCTCAACTAGATAGAGATGCTCTAGAGCTCGGATAAATGCCTCAACGCTCAGCCCATCGGCGTGCAGGCATAGGTCATCGAGGAGGAGGGGGTGCACCTGTACTACTCCTTCGCTGGGCTGCTCCGGAGGCTTCGAGTAGTGCCGTGCCGCATAGCGGATGGAATGACGGTGGCTGCCCTCGCTGACGCACTCGAGCCACCCCGCGGCGAAGAGAGACTCGCAGACGGTACGATCGGATGTCGACCGCGTACCATCCTTCGGATCGGCGATGATGCACAGAGCCACCGATGCGCCCCTCGGCTCTCTGGGAGCCCGCGAGCCATTCCGTGTTGCAGCCTCGACGGACGCCGCCTCAGCCTGGAGCGTGCGCACGAGCGGAGCGTAAATGTCGCACGCATCCTCCGACATGATCAACAGGGGAGGGGTCTGCGCAGAAAGTTCGTCGTGCAGGGCATCGTGAAGAGCCTGCCTTTCCTCGGTGGCGGTCTCGGAGCACTGAGAGTACACGCTAACCCGGGGCGCCACGGCGAGAGTTTGCAGGAGCGCGTTGATTCGCTCCTGTTCGGCGCTCGCAGGAGGGCCGAGCAGGATTGAGATACTTCCCGGATAACCGGCGACCAGCTGAACGAGATAGGCGCGCAGGTGCCCCTCGTCGAGCGAAAGACGGTGCCCGAGCGCACCGGCGGGTAAGGGAACGTAGTGGGGTGCCCTCTGGAGCCTGGGCAGTGAGGCGAGCGTAAGGTTACGCCCACGCAGATAGGGTAGCCGGGGGCCGCATCCGAGCACGATGCCGGGGTGAGCGGGGAACGCGGAAGGGGCGGGGGAGGAAGCGGCGAACGCCAGATCCGCGGCGGTGGGTAGGTTCAAGGCCCGTTGTTCTTCTCCTTCGGCCGCCGTGCGGGTCATTGCGCGGCCCGCACGGTTTTCGGCCCTGCTCCCAAAAAAGTGCAGGAGCATGAGCAGGGAAGAGGCCACCGACATGAGAAGCAGAAACCACAGCCCGGTCAGCAGCGCAATGGCCAGGCCCACGAGAACCGGCAGGCAAACGCTGAGTAGAATCTGCTTGAGCTTTCGAGGCTGGGCCGGGTTGACCGTGACGGGTTCAAACGGATTGCCGTTGGGAGAGTCCACTGGGGAACCCTGAAGCTTGTCGGCACCGCCCTTGGAAACGGAAGACTCCGCACGGTTGGAAGGAATCGGGCCTGAAACGCCGGGGTCTCGAAGAACGCAAAGGGACGATCCCAGAAGGAAGGGCTCGTTCCAGACAACCGGCCGTGCCCCATCGTCCCGAGTTCTCCGGATTTTACGCGCGGGAGTATTCACCGGGCGCCACAGCACACCCGAGCTATCAGCGTGGAAGGTTCCGTGAACCCCTCGTAGGAAGGGGTCTTGCAGATGCACGTGCCCGGCTTTTCCCCGTCGTCCGCGCGGGGACCTGCCCAGCGTGGTGTCCCCGCGGAGAATCGGGAAGGACTTGCCGGCGTCCGGGCCGCGCAGAACGCAGAGAAGACTGATGGCCCGCCCGCTGTTGCCCGCACCGGTGGTATTTTCTTCTTCGCCGGAGCGTTCGCCCCATGTAGGCAGGCTCAGATGCTTCTTACCGCTTGCGATTTGTTCTCGTAGAGCGGCGGCCAAATCGTGCTCCAGGCGTTTTTCTGCCCGGGCCAGCGTAATGCTTTCGGCCCTACCCGGTTCGCCTTCGACCCGCACGACGCGGGGGTAGGGGCGTTCTGCGGAGGTCTTAGCGCGGTCAAGAAAATAGAGAGTCATGCCTATAGGTAAACCCATAGTGAACTAATGCTCAATATATGCCATTTAAGATGACATAAATATTCGAATAATGCGTTTCTGCTATCTAAATATCTTAAATTCTGTGGATAACTGCATATTTGCTCGAAAGGCTACCCGGGGTGATTTTCGCGATCGACCCCGGTGTGCGGCTTGTGCGCATACGGTCGGCGGGTGCGCAAACTATTCCTTGAATGGTCTCTTCTGGGTATTGGGCCCGCCCGCCCCTCAAGTGAATATTTACGCGTAAATAATTTCCCGCCCTGTTTCGTGCGGCTCCCGAAGCTCTTATCCTGAATGGCACATAAAAATCTTCGGATGCGTGCTAATCCCGTTCATGGCCATCCGGAACCCAACGACCAATAGCGCAAAAACTAGTTCCCAAAAGTACCGAAAATCATGTCATAAGTATGCGGACCAGTTGATAAGCGGGTATCTTAGAGTATGACTATATCCATCGTGGGAGGGGCAAGGTGTGCCCCGCCCACGCGGATCGTGCCCTCCCCGAACCAGCGGGGAAATGCCCGGTCTGGAAGGCGAAAACCAGCCCCGATAGGGGCCGGGGCGCCGTGATAATACAGGAGAAAACATTGACTGCTGACCTCGTAGTTGTCGGATCGGGCCTCTTCGGCCTGACCATCGCAGAACAGGCCGCCACCGAGCTGGGCCTGAAAGTCGCTCTGCTGGACCGTCGCTCCCACATTGGCGGTAACGCATACAGCGAGAAGGAGAAGCAGACCGGCATTGAGGTGCACCGCTACGGCGCTCACCTGTTCCACACCTCCAACGAGCGTGTGTGGGAGTACGTGAACCGCTTCACCGACTTCACGAACTACGTGCACCGCGTGTACACCCGCCACAACGGCATCGTGTACCCCATGCCGATTAACCTCGGTACCATCAACCAGTTCTTCAATGCTGCCTACTCGCCCGCAGAGGCAAAGGCGCTGATTGCTGAGCAGGCTGGCGAGCTGGCCGGTACCGACCCGCAGAACCTCAACGACAAGGGCATCTCCCTGATTGGTCGCCCCCTGTACGAGGCCTTCATTAAGCACTACACCGCAAAGCAGTGGCAGACCCCGCCGGAGGAGCTGCCCGCATCCATCATTTCCCGTCTGCCGGTGCGTTACACCTACGACAACCGCTACTTCAATGACAAGTACGAGGGTCTGCCGGTCGACGGCTACGCCGCTTGGTTGGAGCGCATGGCCGCACACCCGAACATCGAGGTTCACCTGAACACCGATTTCTTCGAGCCCGGCCACGAGTACTCCCGCGAGAACGTACTCGGCCAGATTCCCGTGGTTTACACCGGCCCGGTGGACCGCTACTTCGACTACGCCGAGGGTGATCTGTCTTGGCGCACCATCGACCTGGAAGAAGAAGTCCTGCCGATCGAGGACTTCCAGGGCTGCTCCGTGATGAACTACCCCGATGCTGACGTCCCCTTCACCCGTATCCACGAGTTCCGTCACTTCCACCCGGAGCGTGACTACACCAAGGACGCAACCGTCATTATGCGTGAGTTCTCCCGCTTCGCTAACAAGGGCGACGAGCCCTACTACCCGGTGAACACCGCCGTGGATCGCGAGAAGCTGCTGGCTTACCGCGACCTGGCTAAGGGTGAGGATAACGTGCTGTTCGGTGGCCGCCTGGGCACCTACAAGTACCTGGACATGCACATGGCCATCGCCTCGGCACTGTCGATGTTTGACAACAAGATCCGCCCGCACTTCACCGACGGCGCCAAGATTGAATCTGGCGGTGTGGACGCATAGTTATGGCTACTCAGATTTTGAAGACCCTGCAGCGGGTCATTTTCCCGAGCGCGGTTGAGACCGACGTCGTGCCCCTCTACGTGGATGCAGGCGTTGCAACCGGCGTTCAGCTGCCCACCCGTATCGACGGCGACGCCTCGACCTCCATTGCGGAGGCGATGAACACCTCCGGCCAGTCTGTGTCGAGCGCCAGCGCAAACCGTGATGCCGCTAATAACCTGAACAGCCGCCGTTCCATTACCGTGAGCGCGGGTCAGAGCCTGTCTTTCGGTACCTACTTCAACGCCTTCCCCGCTTCGTACTGGCGCCGTTGGACTGACCTGAAGAAGGTCACCCTGAGCGTTCAGACTCGCGGCGAGGGCATGGTCATTGTGTACAAGTCCAATGGCCGTGGCGTGATTCAGCGTGTGGACGCCAAGCTGCTCTCCGGCGAGGAGACCAACACCTTCACCCTGCCCCTGGCACCGTTTGGTGACGGCGGCTGGTACTGGTTCGACCTGGCGGGTACTACTGACCTTGAGCTGGTTGAGGCGAATTGGTTGGGTGATATTGAGTCCCGCGTCGACGTGAAGGCCGGCCAGGCAACCGTGCAGATTACCACCATGAACAAGGTGGAGTACTGCATCAATAACATTCGTGCGCTGGGCGAGAGCCCCGAGATTTTCGATGCCGTGCACGAGTTCCTGATTGTCGACCAGGGCACCCAGAAGGTTCAGGACCACGAGGACTTCGAAGAGGTCGTCAAGCCTCTGGCGGGCAAGTTCCGCATCATTAATCAGGGCAACCTGGGTGGTTCCGGCGGCTTCTCGCGCGGCATGTTCGAGGCCGTGAACAACGGCTCCGACTACGTGCTGCTGCTGGATGACGACGTTATCGTTGAGCCCGAGTCGATTCTGCGCATGGTGACCTTCGCAAACTACTGCAAGGAGCCCACCATCGTGGGCGCGCACATGTTTGACATGTTCGACCGCTCGGTCCTGCACGCGTTCGGTGAGGTCGTGGATCCGTGGCGTAACTTCTACGCTAAGCCGCACGAAGACATGGCGATGGGCCACAACCTGGGCCACCACAACCTGCGTAACACCCCGTGGCTGCACCGCCGCGTGGATGTGGACTACAACGGCTGGTGGATGTGCCTCATCCCGACCGCGGTCATCAAGGAGATCGGCCTGTCCCTGCCGCTGTTCCTGAAGTGGGACGACGCTGAGTACGGCCTGCGCGCTAAGGCCGCGGGCTTCGCGACCGTGTCCTTCCCCGGCGCCGGCGTGTGGCACGTGTCCTGGACCGATAAGGACGATTCCGTCGGCTGGCAGGCTTACTACCACGAGCGTAACCGTCTCATCACGGCCCTGTTGCACTCTCCCTTCGACAAGGGTGGCCGCGTGCTGCTGGATTCGCTGTTCCTTGACGTCAAGCACACCCTGTCGATGCAGTACTACACCGAGGCCGGCCGTCTGCTGGCTCTCGAGGACCTGCTGTCGGGCCCCGATCACCTGCACCCCTCGCTCTCGAAGCGTCTGCCGGTGATTCGCGCGATGGCTAAGGAGTACCCGGAGTCTCAGGTGAAGCCGAACGTGGATGACTTCCCGGCTATCCAGTCGAAGAAGCCGCCGTTCCGCGGTCGCCGCTCCTTCGCATCCCCCGGCTACAAGAAGCTTGCTTCGTGGACCGCGAAGACCGTGGGTCGCCAGCTCTTCAAGCCCGTGAGCGAAGAAGCGAAGGCGCATCCGCAGATTCAGCTGAACTACGGTGAAACTAACTGGTGGACCCTGTCGAAGTTCGACTCGGCTCTGGCCACGAACGCTGAGGGTACCGGTCTCTTCTGGTACCGTCGTGACCCCGAGCAGCTGAAGTCGAAGCTGATTCACGCCGCGAAGTTGCACGCTCAGCTGGTGACCGGCTGGGAGAAGCTGCGCGACCTGTACCGTTCGAAGGCCGCAGAGGTTGCCTCCTACGATGCGTGGGCTAAGACCTTTGCTGAGCATACGGATTCTGAGCTGACCCGATGAGCGATTTGAAGTCTGTTCCCCTGAAGGCGCCCGGTCGCGGCCGCGGCATTCTGGATGCGATGAAGAATCGCTACCTGCTTCGACTGCTGGTCGATAAGGAAATCCAGGTCCGCTACCGCGGCTCGGTGCTGGGTATTTTGTGGTCGTACATTAAGCCGGGCGTGCAGTTCCTGGTGTTCTACATTGCCATGGGTCTTTTCCTTGGCCTGGAACGCGGTATGCACAACTATGCGGTGTACCTATTCTCGGGCATGATTGCCATTAACTTCTTCTCGGAGGGGTTCGGCAATGGTGCTCGCGCCATGGTGGTTAACAGCGCTCTGATTCGCAAGATTTACCTGCCGCGTGAGTTGTTCTCGCTGTCGACGGTGTGGGTGGCTTTGGTGCATTTTGTGCCGCAGATTGTGGTCATGCTCCTGGCGTGTTTTGCGGTGGGTTGGCATCCGTCCGCGTTGGCTTTCGGGTCGATTCTGGCGGGCATGCTCATCGTGATGCTGCTGTCCTATGGTCTGGGTCTGATTTTCGGTGTGGCTAACGTGTTCTTCCGAGATTCGGAGAACATTGTGGACATGCTGCTGATGGTGGCTACCTGGTTCTCGCCGGTGCTGTACTCCTGGACCATGGTGCGTGACACTCTCTACCCGTGGGTGTTCAACGTGTTCATGATTAACCCGCTGACCGTTGCGGTGGAGCTGTTCCACTATGGCTTCTGGCATCCGACGCTCCGTCCTGAGGATTTGGCGCTTCCTGCTTCGCAGGTGGTTCCGCATCTCTTCAGCTTCTGGACTCCGATTGCCATTGGTATTTCTCTGCTGACCGTTTTGATTGGTGATTTGCTCTTCCGTAAGTTTGAGGGCAACTTCGCCCAGGAGCTCTGATTCTGTGGATATTAAGAAGCTTGAGTTCCCGCCGGTGAGCCCGGACGCTCCCGTGGTGATTCACGTGGAGAATTTGGTGAAGCGCTTCGTTCTGCGCCACACCCGTTCGATGAAGGAAGCTTTTGTGTGGCTGATTAAGGGCCGCAAGGGTGATCTTTCGGAGAAGTTCAATGCACTCAACGGCGTGAGCCTGGATATTCGTCAGGGCGAGCGTGTGGCTCTTCTGGGTCTGAACGGCTCGGGTAAGTCCACGCTGCTGAAGATGATTTCTGGCGTGATGCGCGCCGACGAGGGTGAGGTTCTTACTCGCGGCAATATTGCGGGTCTGATTGAGGTGGGCGCTGGTTTCCACCCGGATCTGACCGGCCGCGATAACGTGTACCTCAACGGCGCGATTTTGGGTATGACCAAGGATGAGATTGAGGCTTCCTTCGATTCGATTGTGGATTTCGCTGAGATTCACGACTTTATCGATACCGAGGTGAAGTTCTACTCTTCGGGTATGTACCTGCGTCTGGCGTTCTCGGTTGCGGTTCATACGAACCCGGATATCTTCCTGGTGGATGAGATTCTTGCGGTGGGCGATGAGCCGTTCCAGAAGAAGTGTATTGCGAAGATTCAGGAGCTGTGCTCTGCCGGTAAGACTCTTGCCGTGGTGAGCCATGACCTGGATTTGGTGTCTAAGATTTGTGACCGCGGCGTGGTGCTGGAGCACGGTAACCTTCGATTCGACGGTCCGATTAAGGAGGCTGTGAAGGTAATTCGCGGCGGTGACTAAACGCTAAGCGTCATGGTGAAGGGGCGTGTATTCCCGTGAGGGGAGTGCACGCCCCTTTGCCGTGCCCTGTCACTGCGCTCTTTCGTTGCGGGGTTATCGGCTCGTGAGGGACAGCGCGGATGGTCCTGGCCAAATCCGCGGTGTGGATAAAACACCAAATGTTACGCACGTATTCGTGGTAGGAAGATGGGCTTGGCGCTAGATGCTGCAAGCTACCTCCCAAGGGCGGAGAAGAATACTTGTGGCGATTGACTAGGGCGTTTGTACTGATCCGGGTATTCCCCGCGTAGAAATGGCACATATCACGATAGAAAATATCGAAAAACTACACCTGTAAATATTAAGTAGCGAAATATATAGTTTTGATAAATTTGATGCCCTGTGGCTAGGATGATGGAAGTAATAGGTTACAGTCGCAAAGTTGCATGTAACGCCACCACACACCGTAGCATCGGATTATTTCAATGGAGAACACCGTTCCGAATACCAAAATGGAACACCTGGCTCTACTTGAGGAGAACATCCGCGAGGCCATGCGCCGTCGCAACCTGGACCCTCGAGAGGACCGGGATGCCGTACGCGCGCTCATCGGTGAATGTTTGGACGAATATGAGCAGAAGCGCACCCGCGTCTCCCTGCCCGATGTGGGGGAGCGGAGCGTCGTCATCCAGCGGCTCCACGATGAAATCTGCGGTTTCGGGGTCATCCAGCCCTTCCTCGATGATGAGAGCGTTGAGGAGATCTGGATCAACTCGCCCGATGAAATCTTCATCGCGCGCAACGGCGAAAGCGAGCTCACCGGCCTGCATCTGAGCCCCCGGGCCATCAACAGCCTGCTGGAGCGCATGCTCAAGCCCTCGGGCCGTCGCCTGGACCTTTCCTCCCCGTTTGTTGATGCATCCCTGCCGGATGGCTCCCGATTGCACGCTGTAATCCCGGATATCACCCGCAGGCACACGAGCATCAACATCCGTAAGTTTGTGGTGCGGGCCCGCCGCCTGCCCGATCTGGTCCGCATGAACTCCCTGAGCGCCGGCGCTGCCTCACTACTGCACGCCGCGGTGGAGAGCGGCATGAATATCCTCGTCTCGGGTGCAACCCAGTCGGGCAAGACCACAATGCTCAATTGCCTCTCTGCCTCGATTCCGCCGCGGGAACGCGTGGTCACCTGCGAAGAAATTTTTGAGCTGTCCGTGCCGCTGCGAGACGTGGTGGGCATGCAATGCCGTCAGCCGAACCTTGAGGGTACCGGTGCCATCGAGTTGCGCCGCCTGGTCAAGGAGGCCCTGCGTATGCGCCCGGACCGCATCCTCATTGGCGAGGTGCGCGAGGCAGAGTCCCTGGACATGCTGATTGCGCTCAACGCGGGTCTGCCCGGCATGTGCACGATTCACGCGAACTCGGCACGCGACGCCGTGACAAAGATTTGCACCCTGCCGCTACTGGCGGGTGAGAATATCTCCTCCTCATTCGTGGTGCCCACCGTGGCCTCGTGCTTTGACATCGTGGTTCACTGCGGCCGCGATACCCGCGGGCAGCGCCGGGTCGAGGAGATTAGCATGCTCGGCGGTCGTGTCGAGGACGGGGTGATTGAGATGTCGCCGCTATTTGTGCGACGTGATGGTCGCATGGTCTGCGTGGCCCTGGAACTGCCGAACGCCGAACGCTGGGTACGTGCGGGGCATCGTCCCGAACAGGTGCTGGCCCTCGCGAAAGCGGGGCAGTGATGCCGCTTTTCCTCAGCCTAATTCTGGGCATCGGCGTGTGCCTGGTGTACCTCTCCTGTTTTCCGGAGGGGCAGAAACCCGTTCGCGAGGCCGCCGACCCCGCGCTGGTCGTGGCGTTGCGCAAGGCCGGGATGCACACGCTGACCCCTCGAACCTTCACCTGGGTGAGCCTTGCGAGCGCCGTCGCCCTGTCCCTGCTGCTTCTGCTGGTCAGCCAGTTGGTGGCCCTGGGCGTGCTCGGGTTTATCGCCGGGCTGGTGGCCCCTCGCGTGGTGGTGAATCATCGCGCCCGTGCCGCGGATGCACGCATCTGGCAGCTGTGGCCGGATGCCGTCGACCACCTGCGTTCGGCGATTCGTGCGGGCCTTTCCCTGCCGGAGGCACTGATTCAGCTCTCCTACCGCGGCCCGGAGGAGCTTCGCGGGGCCTTCGCTCGTTTTTCGCGTGACTACCGCGCCTCGGGCGAGTTCGTGCCCTCGCTGAACCGTCTGAAGGAGTACCTCTCGGACCCGGTTGCGGACACCATCATCGAGGCCCTCAAGATTGCCCGCGAGGTGGGAGGCTCTGACCTGGGCAAGCTGCTGGGTACGCTCAGCGATTTTCTGCGCGATAACGCCCGCACCCGCTCGGAGCTTCTGGCCCGCCAATCCTGGACCGTGAATGCGGCCCGGCTCTCGTGCGTGGCCCCCTGGTTCGTGCTCTGCCTGATGGCTACGCAGCCGGCGGCGCGCATGGTGTACAATTCCTTTGCCGGGGCCGTGCTTATGATGGCCGGGGCGACGGTTTCGCTGGCCGCCTATCGTCTGATGCTTCGCATCGGTGAGCTTCCGCGCGAACGGAGGGTCTTCGGATGAACCTTCCCATTGTGTTTGCCCTGTTGCTGGCGGCCGGCCTGGGCCTGATTCTTTCGTCGGTTCTGAATACTCGAAGCGTTTCCTTCGCCGATCGCGTGGCATCGCAGCTTCGCGGTGAGACCCTGCGTGAGTCGCTGTTGAAGGAGCAGGAGCGCCGTGAGCCGAGCCTGCTGGAGGCGATTTCGGCGTTCTGTGCGCCGCTTCTGCGTTCGCTGTCTTCGTCGTTGAGCGGCTCGTCGCTGAGTGATAGTTCGGTGCAGGAGCGTCTGCGTCGTGCTGGTTCTTCGCAGAGTGTGAGCGCGTTTCGTGCTGAGCAGTTGCTGTGGGCTCTTGCCGGTGTGACCGTCATGAGCGCCTTGACCGTCATTGGCGTGCTGCAGGAGCGTTTCTCACTCCCGGTGGCGGTTGCGCTGGTGCTGGTGAGCGGTTTGAGCGGCTTTCTGGCACGTGACTGGTGGCTGGGTGAGGCGGTGACTAAGCGTGAGAAGCAGTTGGTTGCTGAGTTCCCGGCGCTGGCGGAGATGATGGCGCTGTCGGTGACGGCGGGCGAGTCGGCGCTGGCGGCTTTGGAACGTATCTGTTTGACCTCTCGCGGTGAGTTGGCTCGTGAGTTTTCTGAGATTTTGGCACAGACCCGCACCGGCGTTTCGCTGCTGAGTGCGCTGCAGGAGTTTGCGGAGCGTACTCGCGTTCCGGCGTTGAGCCGCTTCGTTGAGGGTATTGCTGTTGCGATTGAGCGCGGTACCCCTCTGGCTGATGTGTTGCGTGCGCAGGCTCAGGATGTGCGCGATAACGCTAAGCGTGAGCTGATGGAAACAGCCGGTAAGAAGGAGATTGCGATGCTCGCCCCGGTGGTGTTTTTCATCCTGCCGCTGACCGTAATTTTTGCGGTCTTCCCGGGCCTGTCGCTCATGCGTTTGAACTTTTAGATTTTGCGGCGGGTACACACCGTACCGGCTGCACCGTGGTGGGCTGGGCTGATTGCCCGGCGCGCCGCACCAACCACACACTACACCCTTTGATAGAAGGAGAAAATCATGTTCCGTCGTTTCCGCACCACCCTCACCGTGCTGATTGCCCTGGCTATCGCATCCGTGCTGGCTCTGCGCCTGAAGAACAAGCAGGATGATCCCGAGCGCGGCGACGTGCCCGGCTGGGTCATGATTACCATGATGAGCGCCGTGCTGGTTGCCGCTATCTTGGCGATTGCTCAGCCCGCTCTGACCAAGATGTTCAACGACGCGATTGCTCTGGTTCACCAGTAATGCGCAATTTTCGCTTCGCTTCTGAGCTGACTGCCGCTGAGCTATCCTCCGCGGAATATTCTGTGGAGGAGAGCGAGCGCGGTGACGCCAGCACGGAATTCGTCATGGTCGGTGCGCTGTTGGTGTTGCTGACCATGGCGATTCTGCAGGTTTCTTTCGCCCTGTATGCACGAACCATGTTGGTGGATGCTGCGGCGGCTGGGGCACGGTACGGTACGATGCGTGACCGCACTCCGCAGGAGGGCATGGAGCGTACCCGTCAGATGATTGAGGGGACTCTTCCATCCTCGTATGCTGAGAATATTTCGTACCGTCAGAGTAGTGATTCTACGGGTGTGCGCACTTTGGAGGTGACGGTGAAGTCGCCGCTGCCGGTGCTGGGGCCGTGGGGCTTCCCCGAATCTATCGTGGTGAGCGGTCACGCAATCTACGCGGAGGACCACTCGGGTGACTAGGTTGGATACGCTCTTGAACGCCATGAGGAGGGGGCTCCCCGGGGAGCACGACGCGCCGGATGCCTCCCAGGAGGGGAGCGCCATCGTTGAGTTCCTAGGCCTGGGCATTACGCTGCTCATCCCCGTGCTCTACGCGGTGCTCACCATCTTCAGCCTGCAGTCCTCGGTCATGGCGGCCCATGCCGCGAGCGCCCAGGTCGTGCTCTACGTACAGGAACAGCCCGAAGGATCCGTTGTGGATCAGGGGCTTGCTCAGCGGTTGGGTGCCCACGCGGCGCAGGACTACGGAGTTGACCCTGCCGATGTGCGAGTGGCCCTGAGCTGCTCTTCGGGGGAGTGCACCTCCGGTAGCCGTGCTTATGCGGCGGTAACCGTGCAGGCGCGGTTGCCGCTGATGCCTTCCGTGCTGGGCGGAGGCGTGATTCCGGTGACCTCCCACGCGACGAGTTGGGGGTCCGGTAATGCGACGTCTTAACGCTCTGCCAGGCTGGGGTCCAGTCACCCTCGCAGGTTTCCTGGCACATTTCCCGGTGAAGAAAAACCGTGCGCATGCGGACGGGCCCGAGGAGGGGAGTATCGCCCCGCTCATCGTCGGCATGCTGGCGTTGCTGTTGCTCATCGGCTCGGTGACCGTGGCCATTACCGGCGCCTACCTGCAGACTCAACACCTGCAGGACCTAGCGGATGCTCAGGCGAACTCGGTGACGCACCAAATGAACGCCGCGGGGGAGGGGAGCGACGCTGCGGCCCGGACTCATGCGAGTTCCTATCTCTCTTCGGTGCAGATGGGGCGTGATTTGCAAGGATTGCAGATAAGAAACGTCTACATGGATTCCAGCCGCAGCGTGCACGTTGAGCTGACGGCGCGCATCCATCCGCCCCTTATCTCTGTGATTGTGCCCGATGGCATCGAGGTGAGCGCGCACGGTTCATCGCGTCTGAAGGATGGGCAGGGGCCTTCTGCCGGATAAACCTTTCCGGAAACCCCGGCGATTGCCGAGAGAATCTGCGTAACGGCGGGACTTTCTGAGCGTTTCGCGATAGTCTTAAAAGCTATGGCATCCTTCGATTTTTCCGCTGAGATTAAAGAGCTTCGCGCTATCTTTGCCTCGATTGCCGCAGTGAGCGACATCGAGGGGATTGAGCGCGCCATTGAGGAGCTGTCCGAACAGGCCGCCGCCCCCGACCTCTGGGATGATGTTGAGCATGCCCAGAAGGTGACGAGTGCCCTCTCATACAAGCAGGCGGAGCTGAATCGTCTGCGCTCGCTGTCCTCTCGCATTGACGATGTTGAGGTGATGGTGGAGCTTGCCGAGGCCGAGGATGCTGAGACCGCCGCCGAACTACTGGCCGATGCTCAGGAGGAGTGCGGCCAGATTCGCGCCAAGCTGGAAGAGCTGGAGGTTCTGGTCCTCCTCTCCGGTGAGTACGATCAGCGCGAGGCCGTGGTGACCATTCGTGCGGGTGCCGGTGGTGTGGACGCCGCCGATTTCGCGGAGATGCTTCTGCGCATGTACCTGCGTTGGGCCGAGAAGAACGGCTACCCGACGAAGGTGCTGGACACCTCCTACGCCGAGGAGGCGGGCCTGAAGTCGGTGACCTTTGAGGTAAACGCGCCGTACGCTTTTGGCCGCCTGTCGGTTGAGGCCGGTACGCACCGTCTGGTGCGCATCTCGCCCTTTGATAATCAGGGCCGCCGCCAGACCTCTTTCGCGGCGGTTGAGGTGATTCCTCTGATTGAGCAGACGGACGCTATTGAGATTCCCGAGTCTGAGATTAAGGTGGATGTGTTCCGCTCCTCGGGTCCGGGCGGCCAGTCGGTGAACACCACTGACTCTGCGGTGCGCCTGACCCACCTGCCGACCGGCATTGTGGTCTCGATGCAGAATGAGAAGTCGCAGCTGCAGAACCGTGCGGCGGCCCTGCGCGTGCTGCAGTCCCGCCTGCTGTTGCTGCGTAAGGAGCAGGAGGACGCAAAGAAGAAGGAGCTTGCCGGCGATATCAAGGCGAGCTGGGGCGATCAGATGCGCTCCTACGTGCTGCACCCGTACCAGATGGTGAAGGATCTGCGCACCGGATACGAGGAAGGTAATACCTCGAACGTGCTGGATGGCGGTTTGAACGCTTTTATTGATGCTGGGATTCGCTGGCGTGCTTCGGGGCGCGCGGCTGAAGACAGCTAAGACGTGAAGGATTGAGTAATGGCTCAGAAAAAGAAGAAAGACGCGAAGAAAGACCCAAATAACGCGATTATTGCCCAGAACAAGAAGGCTCGCCACAACTACAACATCGTGGATACCTATGAGGCGGGCATCGTTCTGCTGGGCACTGAAGTGAAGTCTCTGCGTGATGGTGGGGCGTCCATTGTGGACGGTTTCTGCCAGGTGACCGATAACGAGATGTGGCTCGAGGGTATTCATATTGCGGAGTACGGTTACGGCACGTGGACGAACCACGCGGCTCGCCGTCGCCGCAAGCTGCTGCTGCACCGTTCGGAGATTAACAAGCTGGCGCAGAAGCTGAAGGAGACCGGTTACACGGTGGTTCCGTTGAAGCTGTACTTCTCGAACGGTCGCGCGAAGGTTGAGATTGCCCTGGCGACCGGTAAGCGTGAGTACGATAAACGCCAGGCTCTGCGCGAGCGCCAGGATGACCTGGAAGCGCGCCGCGCGATGCGCTACCGCAACCTCGGCTAGGGACTGGCGCATCGCTCTTCTCCCTCGGGAAGGGTAGGTGCCCCTACCTATAATGGTAGGTGGATAGTGCGCCGGCCGGATGCTGCCTACAATTTCATGCTCCGTCGTGCGCCGCCACAAGCTATATCTATGCGAAGGAGACCGATATGTCTGAGTCCTCGAACGTTCAGCCGTTGCCCGAAGACGCCGCTTCCGCGCCGGTGCAGGATGCTGCGGAGCGCACCTCGCACTCTGCTGCGGAACAGAAGCCGGGCTCGGGGCTGGCTATCGCCTCCTTGGTATGCGGCATTTTGGGTATTCTGACCGGTATTTTTATCTACGGTGTTGCTCTCGGCCTGGCCGGTATCGTGCTGGGCATTGTTGCGCTGGTTCAGGTGCGTCGAGGCGCTGCTTCCGGTAAGGGCCTGGCGATTGGCGGTATCGTGACCGGTGTCGTGAGCTTCGTGGTGGCCGCGGTGACCATCGCGGTCATCGTGCTGAACGCCATGATGGGTCAGGAGTGCATCAACAACGGTCACGAGACGTCCGATGGCGGTTACGTGTGCACCCTGGGCGGTCACGAGCAGACCCTGAGCCCCTCGGAGTACAAGACCCTGAGCCGTTTCTAGGGCAGACGGTGCTGCCTCCTTACGGGGGCAGCACGCGCACTGGCTCCGAAACATATTGGCTGGATGGAGGGCGTGGCGGCTCTCCTGATGAAAAAATTGCGTGATATGTGGTCAAAGAGCGGCTTGTTTATATAATTGTGGGTAAGGCTTGGCGCTACGTAGCGCGTTGAGCGAGATGAAACTGTTCACTGCAACTGTGAAAGAAAGAATGACAGATGTCTGAGAATAACTACGGAAACCCCCAGGGGAACGCGCAGAACCCCTATGCTGCTCAGCAGCCTGCTTCTTCCCAGCAGAACGACGCGTACGGCCAGTCCTCCTACAATCAGTCCTCGTACGGTCAGGATTCGTCCGCTCAGGGTTCCTACGGCCAGAACTCGTATGGCCAGAACCCCTACAACCAGTCCTCGTACGGTCAGGAGAGCCAGAACCAGTTCGGCCAGTACGGCCAGGACTCCTCGGCTCAGCAGTCTTCCCAGTACGGCCAGGGTTACCCTCAGCAGGGCCAGCCGGGTGAGTACAACAACTACCAGTACCAGCAGAACTCCTACCAGCAGCCCGGCCAGGATCTCTACAACTACGGCCAGCAGGGCAACTACCCCTACCAGGCATCGAAGAAGACCCCGGCTCTGGCTATCACCTCGATGATTCTCGGTATTGTTGGTCTTCTGACCGGCTTCTTCGCAATCGGCCTGCTCTTTGGCATCGCTGCCGTTGTTCTGGGTATCATCTCGCTGAAGCAGACCAAGGCTGCCGGCGCGGGTCAGGGCTTCGCAATTACCGGTATCATTACCGGTGCTCTGGCCTTTATCTTCGGCCTCATTATGGTCTTTGTCTATATCTTTGCCTTCCAGACCATGCAGAAGTGCGCCGAGGTTGGTACTAGCGACGGTCACGGCCACGTGGTCTGCCAGATCGGTGACGATCCGGACGACCTGATGACCGTCCCGGCACGTTAATAAACTTTAGAACGCCACCTGACGAGCGCGTTAGGGGAGGGGCGGAGCACTCAGAGTTTCTGAGGCTCCGCCCCTCCTTTCGCTTTCTGAGAATCTCTATGTTGGGGACAGGCACTCGGCGCGTGCACGTCGTCGGGGGAAGCATCGAGGGACTTGCGCCCGTTCGGGTGCCTCAGATATACTGAATCTCTACCGTGTTTGAATGGCACCACAGCGTCTAGGTACGCTGAGGAAAACTTTCAGAAGACGGTGGGCTTTTTGATAAAAGCATAGGGGGATGATCGGTTTCGACGATGTGAGTTGAGATGGGTGAAGCGTGCCGAGGATGCAGGGTTATCTCGTTAACGCCCTCTGCAAAAAATTAAGTGCAGAATCTAAGCGCACTGACTTCGCACTCGCTGCCTAAGCGCGAGTTGCCGTCTGTCGGCCTGAGCATGCCTTTGGCTCAGTTACCGGCATCGACTTAAAAGGCCACTGCTGCTAGCCCTTGTTGCGGGGGTTAGCGGGACTTTTACGTGACTAGGTTCGTCGGTATATGTGTTTATGCAAGTACCGGAGCCGAAAAGTAGCGTTCGCATAAACTGCGCACGGAGAAGCCCCGTTGACGCCACATCGGACCGGGGTTCGATTCCCCGCATCTCCACGATCTCCCAACCGTCCGCTATCCCGTATGGGGTGCGGCGGTGATTATCGGTTCCAATCCAGAGGAAGAACCGCGGTAGGTTTCTACCACCCGGCAGGACGCCCCACGGCGTCACCTGCCGGGTATTTTTATACCCGCTGCGGGGCGAACGTGCGACCGTATCGTAACGAGAACGTCACGTAAGAAGACGTAGAGAGAACTCATGACGTAGTATCAAAGTGTAGATATTGTTCCGACGCCGCGACGCTTGAGCTTTCGTAGCCGTATGATGAACGATAGAGAGCCAATGGATACCCACGTTGCCGGGGGCTCTCGGAGCGTACCGTCACGCACCGGAGCTCGGCGACACCCGAATAAGGACACACCATGGATAACCAGAACCCCACCCCCGCTTCCGGCGGCGCCCAGGGCGGATTCGCCACGGCATCGAACAATAGCGCTCCCTACGGCGCTTCGCAGGCTCAGCCTGGAGGACCCGGCGCAGCTCCCTCCTTCCAGCCCGCCTACGGTGCTCCGAACGGTCAGCCCGGTGCACCCGCGGGAGTGGCTATCGCACCCGCCGCGTACCCCGAGCGTGACGATACCTACCATCGTATCCCGGCCGAGTACACCGTCCCCGAAGAACACCGCCGCCCCTACGGCGACGCCACCAGCGATTTCCGCGGCCCCGGCTACTACTACTCCATCGGCGCCTTCTGCTCCGGCCTGGGAGCCCTGGCGCTCACCATCTACGCCTGGATGGTTGTGGGCCTGCGTGCCCTCGAGATGAGTGAGATGAGTAGCCGCGGCTACCGTTCCAGCTCGCTAGCCTACGACTCGACCTCGGTCGTCGGTCTATTCCTGACGGGCCTGATTCCCGCCGGTATTGCTATCTGGCTGGCCATCTATTCCGCGCAGGTCAATAGCGGCCACGTCACCAAGTACACCTCGAAGATGAACACCTTCAATATCTTCGCCTATGTCCTTGCAGGCCTGAGCATTCTGGCCTTGCTGGGCGTTCTATTCGTCGCTCTCTAAGAACGCGATATAACACAGGAAGGCGGCGGCACCCCGTATTGGGGTGCCGCCGCCTTCGCCGTATGCGCTACTCCGGCGAGAGAAGTCCGGCGGGAGAAGGAGGCCTAACCCTCCGTGTTAAGGATTTGGAGGACCTGTTCCTGAACCGCTGCGGTATTACTGGCCACCAGCGATACCGTCTCGGACGTACCGGCGTGCTCGGGCAGGTTGCCCTCGAGGGTAGAGGCAACGCCGCCGGCCTCACGGATGATCGGGAGGAGAGCCGCCACCTCGAAGAAGGAAAGGGCCGGATCCACCACGGTATCCACGGCCCCTTCGGCGAGCAGACACGCCGACCAGAAGGACCCGTAGGCGCGGGAACGGCTTGCGGAACGTAGCAGGTGTAGCAGGCGCGGGGTGAGGTTCGGGACGGAGGAGCCAGCCTGCTCCCATGAGGCGATATCCGTGTACGCTACGGAGAGAAGATCGAGCTGCGTCACCTCAGAAACCTGAAGGCGGGTCGCCTGCGCGAGCGACTTGCCCGTGTACGCGCCAGAACCGCGAGCGGCCCACCAGCGACGGCCCAGCGACGGGGCGGAGACCACGCCCACCACAGGCTCACCCTGGTCCAGCAGAGCGATGAGGGTGGCCCACACGGGAACGCCGCGGCGGAAGTTATCCAGCTCCGCGAGGGGCGCAATAACCCACTGGCGCGCCGCCTGGCCGTTGTGGCCCGCGTGTTCGCCGGCGATGCCGTCGCGGATGCGGACCCTCGACAGCTGAGCCCGCAACAGCTCCTCAACTTCTAGAGCAACCTCCAGCGCATAATCGGCGGGCGCCTCCGGCACGACCGGTTCGGGCTCGGCACTCCGCTGCGCGGCACGCTGCCAGGGTGCCAGGGGCGCGGACTCAGCGGGCTTCTGCTCCTCTTCGGGGATAGCGGGGCCGTCCTCCGCGGGGGAGTATGCGGGACGGTCACGGAAACGGGCGGAGCTGACCCGGTCCACGCTATCTGCCAAAATGTGCGCGAGACGCAAATCGTCGGTGTACAGCGGGGTACGGCTCATGGTTGGTTGGCTCTTCTCACGGTAGTAATCGGTGTGTGGCTAGGCGAGGGCGCCCAGTTCCTTCTCGGAGTCCCCCTCCTCGGGGGTCAGCAGCAGGAGCTTGCGTAGCGACTCCAGACGCTCGGGGCCGCTGGGGCCCGCCTTCCCGGCGGCCACGTAGGCTTCGATTCCGCAATCGGGGGCCTGCGCTGCGTGGGTGCATCCCTTCGGGCAGTCGGCGGCACCGGGGGCCAAGTCGACGAAAGCGTCGACCACGGTCTCACGCGGCACATGCGCCAGGCCGAAGGAGCGGATACCCGGGGTATCGATAATCCAGGTACCCGCAGGGACCGGGCGGCCATCGCGCTCCACGGGGCGCAGGGCCAGGGCCGAGGAGGAAGTGTGTCGGCCTCGACCGGTCACCGCGTTCACGTGGCCGGTTGCGCGATCCGAACCGGTCAGCGCGTTCACCAACGTGGACTTACCCACGCCCGAGTGGCCCAGCAGGACCGATACCTCACCCAGCAGCTCCTGCAACAGCTCCTGCACGGGAGCCGACTCGAGGCCCTGGGCACCGTCCTGGCTGGGGGCCAGGCCGTCCGATGAGGCCGAGAGAACGACCTTGAGGCCGCTGGCGGCGTAGTAGTCCAGCAGATGCTGGGGGTAACGCACATCGGTCTTCGTGATGCACAGAATCGGCTCAATTCCGGCATCAACTGCCGCCACCACGGCGCGGTCGATGAAACCGGTACGCGGTTCGGGATTGGCCGCGGCAACCACAATGACGAGCTGCTGGGCGTTGGCTACGACCACGCGTTCCGAGGGGTCGGTGTCGTCGGCGCTTCGGCGTAGCACGGAGGTGCGTTCACCCAGACGCACGATGCGCGCCAGGGTATCCTTCGCCCCCGAGGTATCTCCCACCACGTCCACGAAGTCGCCGGTCACGATCGGGGTGCGGCGTAGTTCCTTGGCGCGGGCGGCAATCAGGGTACGCTCGTTCTCGGTGCCCTCGTCCACAACCACGGACCAGCGGCCTCGGTCCACGGTAATCACGCGGCCGCGAATGGCTTCCTTGAAGGTGGGGCGGTCCTTGGTGCGGGGGCGGGAGCCCTTCTTGTTGGGGCGAACGTGCACATCCGATTCATCCCACTCGGAGAAGTCACGAACATTCATTCGGGAGGAACCCATTAGCGCACCTCCTCGGTGGTTTGTACGTTCTGCGGGGCTTCTGGGGCCTCACCGGCCCACTGCGCGAGCATGCCCTCCCACATGGAGGTGAACTCGGGCATCGTCTTCGCGACGGTCCCCACGTTCTGCACGACGGTGTTGCTGCGGCGAAGGCCGACAATGGCCGCGAAGGTAGCCATTCGGTGGTCGTCATAGGTGTGGGCTACCACGGTCTCGGCGCGGGCCTCAGCGGGGATGGGAGCCTCAATCACGAGGCCATCCTCGGTATCGCGGGCACGGCCGCCCAGACGGTTAATTTCGGCGGCCAGGGCGGCCAGGCGGTCCGTCTCGTGGCCGCGCAGATGCGCAATGCCGTGCAGCTCGACGGGGCCGTGCGCCAGCGCGCACAGGGCGGCCATGGTCGGGGCGAGCTCGCCCCCGGCCGACAGGTCGTAGCTGAGCGGCCCCTCCGGCAGGGAACGCGGGCCGGTCACGGTCAGAGCACCGTCGCGATACTCGACGCGCGCACCCAGGGTCGGCAGAAGCTCACGCCACATATCGCCGACCTGCGTGGTACCGGCCGAGGAATCAGCCGCGGGGGCGGGCCAGTGGGGAACGCTCACAGAGGCACCCGTGGCCACGGCAGCCGCCAGGAACGGGCCGGCATTCGACAAATCGGGTTCCACGGTGACCTCGAAGCCGGGGAAAGAACCGGGGGAAACAACCCAGCGGTACTCGCCACCCTCGGCGGGGTAGTGCTCCTGCACCCGCACGCCACGTTCGCGGAGCGCCTCAACCGTCATCTGAATGTGCGGAATCGAGGGAACCGAGGAGCCCTCGTGCACGAGCACGAGCCCCTTCGGCAGGCGCGGAGCCATGAGCAGAAGCGCAGAGACGAACTGGGAAGAGGAAGAAGCGTCGATGCGCACGACGGGAGCCTCGTCCACCGGCACGGAGGCCAGGCCCAGGGTACGCAGAATGAAGGGTAGAGCATCGGGCGCTTCGGCGCAGTCCACGCGCACGCCCAGCTGGCGCAGACCCTCCAGCACGGGGCCCATGGGACGCTGGCGTGCGTGAGGGTCGCCGTCAAAGGCGAACTCACCGGGTAGCAGGGCCGCCAGGGCGGGTACGAAACGCATCACGGTGCCGGCCAGACCGCAGTCAATACTGACGCGGTGAGCCTCGCGAACCCCGGAAGGCTCGGCTGACGCGGAGAAATCCAACGGGGTAACCCGCAGGTCGGGGCCGAAGGGCGAATCGGTGGGAATGAGCTCAACCCCGGCACCCAGGCGGCGTAGCGCCTCAATCATGAGGGCAGAATCGCGGGAGTGCAGAGGCGCGCGTAGGTACGAGGGAGAATCGGCCAGAGCGGCCAGGAGCAGGTATCGGTTTGTGAGCGACTTTGAACCGGGGATATGCACCGTCGCGTGACGGCCGAGGGCCGAAGCGGGGGCTGGGGGAGCGGGCCAATCACCCGCGGACAGCTGCACTGATGCGTCGCTCATAAATCCTCTTCCAAATCGGCATGCTACGGAGGGTAGCCCGCACTCGGCGGAATCCGTAGCCGGTCTAGGTCTATTCTACCGGGTGAAGGTTTAGCGCACCCCGCCGGAACCCCCGGATGAGACGGGCCTGCCCGGTGCTCGAGGGGAGCGCCGGGCAGGCCCTATAAGAAAAGCTGAAAAGCAGAGTGGGGAGACTCAGTGCCTAGCGGTGCACCTGCTCGCAGAAGTCTCGCACATCCTGCAGCAGACGGCTCTTGAGCTCCGCGGGAGCTTTCTGCGCGCAGGAGGAACGCATCTTCTCGCGGAGCGCCAGCTCAAAGTTCTTGACATCGGTGCACTCGGGGCAGGCGGTGAGGTGGCGCTGAATCGTGCGCACCTGTTCGCTGCTCAGCTCGCCGTCCAGGAACTCGTAGAGCTTCTTGAGGATGGTGGAACAGGGTTCGCCGCCGCAGTCTTCAGAAGGGGCAGCAGAGGTATTCGGGGTATCAGACATCGGAGGTTCCTTTCACACGGAAGGTGCAGGGGGAAGCAAGTGGGGCAAACGTTTTTGAGGGGGCTAAACCGATTTGGGGGAGGTTTTCGCCGCGGCCTTGGCTGCCGAGGCGGCGGCCTTCGCCTCAACCTTGGCAACCGTGGAGGGGCGCAGACCGTTCTCCCTCGCGTAGTCGAGTAGCTTTTCTCGCAGGATGCGTCGTCCACGATGCAGACGGGACATGACCGTACCGATCGGGATGTCCATAATCTCGGCGATGTCCTTGTAGGCGAAACCCTCGACATCGGAGTAGTACACCACCATGCGGAAATCCTCGGGGAGGGAGCTCAGTGCCTCACGCACCTCGGTGCCCGGCAGGGAGCTCAGCGCCTCGGCCTCCGCCGAACGCAGACCCACGGCGTCGTGATCGCCGGCAGCGGCCAGCTGCCAGTCCTCGACGGTTTCACCCTGACTCTGCTGCGGTTCGCGCTGACGCTTGCGGTACAGGTTGATGTACGTATTCGTGAGGATGCGGTATAACCACGCCTTCAGGTTCGTACCCTCGGTGAACTGGTGATAGGACGCGAAAGCCTTCATATAGGTCTCCTGCACCAGATCTTCAGCGTCGGCGGGGTTGCGGCTCATGCGTAGGGCCGCGCTGTAGAGCTGGTCCACGTACTGCATGGCCTGTGCGGTAAAACGTTCACGTAGCTCGCGGGTGTCCTTAGCACTGACACTCTGAGTGTCTGCGGTCTCGGCCATGATTCCTCCTCTCTACGGGAACGCTCCATACGGTCACCGTAGAACATAACGTCTGATTTGGGGCTTTATTCCCCGCACCCGGGTGATGAGGGGGGGGGTAAAGCAAAACCCCGGGTTCGAATAGAAGATTCGATACGCCGGGGTTTTAAAGTGTATGCAAGATACCTTATGCGTTGGGGCGCTTACCGTGGTTTGCGCCGCCCTTACGACGGTCCTTGCGCTTACGACCGCGCTTGCTCATGAGAGCCTCCTTATAGTGTTCATGGAAACACGCCCCACCTTCGCGGTGCGCGTTCCTCGTTAACTGCCCTGTGAGAGGCGGTCACCGAAAATCGGTGGTCCACGCTATAGGGGCAACGCCGTCTATTTTTTCATAGAAACGGCCTGATTGCATCTTGGAACCGAGATATGAGCGAAAAAACACGAAGTTTCTTCGCCTTCCTCTTCCAAAGGATTAGCCGTGCTCCGGGATGTTCAGCCAGTTGTACCAGCCGCGGTGCAACACAAGCCAGGCCATGAGGCCGTAACCGGACTGGCCGGGGCGACCGTCATTTGCTGCCAGGTCGTTGCGCCACTGCTCGTGGTGCAGCAGCGGGTTGAAGGTGTCCACGTACACGTGGTTACGGCGGGTCACGACATCGGCGTATGCGGCTGACAGATCGGCGATGCGGCGGTTACGCTCGGCATCCAGGGTCGGAGGGGGACCGACGACCAGAACCTTGATGTTGTTCTGCGAGGCCATGTCCACAATGTTAGCCAGGTTCAAGCGGGAGCGTGCGCTGGTCAGACCCAAATCGATGTCGAAGGTCGACGGAGCGATGACGAGGCGGTTGTCGGCGCCCGGAATAAAGCGGCGGCGGGCCTCCTCAAACCAGCGAGCGTTGAGCTGTTCGCTGCCTTCATTGGGTGCGGCCAGGTTGTACGCCGCGATGGATGCGGTGGTTTGCGGGGTGCGTGCCATGACGCGGCCGAACCAGCCGAGGGTACGGGGATCGCCAACACCGGCGAGCAGGTCATCGCCGACTGCCACAATTCGAATATTGCGTTGCTCCACGGAATTCTTTCTTCTGCAGGATGGACCCGCCGTGAGAGGCGGCGGGGCACGTGAGTAATAGTCTGTATATCTAGGATAAGCGCTTACGGGCCGGTTTTCGAACTTAATCCCCTATCCACAAGCATCCGAGACCAAAAACCCGTCGCCCCACCAGGCGTACCTGACGGGGCGACGGGTTGTGAACGGTTAGAGTTTCAACAGTTTAGCCTTCGAAGACCTGCTTGAGCAGAGCCTCGTTCTCGGCGGTGTGCAGCTTACCGGTACCGGCTGCCGGGGAAGCAGCGGCCGGGCGGGAAGCCAGACGCACGCGGCGGTCGAGCAGCGGCAGCAGGTTGACCGCCATGAACGGCCACTGGCCCTGGTTGGCCGGCTCGTCCTGAGCCCACACAAGGTCGGTTGCGTTGGAGTACAGGGCAAGCTGTTCCTTGATCTCCCTCTCGGGCAGCGGGTACAGCTGCTCCACCGAGACAATCGCGGTCTTGGTGTCGCCGCGGCGCTCGCGCTCGGCCTCCAGATCGTAGTAGAGACGACCGGACACGAAGACCACACGCTCCACCTGAGCCGGGTTAATGCCCGAGCGGTCGCCAATCACCGGCTGGAACGAGCCCTCGGTGAAGTCCTCAATCGAGGATGCGGCGGCCTTCAGACGCAGCAACTGCTTGGGGCTGATAACCACCAGCGGCTTGTACGGACGGTGCTGAGCGTGGCGGCGCAGCAGGTGGAAGTGCGAAGCCGGGGTCGAGGGGACCGCAACGGTCATGTTGTTCTCGGCGCACAGCTGCAGGTAACGCTCGATGCGTGCCGAAGAGTGGTCAGGACCCTGGCCCTCGTAGCCGTGAGGCAGCAGCATAACCAGCGAGGAGCGCTGGCCCCACTTCTGCTCGGAGGAGGAGACAAACTCGTCGATGATGGTCTGGGCGCCGTTGGCGAAGTCACCGAACTGAGCCTCCCACACGACCATCGAGTCGGGGCGCTCCACCGAGTAGCCGTACTCAAAGCCGAGCACGCCGTACTCCGAGAGGAAGGAGTTGTAGATACGGAACTTACCCTGGTTCTCGGAGAGATGCTGCAGCGGCGACCATTCTTCGTCGGTCAGGTGGTCGTGCAGGACCGCGTGACGCTGAACGAAGGTACCGCGCTGAACATCCTGACCGCTCATGCGAACGTCGGTGCCCTCCAGCAGCAGCGAACCGAAGGCGAGCAGTTCGCCCATACCCCAGTTCACGTTACCGCTACGGCCCATCTCAACGCGCTGGTCCATGAGCTTCTTCAGCTTCTTGTGGACGGTGAAGCCCTCGGGAGCCTTACCGAAGGCATCGGCAATGCGCTGGAGAGTCTCCAGGGAGATTGCGGTCTTGCCGGCGTGAACCACCTCGGTGTTCTGCTGAGCAGCCGGCAGTTCCAGACCGGAAACGTGTGGAGCGGTCGGAGCCGGTGCCGAGGACTGGGTCTCGACGAAGATAGCGTCCAGCTTCGAGTGGTAGGAATCCAGAACCTCGTCTGCCTCCTCCTGGGAGACATCGCCACGGCCCACCAGATCCTGGGCGTACAGGGTGCGGGTCGAAGGCAGAGCGTCGATGTCCTGGTACATCTTCGGCTGGGTCATCGACGGATCGTCGGCCTCGTTGTGACCGCGGCGGCGGTAGCAAATCAGATCGACGACCACGTCGCGACCGAAGCGCTCGCGGTACTCGAAGGCCAAGCGTGCGGCGCGGACCACGGCATCCGGGTCATCAGCGTTGACGTGGAAGACCGGAGCCTTAGTCATACGCGCAATGTCGGTGGGGTGGGTTGCGCTACGGCCGTCGTTGGGCAGGGTGGTGAAACCGATCTGGTTGTTCACCACGATGTGCAGGGTGCCGCCGGTGGTGTAAGCCTTCAGGTCTGCCATCTGCAGGGTCTCCATGACGATGCCCTGGCCGGCAAACGCTGCGTCACCGTGAATCAGGATGGGCAGAACCGGGTGGCCCTCAACGCCCTGCTCGCGGTAGACGTCCTGCTTAGCGCGGACAATACCCTCGAGCACGGTGTTAGCGGCTTCGAGGTGCGAGGGGTTAGCGGCCACATACACCTGGGTCTGCTTGCCGGAATCGGAGGTGAAGACGCCCTCGGTGCCGAGGTGGTACTTCACGTCACCCGAACCGCCCTCGTAGGGAGCTGCGGTTCCGGAGAACTCACGGAAGATCTGAGCGTAGGACTTGCCCGCGATGTTGGTCAGCACGTTCAGGCGACCGCGGTGTGCCATACCGATGGCAACGCCCTTCAGATCCTTGTTGGCTGCCTTGTCAAGAACGGCATCCAGCAGCGGAATCAGGGATTCGCCACCCTCGAGGGAGAATCGCTTCTGGCCCAGGTACTTGGTCTGCAGGAAGTGCTCGAATGCCTCGGCCTCAACCAGCTTCGAGAGCACGCGCAGCTGCTCTTCGCGGTTGGGCTTGGTCGCACCGTGCTCCAGACGCTCCTGGAACCATGCGCGCACCTCGGGGTCTTCGGAGTACATGTACTCGACCGCGAGGGAACCCGAGTATGCCTCGTGCAGACGCTCCAGGATGGTGCGCAGCGGCAGACGCTCGGCGCCGCCGAAGCCACCGGTCGGGTAGACGCGGTCCAAATCCCAAAGGGTCAGGCCGTAGCGCTCCAGCTTCAGGTCCGGATGCGAACGCATCTTGTAGCCGACGGGGTTGGTTGCCGCGGTCAGGTGGCCGTGCACGCGGTACGCGTGAATCAGCTGCTGAATACGGGCGACCTTCGAAATCTCGTGCTCGTCGTCGATGTGGTTGTCGCGGGCCCAGCGCACCGGCTCGAACGGGATGCGCAGGTCGCGGAAGATAGCGTCGTAGAAGTCATCGCCGCCGAGCAGGTAGTGCTCGACCAGCTTCAGGAACTCACCGGAACCGGCGCCCTGAATCACGCGGTGATCGTAGGTGCTGGTCAGGGTGATAATCTTCGACAGGCCCTGCTGAGTAATCAGCTTCTCAGACAGGCCACGGAACTCGGCCGGGTACTCGAGAGCACCCACACCAATAATGGCGGCCTGGCCCTTAGACAGGCGGGGCACCGAGTGAACGGTACCGATACCGCCGGGGTTGGTCAGCGACACGGTGGTGCCGCGGAAATCCTCGATGGTCAGCGCGCCGTTACGGCCGCGCTTGACGATGTCGTTGTAAGCGTCCCAGAACTCGCGGAAGCTCAGCTGCTCGGCACCCTTAACGTTCGGAACCACCAGGTTACGCGAACCATCGGGGCGGGGGATATCAATTGCCAGACCGAAGTTCACGTGAGCGTTGTGGACGGCAACGGGCTTGCCCTTCTCATCCACGTTGTAGGTCACGTTCATGGAGGGCATAGCCGCAACGGCGCGGATGACCGCGTAACCAATAATGTGGGTGAAGGAAACCTTGCCGCCGCGGGTGCTGGCCAGGTACTTGTTGATGGCGCTACGGTTCTCAATCAGAAGCTTAGCGGGGACCGCGCGAACAGTCGTAGCGGTGGGGACGGTCAGCGACTCTTCCATGGTCGTGACGACTGCCTTAGCAGGGCCACGCAGGGGGACAATCTTGTCTTCAGCAGGTTCCACAGTATTAGCTTTCGGAGTAGCAGGTGCGGGGGAGGGGGTAGCAGGCGCTTTCGTAGGCTTCGATGCCACGGGAGCGGTGGGGGCTGCAGGAGCCGCCGGAACGGCGGCGGGAGTTGCGGGAGCAGCCGGTGCGGCTGCGGCGGGGCTCGGAGCACTCGCGGTACCGGCGCCTCCCAGCGCCTTATCGATGGTCTCAAAAATGGGCCACCATGAAGGGTCCACGAGGTTCTTGTCCTTCTGGTAACGCTCGTACTGTTCTTCAACGAACCATTCGTTACCGGCAAATTCCTCAGGCACCAGATGTTCTGGCAGATTGGGCACGTTAAACGCCTCTTCCAATTAGTGTGAATTTATCCGTCGCGTCCGGGACTCACCCCGGCATAGACGACCCGCGTCTTCGAGGGGCGAATCATCACGCTGAGCATGTGCGCATCGCCTGCGGTAGAGGCCGTATGTGCGGGGTGTGCACCGTACAAACCTGCCTAGCGTGCCGTGAACTCCGGAGTTCATCCGCTTGCTTGGCGGCACACTCATGCTCCTATGTATAAGTGTAGAGAGAATCACCGTGAAGTTTCCACCTGAGAACAGCATGTAGACAATGCAATTTTTCACTCAACACGGTTCAAATAAGCTAGGGGCCGTCATAAAGCCCCTCACGAGGCCTTCCGCCCAGAACGGAACCGACCCGGAGCAACGAGGCGGCCCGGAACCTTCGCTAGAATATGGGGTATGGATGACCCTTCGAGTACGAACGTACACACAGACCAGCGCGGAGTACCCGCACTATTCCGCGACCCGACCGCTACTCTACCCGTGCTCGGCGCATCGCTCCGAACTGAGGTGGTGACCGAGTGGATCTGATTCTTCTGCTGATCGGGCTATTGCTCATTCTTGGAACCGGATTCTTTGTGGCCGTCGAGTTCTCTCTCGTGGCCCTCGAAGCCGCCACCGTGCAGCAGGCCAAAGACTCCGGCGACAAGGCCGCAGACGCCGTCCTGCGCTGCCTCAAGACCCTATCCACGCAGCTCTCCAGCTGCCAGATCGGCATCACTATCACCACCCTGCTTACCGGTTACACCCTCGACGCCGCCATCAAGGCGCTCACCACGGGCACCATCGGTAGCCTGGGCCTGCCAAGCGGATTAACCGACGTTCTTACCCTCGTCCTCGCGATGCTCATCGCGACCCTGCTGTCCATGGTGATGGGCGAACTGCTGCCCAAGGGGCTCGCCATCGCGGACCCCTACAACGTGGCCCGCCGCCTTGCCCCCTTCCAGCTGAACTTCACCCGCATTATTTCGCCGCTCGTGCGCATCATGAACGGCTCCGCAAACTGGATTCTGGGCCGCTTCGGCATGGAAGCAAAAGAAGAACTCTCCGCCGCCCGCACCCCCGACGAGCTCTCCTCGATGGTGCGCCGCTCCGCTAAGGAAGGTACCCTCGACTCAGCCGTAGCCCGCTTCCTGGACCGCACCCTGCGCTTCTCCGAGCTGACCGCCTCCGAGGTCATGACCCCGCGAGGCCAGGTCTCCATGCTCGAAGACACCGCACCCGTCAGCGATATCATCGAGCTGGCACGCTCCACCGGCCACTCCCGATTCCCGCTCTACAAGGGCGACCACGACAACATTGTGGGTGTTGTGCACGTCAAGAAGGCCGTGGGCGTTCCCCCCGAAGTGCGCGGCACCCTCGAGGCCGGCGCGCTCGCCGAAGACGTTCTGCAGGTCCCCGAGACCCTGCACCTGGACGCGCTGCTCACCCAGCTGCGCCAGGGAGCCCTGCAGCTTGCCGTAGTCCTCGACGAGTACGGCGGAACCGCGGGTATCGCAACGCTCGAAGACCTCGTTGAAGAAATCGTCGGCGAAGTCTCCGACGAACACGACCGCGGACGCACCGAGCGCCCCCTGCGCTACGGCAACGGCGACTGGGTCTTCTCCGGCCTGCGCCGCCCCGACGAAATCAACGCCCTTATTCCCGGACTCGAGGTTGAGGAAAGCCCCGAGTACGAGACGGTCGGCGGCTTTATGATGGATCGACTCGGCCGCATCCCCGAAATCGGCGACACCGTCCCGGTCACCGGGGGCACCCTGCGCGTTGACGCCCTCGAAGGCCGGCGCGTGGACCGTATCCGATTCACCCCCGACCCCGAAGAAAACTCGGCTTACGAGGACACCGCACCGAAGAAGGGAGTACGCGCATGAACGACTGGGTAGCCATCGCACTGCTGGTCCTGCTGCTCGCCGGAAACGCCTTCTTCGTCTCCGGTGAGTTCTCCATCATGTCCACCCGACGTGCACAGGTCGAGCCCCTCGCGGAGGAAGGCAACAAACGGGCGCAGACCGTCATCTACGCCCTCGAACACGTCTCGCTCATGCTCGCCACCTGCCAGCTGGGCATCACCATCTGCTCGCTGCTCATCCTGAACGTCTCAGAGCCTGCGCTACACCACCTGCTGGAGATGCCCATGCACCTGGTAGGCCTGCCCACCGCGGTCGTCGACGTGCTGGCCTTCGGCATCACCCTCATCCTGGTGACCTACCTGCACGTCATCTTCGGCGAAATGGTGCCCAAGAACGCGACCGTCACCCTCGCCGCCCGAGGCCTGGCCCTCTGGGTTGTGCCCCCGCTGGTGCGTGTCTCCAAGGTCTTCGCACCCATCGTGGCTCTGCTCAATAACCTCTCCAACAGCCTGCTGCACCTCATGAAGGTCGAAGCTAAGGACGAGGTTGCCTCGACCTTCACCCTGGGCGAGCTGCAGACCATCGTGGCCACCTCGACCGCCGAAGGTACCGTGGAGGACGACGCCGGCGTGATCGAGGGCGCCCTCGAGTTCACCGAGAAGGAAATCTCCGACATCATGGTGACCGGTGACAAGCTCGTCACCCTGCCCTTCGGCAGCACCCCCGCAGAGCTGGAGCACGCCGTGGCCCGCAGCGGTTACTCTCGCTTCGTCATCACCGACAGCGACGGAACCTACATGGGATACCTGCACGTGAAGGACGCGCTCGCCGTCTCCCCGGAGCGATTCAACGAGCCCTTCCCCTGGTATAAGTTGCGCTCTCTGGATACGCTCTCGCCGACCACGGATATCGACGATGCGTTGACCTCGATGCAGCGCACCCGAACCCACATCGCGCAGGTCATGGACAGTCACGGCCGCACCCTGGGTGTGGTCTTCCTGGAGGACGTGCTCGAGGAGCTCGTCGGCGAAATCAACGACACCACGCAGGACGAGGTGCGCGAACGTATTCGCCGTCAGCGTGCCCGTGCTGCGGGTCGGGACGCCGACTAAGGCGACGTCCGGCCCCTCGGCTCGGCTACTCGAGGACCCTACCCTCCGGTGACCGTCTGCGGCAGAAACGATGCCCCGCGCTTCAGCGCCCACTGCCCTGAAGCACGGGGCATTTGCGTACCTGAACCGTCGATAAGGCATGCCTCCAAAGGGCATCGAACGCGGGTATTCGCCCGGTCGGGACAACAAATAAAGAGTTGTTTATACGGGTATGCGCGTGGTGTAGTTAAGAAACGGAAGAAACACATCAGCAGACGAACAGAAAGAGAACGATATGTCGCATCGCCCCATCACCCGCAAGCACTTCCTCACCGCGCTGGGATCCCTCGCGGCGACCTCCCTCTTTCTGACCGGCTGCGCCACCGAGAACAGCTCCTCCGGTTCGAGCGCCTCCGCTAACTCGAACGGCAAGGTTAAGGTGCTCGCCTCCACCGACGTGTACGCCGACATCGTTAAGCAGGTCGGTGGCGACAACGTTGAGGTCAGCGCGCTGATTTCCTCCACCGGCACCGACCCCCACTCCTACGAAGCCACCAGCTCCGACCGACTCAAGGCCAAGGACGCATCCCTGATCGTCATCAACGGCGCGGGCTACGATCTGTTCCTTGAAGACCTGGCCGGCAAGGATAACGCCTCCCAGAAGGTCGTGAACGCGGTCAAGGTCAGCGGCAAGCTCACCGATGCAGAGTACGACCACCTGGTCGAGGACCACCGCGGCGGCGAACACCACGAGGACGGCGGCGACCACGCCCACGCCCACGAGTTCAACGAGCACCTCTGGTACGACTTCGAAACCGTCAAGAAGGTTGCCCAGCAGATTGCCGAGGACCTCGCCACCCTGGACTCCGCGCACGCTGAGGCCTACCGCTCGAACGCCGCCAACTTCGTCAAGGAGCTGGACGGCCTCGAAGCCTCCGCAAAGGCCATCTCCGGTGCGGGCAAGAAGTACCTCTCCACCGAGCCCGTACCCGACTACCTGATCTCCTCCACCGGCGCCGAGAACGCAACCCCCAGCGAGTTTGCCGAGGCTGTCGAGGCGGGTAACGACGTTCCCGCCCTCGTGCTGAAGGAAACCAAGGACCTTATCAGCGAGAAGAAGGTGCAGCTGCTGGCCTACAACGAGCAGACCGCCACCTCCCAGACGAACGAGGTGCTGCAGACCGCGAAGGATGCTTCTGTAAACTACGTATCCTTCACCGAAACCCTGCCCGAGAACACCGACTACCTGGCATGGATGAAGACCAACGTCAGCAACCTCGAAAAGGCGCTCTCCTAAGTGACTGATAACAATAACGGTGCCACCCCCGCGATTTCGATTCGCGGGGGTAGCCTCGCTTTCGGGGCCCGCACCCTCTGGAAAAATCTCACCCTCGATATTGGGGCCGGGGAGTACTTCGCGGTGCTCGGCCCGAACGGCTCCGGCAAATCAACCTTCCTCAAGGTCATCCTCGGGCTGACCGGTCTTAACTCCGGCGAAATTTCGGTGCTCGGCAAGCCCGCCCGCCTGGGCAACCCCGGTGTTGGGTACGTGCCCCAGCAGAAGGCAATCGATCCCTCCACCCCGATGCGCGCTCGCGACCTCGTGGGCCTGGGCGTGGACGGGCACCGCTGGGGTATCCGCCTGCGCGGCCGCAAGTACCGTGCCAAGGTCGACGAGCTGCTGGAGGCGGTGGGCGCTACCGAGTACGCCAACGTTCCGGTGGGTCTGCTCTCCGGCGGTGAGCAGCAGCGCCTGCGCATTGCCCAGGCCCTCGCGAACGACCCAAAGATTCTGCTGGCCGATGAGGCGCTCCTCTCCCTAGACCTAAACCATCAGTACGCCGTGGCGGAGCTGATTCACCGGTTCAACCGCGAGCACGGAGTCTCGGTAATTTTCGTGACGCACGAGATCAACCCGATTATCGAGCATGTGGATCGCGTGCTCTACCTGGCCAACGGCCGCTTTACGGTTGGTTCGGTCGAGGAGGTTATGACGAGCGAGACCCTCACCTCCCTGTACGGAACTCCGGTGAGTGTGCTCAAGTCCAACGGCCGCTACGTGGTGGTGGGGGAGACCCACGCCAGCGATCACTGCCATATTGAAGGCGGCGACCAGAATATCCACGGTGCCCACCTGCGAGTCGAGGCACAGCCCGGCGACGCGTCCGGCACCCTGCACCTACCGGGAGGAACCGCTCGATGACCATTCTCTCTTCCCTCCCCGCGTTGGCCGCTGCATCCAGCACGCAGGGTGATTTGCTCTCGCGCATCTTCGTGTTTGATCGTTACGGCGAGCTGTTGCATATGCTGCAGAACTCCATTTTTGCGGGTGCTGTGCTGGGCCTCATCGGTGGCTTCGTCGGCATCTTCGTGATGATGCGCGATCACGCCTTCGCGGTGCACGGCATTTCTGAGATGTCCTTCGCGGGAGCGGCCCTGGCCCTGCTTCTGGGCTACGACGTGGTCACCGGCTCCATGGTTGGCTCGATTGCCTCGGCCCTGCTGATTGCGATGATTGGGTCCAAGGCGAGCGAGTCGAACTCGGTGATTGGCGCGCTCATGCCCTTCGGTCTGGGGCTGGGTATTCTGTTCCTTTCGCTGTATCAGGGTCGTAGTGCGAATAAGTTTGGCCTGCTCACCGGTCAGATCGTGTCCGTGGATGCCGACCAGCTGAACACCATGATTATTGGTGCGGTGGTCATTATTGCCCTGCTGATTATTGTGTGGAGGCCCCTGAGCTTCGCCTCCCTCGACCCGGACGTGGCTCGGGCGAAGGGCGTTCCGATGCGCTTCCTCTCGCTGGTTTTCATGGTTGTGCTGGGTATCGCGGTGGCGCTGTCGGTGCAGGTGGTCGGTTCGCTGCTGGTGCTGGCCCTGCTGATTACCCCGGCGGCGGCGGCGATGCAGGTGACGGCTTCTCCGCTGCGCACGCTGCTGCTTTCAGTGCTTTTCGCTGAGGCCTCCATCGTGGGCGGCATTATGCTGGCGCTGGCCGGCTCACTGCCGATTAGCCCGTACGTGACGAGCATTTCCTTCCTGATTTACCTGGTGTGCCGTGTGATTGGTTCCGTGAAGCGCCGCCACAGCGCCTCGGGCCGTCACCTGGCGGCAAAGAACTAGCTTACGTCCGCAGACGTGAAAGAGCCCCCGCTCGAGTTGAGCGGGGGCTCTTTCACGTCGTGCTACGGGGTTGGGTTCTCAACGCCCTGTGTGTTGTCGTGCTGTGTCGTGCTATTGGTGGGATTCGTCGGTATTTGGCCGGAATCCCAACCGCTTCTAGGACAGTGTGCCGACCCTAGCGGGCCGATTCGTTCTGCGTTTCTTCTTCTCGCAGGGCCAGGGTGCAATCGGGGCAGTAGCCGGTCACCTCGACCACGTGCTCGAGCTCCGAGAAGCCGTACTTCTTGCCCATGGTCAGTGCCCAATCCTCGAAATCGGGAGCTTCCAGCTCGATGGCGGTGCCGCATCGGCGGCAGAGCAGGTGGTGGTGGTGTTCCTTGGCCCGGCAGTGGCGGTACAGGGTTTCGCCCTCAACGCCCTTGACCGAGTCCAGTTCGCCGGTGTTGGCCAGCGACTGCAGCACGCGGTAAGTGGTTGCAAGGGAGACCTGTTCCTTGCGGTTTGCGAGAGTGAGGTGCAGATCCTGTGCCGAAATAAAATCGCCGAGCTCTTCCATCGTGGCCTTGATGATGCGGCGCTGACGTGTGTTGCGAGCTTCGGCGGGCTTCGTAATTCTCCGAACGGGAATATGAGTGTCCATTGATGAACCTTTCGGAGCGGATAACCGCCCCCAATAGTCACGGTCGATCTTGTGTAAAGAACTGTACACTAAAGCCACATAGAAAGCCTCTGATTTGCACTTTGTCTCAAAAAGTGAAGTTTTTTGGGATAAGGAGAGAGACACAAGAGTAAACTGAAACACATGAAGCTAACGAAGTACACCCACTCCAGCGTCCGCATCGAGAACGACGGACACGTCCTGGTGATTGACCCCGGTAACTTTTCCCCCTATGGCGAGCACGCCGAGGCCCTGCAGAGCGCGGAGTACCTGTTCATTACCCACGCCCACCCCGACCACTTTCACGCTCCCTCGGTACTGCCGATTATTGCCCAGCGCATCGCAGAGGGTAACCCTCTGAAGATTTGGACCGTTCCCGAGGTCGCCAAGGTCATTCTGGAGGCCTCTCCCGAGGCTGAGGTGACCGTCGTGGAAGCGGACACCGAGTTCGCCATCCCCGGCTTCGACGTGAAGACCTTCGGCGGCCAGCACGCCCTGATTCACCCGCTGATTCCCGTAATCCGCAACGTCGGCTACCTGTTCAACAACAGCCTGTACCACCCGGGTGACTCCCTCGTGGTGCCCCACCGGGTGAAGGCCCAGACCGTTCTGGTACCGATTCACGCGCCCTGGTCGAAGGTTCAGGAAGTCATTGATTTTGTGATTGCAACCGGCGCGCAGCGCGTGGTTCCGATTCACAACGGCATGATTAACGCCAACGGCACCGGCATTATCGAGGGCCTGGTGACGAACTTCGGCGCGAAGTACGGCACTGAGCTGAAGCACCTGAACCCCGGTGAGAGCATTGAGGTTGAGGACTAACCCTCATCCCCGTTCTGCCGTTCACACGTTCACCGCGTGGGCGGCGGAATAACATCAAAGGAGATAGCATGAGCACGATTTTTACCAAGATTATTGACGGCGAGCTTCCCGGCCGCTTCGTCTGGAAGGACGAGCACTGCGTGGCGTTCATGGACATCATGCCCCAGTCGGAAGGTCACCTGCTGGTGGTTCCCCGCGCGGAGATTGACCGCTGGCCCGACCTGCCGGCTGAGCTGGCTGCGCACCTGTTCGCTGTGGTGCACAAGATTTCGGGTGCCCTGGATCAGGCATTTGATAAGGAGCGTGTGGCTTTGGTGATTGCTGGCTTCGACGTGCCGCATACCCACATCCATCTGTTCCCGGTTGATAGCATGGCTGAGTACGACCCCGCCAACGCCAAGAAGGACGCCACCGCCGAAGAGCTGGATGTGGCCGCTGAGAAGGTGCGTGCTGCCCTGCGCGAGCGCGGCCACGGCGAGTTCGTGCCGGAGGCGTAAGCGCCGTTTACAGCACGTAGGACACGAAGGAGCCGCCCTCTACAGAACAGTAGAGGGCGGCTCCTTCGGTTAATATATCCCGTTGCTATATCCCGGCGGGAAAGAAGCTTAGTGCTTTTCAGCCTTGGAGATCTGTTCAGCCAGGTCCTCGGGGGAGAGGTTAGCGGAGGAGAACTCGGGGGTTAGCGGCAGGTGCAGCTGCAGGCCGGTACCGGGGCAAATCTCGACCTTTGCGGAGCGCAGCTTGAAGTCGACCACGTGGCCGCCCTGAACGCGCTCATCATCGATAAAGTGGGCGTGGCAGCCGGGCACCGAGATGCCCTGCTCGTAGATCGGGGTGCGGAAGCCAACAATCGTGCCGGTCACGTTATCGAACTGGACAATGTCCTCATTCTCGGTGGCCGCAACCATCTTCGGGTAGGGCTTCTCCTGCTTGATGACGGTGCGGGTGCGGACCCATTCGAACTCGCCGTAAATCTTGATGGCGTACATGTAGTTCTTGGAGACGGTGAAGTCATCCAGAATCTGCGAGGCAGACTTACGCAGCAGGTTCTGCGGCAGTTCGCGCTTAATCATGGGCACGAAGTTGGTGACCACGGCGTAGGGGGTCTGCTGGCGCAGGTCGGGCAGGGATACGGAGCCGTCGTGACGCACCTGGTAGCAGACGCCGTCGAGGACGACCATTTCGCCGTCGAGGCCGTTGAAGGTACCCACACCGAAGTTGCCGTGGCTCAGGAGCTCACCGATGGTCATCTCGCCATCGTAGATGCCGTCCAGCAGCTGGGACATGAGGCCGGTCTGAAAAACTTCGTTACGGAAAACAGTTTCACCGTTTAGGATGGTCGGCTGATATGCCATGGTATTTCTCCTCGTTACAGTGGATGCGGCGTCAGACGGGTCGGTCGGTCATCGGCGATGCTCGCCCAGGGATGCGTGAGAGTGCTTCGGGAGGGCGGCGCTGAGAACACGGCGTATGGTGTCGTTTCTCGAGGAATTCGTAGGTGACGCAGGCCGGGCGCGCGCACTTTCTATTTTACTCCTCTTCGCTTTTTGCCTTGAGTCGCGGGTCGAGGGCATCTTATGATGTGGCCCGCACTGCTCCTACCAGGGTAAAGGGGAGGAGGGCATGCTAGAGCTCCAGAACCATCTCTACGTGCTCGATGCCGACCTCCAGGTACGGCTCCCCCACCTGAACGAACCCCGCCGCACCGTAGTAGCCGTCCTTCAGATAAGACTGGGCGCTAATGACCAGCTGACGAGCCTCTGTATTCTCACGGACCCAATCAATTGCCTCACGCAGCAGAGCGCGCCCCAGGCCGGTGCCGCGCGCCTCCTCGCGCACCGCCACTCGGCCAATGGTCCAGGCACCTTCGACGGGTCGGTGGTAGCCATCATCGACCTTCATTAAATCGAAGATCCGCAAGTATGCCAGGACCCTCCCAGCCTCATCTACGTGGAAGAAATGAACGCAGTCGAAATCAGCCTCGTCAGGCTCCTGCGCAATGATTTGCTGACCCACCGTAAAGACAAGAGAACGGGTGATGTGAATCTGCTGAAGCTCACGTAGAGTCAGCTCATCGAAATGCTTAGCCTGAAAACGAGGGGGAGTGGAAGGCTGTGGAAGCAAAAGGGGCTCATCCTTTCGTCGTGGGTAGGGGATGAGCGTATCCCAATAAATGAAGTTGTATGGAGAAACAGCGCTAAAAAGTCACCCTATGAGATTTACGGTGTCATCCATGAACGGATATTTAGTGCTCATATTATGTTTGCGCAGATGACCATCTGGAACGCAGATAAATTAACAGAGCTCTATACTGAGAGCGTTATATCACTCAACATCCTGGAGATAACTCTATGTCTATTGCCGCTATCATGACGTGGACTCTACAATCAGAGATTCCTGTACCACCGGATGCCCAAGCTCTTTTGGGGCCGGGGGAGAGCGCCGTCGCGGCGTTTGCTACTTTCCGTGATTCTGCTATTTTCACGACTCACCGACTCATCATTCGTGATGCTCAGGGTCTGACGGGTAAGAAAGTAGAAATGTACTCGCTACCTTACTCCTCAATCCATATGTGGTCTTCTGAGAACGCAGGAAACCTATTCGACACGAATAGTGAAATTGCTCTATGGACGAAGGTTGGCTACATCAAGGTCAAGCTGGGCCGAAAAATCGATGTCCGTAAGCTTGACCGGCTTATCGCACAGCAGGTCTTAAACGCTCAACAGCATTAGGGTATAAAAATGCCGGCGCCCCTCCCGGTTGCACGACGTAAGTAGGAGGAGCGCCAGCACCTTTAGGTTAATCCTTAGAGTCGCTCTAAGCGCAAGTCACAGGCTTGAACCAGGGATAACGATTCAGCACGTGGGGCCTCGCGAATTCCCAAAACCTTATAACCTGAACGGGTGACAGATGCCGCGGCGCACGCAAATCGCCTCTGCATCGGTAGTGGGCGTGTTAAACGACTGTTCCCCGCGCACCTCACGGGTGTGCGGGGAACAGCTACAGGCTAGCTACTGAAATAGGGTAGCTCTTAGACGCCGTAGTACAGCTGGTACTCGAGCGGGTGCGGAATCAGCGAGAGGGGCTCCAGCTCGTTCTTACGCTTGTAATCAATCCAAGCCTGAATCAGATCCTCGGTGAACACGCCACCCTCGAGCAGGAAGTCGTGGTCAGCCTCGAGAGCTTCCAGAGCGGCCTCCAGGTTAGCGGGAGCCTTCTTGATGTCCTTGGCTTCCTCGGCGGGCAGCTCGTACAGGTCCTTGTCAATCGGGGCGGGCGGCTCGATGCGGTTGCGGATACCGTCCAGACCAGCCATCAGCTGAGCTGCAAACGCGAAGTAGGGGTTAGCCGAGGGGTCGGGTGCACGGAACTCGAGGCGCTTAGCCTTCGGGTTGGTGCCGGTAATCGGAATACGGATACCTGCCGAACGGTTACCCTGCGAGTACACCATGTTCACGGGAGCTTCGTAGCCGGGAACCAGACGCTTGTAGGAGTTCACGGTCGGGTTGGTGAAGGCCAGAACAGCGGAGGAGTGCTCAATCAGACCGCCGATGTACCAGCGAGCGATGTCGGAGAGGTTAGCGTAGCCGCGCTCGTCGTAGAAGAGGGGCTCACCGTTCTGCCACAGCGACTGGTGGCAGTGCATACCCGAACCGTTATCGCCGAAGACGGGCTTCGGCATGAAGGTCACGGACTTGCCCCAGGCATCTGCGGTGCCCTTGATAACGTACTTGAACTTCAGCAGATCGTCAGCGGCCTTGGTCAGGGTGTCGAACTTGTAGTTGATCTCTGCCTGGCCGGCTGCACCCACCTCGTGGTGGCTACGCTCGACCTCGAGGCCAACCTCGTCCAACGCTACGCACATTGCGTCACGCAGGTCAGCCTGCTTGTCGACGGGGGAGACGGGGAAGTAACCGCCCTTGACGGGGGTCTTGTTGCCCAGGTTGCCGCCCTCTTCCTTACGGCCGGTGTTCCAGGGAGCCTCGTCAGAGTCAATCTTGTAGAATACGGAGTTCGGCTCGACCTGGTAGCGGACGTCCTCGAAGACGAAGAACTCAGCCTCGGAGGCGAAGAACGCGGTGTCCGCAATGCCGGTGGACTGCAGGTATGCCTCGGCGCGCTCAGCAACGCCGCGGGGATCGCGGTGGTAGGGCTCACCGGTGCGGGGGTTCACGATGGAGCAGATGATGACCAGGGTCTTCTCAATGCGGAAGGGGTCAACGTATGCGGACTGAACATCGGGGATCAGCTGCATATCAGACTCAGCAATACCCTGGAAGCCGCGAATGGAGGAACCATCAAAAAGCTGGCCGTTGACGAAGAAATCGTCATCGATTGCCTTGGCGGGCAGGTTGAAGTGCTGCTGCACGCCGGGCATGTCGGTAAATCGAATGTCGACGAAGACGACGTCTTCGTTCTTAATGAAATCGAGGACTTCCTGGGGGCTGGTAAACATGAGGACTGCTCCTTGTTTGATTGAGTGCGGAGGAGGAATAGTAACCCGCCGCGGCACCTCAACCTGTTTGTCTAGTGTCGGTTTCGGGCGAATCACGAATCACCCGGACATATCCAGCATAGTAGGTATTTTTTTCGGGTGCATGACTAACGTGTTTCGTCAATGTTACAAATTTGGGAAACAGGTGACATCTCTGTTGCCCATCTTTTTCTGTGTCTCATCTTTCAGGCCCGGCGGCAACGGAACGCTACCGGCAATAACGACCCCGGGTACGACGAAGGCCCCGACCCTCCGCGGGGGAGAGGCCGGGGCCTAGCATTGCTTAGCGGCCGCGCATCGCGCGACGGTCGGGGCGCGCACGCATCGGGTCGACGCCCTTGGGCAGACCGTTCATCGGGTTGCGCATGTGGTTCAGGGTCTTCAGACGACCACCCACCGCCTGCACCTCCTGCTGGGTCAGAGCCTTGGGCAGCTTGTTCATGGTCTTCACGACATCCTTGAGCTCTACCTGGCCCTCATCGTGGCCGGTCTCAATCACGTGCACGGGCACGCCGGGAGCCACACGGTTCAGGTGCTTCTTCTCGGTGTTCACCAGGGCATTCACGCGGCTGTGGGGACCCTCGGTCACCAGCACGATGCCGGGGCGGCCCAGCGCACGGAACACCATATCCTGGTTGCGGTTAGCGGCCACCGGCTGCTCTTCAACCTGCCAGCCGCGACGCACCGAGTTCATGGCTGCACCGCTTCGGCCGGGCTGACCCTCAATCTGCGAGAAGGCGGCGGCCTCCGCGCGACGGCTCAGGATCAGCATAGCCACAACGGCGGCGGCGCCCAGACCCAGAATAAGGAAGGTAATCCAGTTACCCAGGGCAACGCCGATGAGGATAAAGACCAGGAGAGTGCCCAGGGCGGCCAGGCTCAGAATCCAACCGATATTCGGGTCGGACTTCTTGGTCATCTGGTAGACCTGCTTCATCTGGGCGAAGGTGCCCGGAGTGCGTTCCTTCTTCTTTTTCTTCTCTTCGCGCTTATCTGCCACGATTCTTCCTCGGTGGTTCTTCCGCGGTCCCGAGGCGCCTCAAACGCTCACGGAACCATAGTAACGTAACGATGCAGTGTGCCTGCAATTTATCTAGTTTACCCTACCCGCACAGGGGCCGGGGCATAAGGGAAGGCTCCCCGAACACCAGCTGAATACCGGTTTGGGGAGCCTCCACGCTTCAGACAGAATCCGAAACGGCTTAGTAGCCCGCAGCCACCAGAGAGGAGGCTTCCTGCAGGGCAGCGCCCTCACTCTCGATGTGAGCCAGGTTCTCGGGGATGGGGTAGCCGTTCTTGCGCATCGCGCGAGCCCACAGGCGACCCGCGCGGTAGGAAGAACGAACCATCGGGCCGGCCATAACGCCGGCGAAGCCAATCTCCTCAGCCATGTTTGCGAAGTCCACGAACTGCTGCGGCTTCACCCAACGCTCAATGGGGTGGAAGAGCGGGCCGGGGCGCAGGTACTGGGTGAGGGTAATGATGTCACAGCCAGCATCGTGCAGATCGCACAGCGCCTCGTAAATCTCGTCGTCGGTCTCACCCATACCCAGAATCAGGTTGGACTTGGTGACCATGCCGCCTTCCTTAGCCTGGGTGATGACATCCAGGGAACGCTCGTAACGGAACGCCGGGCGAATCTGGCGGAAGATGCGGGGAACGGTCTCCAGGTTGTGGGCGAACACCTCGGGCTTCGCGTCAATCACCTTCTGGACGTGCTCGGGAACACCCTTGAAGTCGGGGACGAGCATCTCGACGCCGGTGTTCGGGCACATCTTGTGAATCTGGCGGGTAGTCTCTGCGTACAGCCACGCACCGCCGTCTTCCAGATCGTCACGGGCCACGCCGGTCACGGTAGCGTAGCGCAGACCCATGACCTTCACGTTCTTTGCCACCTTGAAGGGCTCAGCGTAGTCCACAGCGACGGGCTTACCGGTCGCAATGTTGCAGAAGTCGCAACGGCGGGTGCACTCGGAGCCACCAATCAGGTAGGTTGCCTCACGGTCCTCCCAGCACTCGTAGATGTTGGGGCAGCCGGCCTCTTCACACACGGTGTGCAGACCCTGGCCACGAGCCAGCTCGCGCATCTCGTTGTACTCGGGGCCGACAATGGCCTTGGTCTTAATCCAGTGAGGCTTCTTTTCGATGGGAGTCTCGGCGTTGCGAGCCTCCACGCGCAGCAGCTTGCGTCCGTCAGGCTTGGTGCTCAAAGGTCTTCTCCTTGGGTTCGACGTGCCCTCTGCTCAATCGGGCCACGTCCTATTCTACGCCCGGTGCGGCGTAAGTGTAAGTGAGTTTAATATATGACGTATAGGTGACGAACCGGCCGCTTAGGCGCTGACCGGCTCGAAGGATTCGGCCAGGCGGTCCTGGTACTTCACCAGCTCGGCCTCCAGCGGCTCCAGGATTTCGGCGGGGGTAACGGTGCGACCCAGCTGCTCAGAAATCGAGGTGACGCCCGCATCGCTAATGCCGCAGGGGATGAACTGAGCGAAGGGCTCAAGATCGTTGCAGCAGTTGATGGCGAAGCCGTGCATGGTGGTGTTACGCGAAACGCGCATGCCCAGGGCGGCGATCTTCTTATCCTGGGTCTTGCCATCGCCCAGAATCCACACACCGCTGCGGCCCTCGACGCGCTCACCCTTGATACCCAGGCCCGCCAGGACGTTGATGATAATCTCCTCGACAATGCGCACGTAGGCCACCACGTCGATGGGTTCGGGTAGGCGAAGGATGGGGTAGGCGGTCAGCTGACCCGGACCGTGCCAGGTGAGCTTGCCGCCGCGGTCAATCTTGACGACCGGGGTGGATTTGTCTGCGGGGTACTCGTGGTCTTCGGTGCGCTTTCCGGCCGTGATGACAGGCTCGTGCTCCAGTAGAAGAATGGTGTTCTGGCGGGTGCGGTTGGCCACCTCATCATGGATGCGGTACTGGTCCTCGAGGCACTCGACATAGTTCACATAGTTCGGGGCGAAGCCCACTCGTTCAATAGTCACAGACATACCTCTACCTTAGACCCGCGGATGAGCTGATGAAAATTAGGTCGCCCTGAATCATATGATGAGCGAACACGGGGCGACACAATACTTTGTGTACTGGTAGGTGAGCGGTGCTGAAGACTAGGGCTTAGAGGTTTAATTTTATATTTGGCTATTTAATGAAATTATTTAGTGTAATTTGATAGTATTAAGCCATGAATAACGATGAAGTATTCCCGCTCGAAACCATCGGAAACCCCGCCGTGGGCACCCTGAACATTGTCGATTGCCCCTTAGAGATGCGCGTCGAACCGGCTCTGCACCCGGGGCGCTACACCCGGCGTATCTTCAAGATCCCGGGGAAATCGATAACCCCGAGGCCCGCAAACGGTCCAGGACTCGCGCGGCTCTGCGGGATGAGCGGCCCCTCGGGCGAGAACAACACGGTGAGCCTCTACTACGAACCGCTTGATGCGGGAACCCTGGACCGGCTGCTGGCCCTGCGCCCGCTAGAAATCGAAGAGCTCGTGACCCTGGCCCGCTCCCTGCACGAGGCCATCGAGACCCTGCGCGAAGCGGGGGAGCGGTACGGAGTAATCTCCGCCGAGTACGTGGGACTCACGGCCGGAGGCAAGCCCCGACTGCTGCTCCCGGAGAGCTCCTATATTGCTGCGGAACCCGCTCCCCAAAAGAACGCAGAACCCACAAGCTACGCGTGGGCGGGCGAGTACGTGCGCTCCGCCGCAGCCCTGCTATGGCGCGCCGCCTGCGGGCACGACCCCGAACCGGCCGAGGCCCGCGTGCCCCTCAGCCTGCGCCTCGGCCCCGGAACAAAAACCGAAGCCGACCGGGGCGCCGATTGGAGCACCGACCGGGCCCGAAGCCTCGGCCGCGCCCTCGAGTACCTGCTGGATGCCCCCGCCGCCCGGCTGACCCGCATCGGTCTGAACCCCGTGCTTGATCTTGACCTCGACTCCAGGCCCATTAACGTGTACCTCAGCTGCTCCGAACGGGCCCGGATGCTGATTCCCGCCGCTCCGGAACGAGAGGATAGCGCGCGGGACACCCCGCTCGAGAAGACCCGAGAAAAGGTCCGCAAGTTCTTAGAAACCCGCGGGGCGGTGGCACAACGCGGAAAGTCGGGGAGGCACACCCTCGGGAGAGCCCGCCCACCCGCTACCCACCCCGCCCGACGGCTCGTAAACGCCGACACGGGAGCTGACAAGAAAACCGCCAAAGGCTTGCGGCTTAACACCCCGATGCGGCTCGGGGCCACCGCGCTGACCCTGGCCGCCCTCGCGACCTCTGCCGGCATGCTGACCCTCAACGGGGGAGAGGTAGAAGCCTCGGCTCAGGTGCACGCCGCCTCCGGTGAATCCCCCACGGCACGCGATGCTCCCGACGTATCGGCGGCGGGGGAACGCGAAAACCCAGAGGCGGTGCTGAGGGCCCTCATCGACCAGCGCAACCGCGAACGCCGTGCCCGTGGCGGCGCCGAGCTCACTCTCGAAAGCATCGAAGACTCCGCCGGAGGCGGGGAAGACCTGCGCATCGTCGCGGTGGTTTCGGCATCGGGCTACCGGCCCAGCGCTGAGGAGAAGCAGGCCCGCAAACTCAGCGAAGAAAATGGGATCACCCGACAAAAAGTTATTTTCGAACTGCACCGTGGAGAGCAAGGCTGGGAAATCGTCCGCGCCGAACCCGTATAACCGCGGCATTGCGGGGATACAAAAGCGGCGGCCCCACCCACCGAAGTGGATGGGGCCGCCGCTTTTACGTGCCGCCGGAAAAACCGGTGGAGCTACGCTCGGTTACCCGTCAGGGTATCGCCACAAGGAAACTTCCTTGAGCCTGTGCAGGTCTTAGAGACCCAGCTCGGACTCGAAGTTTGCCTCCTCCAGGCGGGTCTTGACGGTGCGCAGGAAGCGACCTGCGTCTGCACCGTCGACCACGCGGTGGTCGTAGGTGAGGGACAGGTAGCACATGGAGCGGATAGCGATAACGTCGTTACCGTCTGCATCCTGGATAACCATGGGGCGCTTCACGATCGAACCGGTACCGAGGATTGCAACGTTCGGCTGGTTGATGATCGGGGTGTCGAACAGTGCACCGAAGGAACCAATGTTGGTGATGGTGAAGGTCGAACCCGACAGCTCCTCGGGGGAGATGTCGCCGGTACGTGCGCGGCCACCCAGGTCGGCGATAGCCTTTGCCAGGCCAGCAATGCCCAGATCGGAAGCGTTCTTGATGACGGGAACCAGCAGACCCTTGGGGGTGTCCACAGCAATAGCGATGTTCTCGGAGCCGTGGTAGGTAATCTGCTTGTAGTCCTCGGTCATGGAAGCGTTCAGAGCGGGGTGCTGCTGCAGAGCCTCAGCGGTTGCCTGGACGAAGAAGGGCAGGAAGGTCAGCTTTGCGCCCTCGCGAGCAACGAAGCCGTCCTTAGCCTTTGCACGCAGCTGGACAACGCGGGTCACGTCAACCTCGGTGACCTGGGTCAGCTGGGTGGAGATGTCCAGGGACTCGCGCATACGCTTTGCGATGACCTGGCGGATGCGTGCGGTCTTCTCGACGGTGCCACGCTTGGGGGAAACCTCGAAGGTGTGCGGTGCCTTTGCGGAACCAGCAGCCGGAGCGGCAGCTGCAGCGGGAGCAGCGGCGGCGGGAGCAGCGGAACCCTTAGCGGCGATAGCAGCCTGAACATCCTGCTTGCGGATGCGGCCACCAACACCGGTGCCCTTCACGGTGGACAGGTCGATGCCGTTGTCCTTAGCGAGCTTACGGACCAGCGGGGTCACGTATGCCTCACCCTCAGCAGCTGCCGGAGCGGCAGGTGCGGCGGGAGCGGCCGGAGCAGCAGCCGGTGCAGCAGGTGCGGCGGGAGCTGCAGGAGCGGCCGGAGCAGCTGCGGGAGCCGGAGCGGCGGGAGCAGCGGCAGCGGAAGCGTCACCGATGATAGCCAGAACCTGGCCAACCTCTGCGTCCTCATCCTCGGGGATGCGGATCTCGAGCAGGGTACCTGCAACGGGGGAGGGAACCTCGGTGTCAACCTTGTCGGTGGAAACCTCAACCAGGGGCTCGTCAACCTCAACCTGCTCGCCAACTTCCTTCAGCCAGCGGGTCACGGTGCCCTCGGTCACGGACTCGCCCAGTGCGGGCAGCAGGACCTCGGTGCCGGAAGCGGAGCCAGCGGCGGGAGCAGCCGGAGCGGGTGCTGCGGGAGCCTCAGCAGCCGGAGCGGGAGCTGCAGGTGCAGCGGCAGCGGCGGGAGCAGCCGGAGCAGCAGCGCCGGAACCGTCGCCAATGATGGCCAGAGCAGCGCCGACCTCGACGTCCTCGTCCTCGGGGACGAGAATCTGCTCGACAACGCCTGCTACGGGGGAGGGAACCTCGGTGTCAACCTTGTCGGTGGAAACCTCAACCAGGGGAGCGTCAACCTCAATGGTGTCGCCGACCTCTACGAGCCAGCGGGTGACGGTACCCTCGGTCACGGACTCGCCCAGTGCGGGCAGTACTACGGTGTGGGACATAATCTTTCCCGTTCTCCTTGGTGAATGCTTGAACTAGAAAAATGTGGGGCGGCAACCCGGACGCGCGCCCCCGGTTCAGAACCGGGGAACACGCATCCGGGTGCGGGGCGTTGTTCAGCGGATACGCCCGTCACCGCCTTGACCTGAAAGGTCGTAACTAAGCCGACGCGAAAAACATCAGCCAGTAAAAATATGTGCGCCTGGATTATGCGCTGTGCAGCGGGGTGCCGTTCAGGAGCATTGCTGCCTCACCCAGGGACTCGTTCTGAGTCGGGTGTGCGTGGATGAACTTGGCAACATCCTCGGGGAATGCTTCCCAAGCAACCCACATCTGAGCCTCACCAATCTGCTCACCCATGCGCTTACCGATGGCGTGAACACCAACGATGGGGCCGTCCTTCTGGCGAACAACCTTGACGATACCGGTGGCGCCCAGGATAGCGGACTTACCGTTACCGGCCAGGTTGTACTCAGCGGTCTCAACGTTGTCAGCGCCGAACTTCTCCTTAGCCTTGGGCTCGGAGTAACCAACGGATGCAATCTCGGGATCGCAGAAGGTGACCTTGGGGATGTTGATGTCTTCAACAACGGTGGGGTTCAGGCCAGCGATCTCCTCGGCAACGAAGATGCCCTGCTGGTAACCGCGGTGAGCCAGCTGAACACCGGGGACGATGTCGCCCACTGCGTAGATGTTGCCCACGCCGGTGTGCAGGCGCTCGTTAGCCAGGACGAAGCCGCGATCCATGGGGATGCCCTGCTCCTCGTAGCCCATGTTTGCGGTGTTCGGGCCACGACCAACAGCGACCAGAACGATGTCAGCCTCGAAGACCTTGCCGTCTGCCAGGGTGACCTTAGCGCCGTTAGCGTCCTGCTCGACCTTCTCGAAGAAGGTGCCGGTGTTGAACTTGATGCCGCGCTTCTTGAAGGCACGCTCCAGGACCTTGATGATTGCGGGATCCTCGTTCGGGACCAGGTGGGGCAGACCCTCAATGATGGTGACGTCCACGCCCATAGCGTTCCACATGGATGCGAACTCGCAACCAATCACGCCGCCGCCGAGCACGATAGCGCTCTTGGGCAGGTAGTCCATCTCCAGAGCCTCGGTGGAGGTCAGGATGCGGCCCTCAATGGGCAGACCGAAGGTCTTGGAGACCGAACCGGAAGCCAGGATGATGTTCTTACCCTTGTACTCCACACCGTTAACGGTGATGGTGTCCTGAGCGGTGAGCTTGCCCTCGCCGGCAATGATCTCGATGCCCTTCATCTTCAGCAGGCCAGCGAGACCCTTGAACTTACCGGAAACGATGCCGTCCTTGTAGTCGCGCACCTTGCCCATCTCGATGGACTGCAGAACAGCGTTGACACCGACCTTGGATGCCTCGCGTGCGTCCTCGGCCAGCTCAGCTGCGTGCAGGTAGGCCTTGGTGGGGATGCAGCCGGTGTGCAGGCAGGTGCCGCCGACCTTTTCCTTCTCAATCAGACCGACGGTGAAGCCCAGCTGGCGTGCGCGAATAGCTGCAGAGTAACCAGCGGAACCGCCGCCGAGGATGAGGATATCGAATTCTTGAGCCACGATATTGCTCCCTTGCATAGTTGGTGGGGTACGACCCCGTGCAATGAGTTCTTACCTTATTGGTAGGTTCCCCAGCACACACAGCAGGCCCGCATCAAAAAGACGCGCGCCCATCCGCGTACGCAGAAAAACACTTAATACAACAATACCCCCGATACCGCCCCTTTAAGTTCACTCAGGGTGGTTTTTAGCCAAATAATCCCGCAAAGAGGCCAAAAAATTCGAGGCGTATAGCATACTGGACACCCCGCCCGGCCGTTCTCGCACGGGGATGCTGAAAGGCCCGGACGGGAGAAGAAAAGCTCCCTCCCCAACGAACCGAGAAAAGGCGGAAATGACCTCAACGCAACACGCGAGGCGCCCCGGCCTGTTCAGCCAAAGCGCCTCGCGCATCCCTATATAACCGTTCAGCAATCAGCGGAAACACTGCAGAGAGGAAGCCCCCTGCAAGAGTCTCGGCGCAGCCGAACCCTCTACTTGGCGTAGGACTGGATGAAGTTCACCAGGGTTGCGGTACCGAAGCCGGTACCCTCCTTCGGGGTGTAACCGTAGGGTGCCTCCTCGTTGAACGCGGGACCAGCGATGTCCAGGTGCGCCCACGGAATACCCTCGCCCACGAACTCCTTCAGGAACAGGCCCGCGGTCAGGGCACCGCCGAAACGCGAACCGATGTTCTTAATATCGGCAACCTGCGAGTCCAGGCTCTTGCGCAGGTAAGACTCCAGCGGCATCGGCCAGTAAGCCTCACCGGCGGATGCACCGGCAGCCTGCACGCGCTCGCGAATCTCCTCGTCACCCAGCAGAGCGGCGGTGCGCAGGCCCAGGGCGGCCATAGCGGCACCGGTCAGGGTGGCGATATCCAGAATGACGTCCGGCTTAGCCTCGGAAGCCAGCGCGATACCGTCCGCCATAACCAGGCGACCCTCGGCATCGGTGTTCAGCACCTCAACGGTACGACCGTCGCGCATGGTGATGACATCCTCGGGGCGCAGGGCGTGGCCGCCGGGCATGTTCTCGGCCAGGCACAGGTAACCGGTCACGGCCACCGGAACCTCCAGCTCAGCGGAGGCCACCACGGCGTTCAGCACGGCTGCGGCACCGGCCATATCGCACTTCATGGTCATCATCGAAGCGGCGGGCTTCAGCGAGTTACCGCCGGAGTCAAAGGTGATACCCTTACCCACCAGAGCCACGTGAGCCTTCGGGTTCTCGGGGACGTACTTCACCACGGCAAGAACAGGCTTGCGGGGAGAACCCTGACCAACGCCGGCAATACCGCCGAAGCCCTCCTCGACCAGGCGGTCGTAGTGGAAGAGCTCAATCTCAACGTTTGCGTAATCCTCGGCCAGCTCAGCCGCAAACTCACCGAAGGTCTCGGGGTACAGGTGCGACGGGGGCAGGTTCACCAGACGGCGTGCGTCCTTGGTGGTCTCACCCAGGACCAGGGCCTGCACCAGTGCGGGCTCCGCCTCATCGGGATCAATCGAGGAAATAATCAGGACGGACTCAATCTCTTCCTTGATCGAATCCTGGGTCTTGCCGCGCATACCCTCCTCGATGAAGTTACCCAGCACGGCGCCGTGCGCGACGGCCTCAATCTCATCCACGGAGGACAGGCCGAAATCGAAGGCAATCTCCTCAGCGGAACCGGCCAGCTGGCGGCTTGCTGAACCAGCGGCATAGCGCAGGGCATCCAGACGCTCCTGACCGGTAGCCTGATCGGAACCCAGACCAGCCAGAGCCACAATGCCGGCACCCGAATCCTCAAGACCCGGCAGACGCAGCAGCTGATCGGGGGCGCCCGAGGCGCCCAGCGCCTCCAGCAGCTCGTTGATACCCTCGGCGGAATCCTCAGACAGCGAGTTCGGGGCCAGGTACGGGCCCTCGGAACCCTTCAGAACACCCAGGACCAGAACGTCGGCCTCCAGCGCCTCAAGGTCGGTGCTGTGAATCGACAGGGAAAGAGACATCGTTACTCCTTTGCGTATGTCTTCTTGAAACCATCCCGCCCGAGGCAGGCGAACCGCTCGAAACGGTGCCCGTAGAGGCGGGATGCGCCGCGCAAAGCCGCGCGGACTACCCGTTTCTACTCTACCGGATGGGGCGGGGGAGCGGCGCGTACGCTCGCAAGCCGTCCGCGGGGGTCCCCAGCATTTCGGCTCATGCGGGGCAGACCGTTCACCCGCCGCGAGAAAACGCCGAGATAGAAGCCAACACAATCTTCTTGGCCTAGAATGAAAGACTACGGAAAGCGTCTGTTGACAGAAAGGCGCGTCGGCCAGCCCCGTGACGAAACACGGTGTGGCGGGCCGAACGGATTCATAGTGAGGAGGCCGTCATGCTCAATCCCGAAGATCTCTACTTAGCTAACACCAAAATCCTCGACGATCCGCGGATGCACGGGCTGACCCTCGTCATCGCCCTCTCCAGCCCGCAGGACGCCGGATCCACCGCCGGACAGCTCGGGCAGGTGCTCCTCAGCGAGCTGAAGAACATTGAAATCGTCGAGTTCGACAGCGACCAGCTGCACAACTACCGCGCCCGCCGCCCCTTCGTGCACTACGAGAAGGACCACTTCGAGAACCCGCAGTACCCGCAGCTCAAGCTCTACGCCGTCGAGGATAGCCTCGATCAGCCCTTCCTGCTGCTCACCGGCGCCGAACCGGACCTGCAGTGGCAGCGTTTTCAGAAGGCTCTGCTCGGCATTGTGCGACGCCTGCAGCCTTCGCTCATCGTGCTGGTTTCGGCCTACCCCATGCCCGTGCCGCACACCCGACCCTTCCCCGTCACCGCGCACGGTTCCCGCAAGGACCTGATTCGCGGCATCTCCCCGTGGAAGCCTACCGCGGATATGCACGCGACCATCACCAACCTGCTCGAGGTGCTCTTTACCGACAACGGCTACGACACCGTGGGATTCGGCGTGAATATTCCGCAGTACATCTCCGAGGCCGACCTGCCGCAGGGCACCCTCACCGCCCTCGAGCACGTGGGCATGGCCGCGCATCTCTCGCTACCCACCGACGATTTGCGCGAGGCCGCCCGCCACGTGCACGGGCAGATTAACGACCAGGTCAAGCAGAACCCCGAAATTGGGCGCATGATCACGACCATGGAAGAGAACTACGACGAGAACTACCGCACCTCGGATATCGCCATTCCGCTTTCGCGACGGGACGCCAACAACATTCCGAGCCGCGACGAGATTGGTGCCCTCTTCGAACGCTTCCTGGACGAGCACTAGGGGAACGCTAGGCAGACGCTAACCGATTCGTCGAGGCGCGGCGCCGGGAGGAGGGGAGACTCACCTGCATCTGCGGCTCTCCTGCCGACCGTACAGCGGGGCGTTCGTGACCGAATGTGACGGAACCGCCGCGGTGCGGTACCCGAAAAACCGAACAAAACGAATAAATCTGTGGATTTTCTTCTCTTTACGGAGGAGATATCCACAGATTTTTTCTTTAACGGATGCCAAGGCGGCGCACCTGACATTGTGGAACCATGAACAAGCACCGCAATACCCAGAAGCCCAGCGCCCAGAACCCTAACACCCGAGACGGCCTCCAGAGCGCAGCCGTCCGGACGGATAGTCTTCCGAACGGCACCCCGAGCCCCGCGCCTCCCGCAATCTCCACCGAGTACGACGTTCTCAGCCACGCACTCCACCACAACGGCTACTGGCCCGAACGCTCCCTCATCATCCTCACCGCCCACAACTCCGTCCTTGGCCCCAGCCTGCGAGTCAACCTGCCTGAAGAACCGCTCCCCGAAAGCCACCGCGCCGTGTACCTCACCGGCCTCTTCACCATGATTCCCGCCGAATACGACGGGGCACCCCTCAACCGCTTCTACGCCATCATCGTCGATGGCGATAACGCCGTACGCCAACGCCAACTCGACCCAGCCACCCGAACCGCCGCGACCCTGCACGAAGTCGGCGCAGACATCACCGCGCAGAGCCGCATCAGCTCCTGGGCACACATGCTCTTCGACCCGCGCATCGTCGGCGAACGACGCTGCGAAGACATCATCTACGCCGGCGCCGCTACCGTGTGGGCCCTCAACGACCGCATGGAAGCGCTCACCCTCCTCGGACCCATCGAAGACCTCCACACCAGCCGCTACCAGGCATGGCGAACCAGCCTCGGCGACAGCATCGCGCCCGACGCAACCGGCAACTTCGCCCGGAGCCCCTGGGATACCGACACGACTAACAACCCCGCTACCCGAGATGACTGGGAATCCGCCTCCGAACTCTGGAGCGCAACCCGCGCTCAACGCGTCCCGGTCACCACCACCGACCGAGCCTACCGCCAGGCCCAGCTCGACCTCTGCTACTGGGAGACCGCCATCAGCGCAGTAGAGCCCTACCTGAACACCCCACCCGAACTCAGCGAACGCACCATCGGCGACACCCTCCGCGAGCTCATCCCCGCCGAGGTCGCCGGGTACCTGCGTGCATCCCTGCAACCCAGCACCCTCACCAACGCCTTCGAGGAACACAGCACCCTCGAAATTCTCAGCCCGGAGACCCTGGCATACCTCGCCGGATACGGCCTCGACCGAACCCAGCAGGTACTCACCATCCAGCGGTACACCACCGATTACATTTACTATGCCCTCGGCGGCGCCGCACCCCTCGGTGAGCCTCGCGAAGAGCCCATCGAACCGCCCCATTACGGCACGCGCATCACCCGAAAGGCCCGGATACCTCGCAGTTTCACCGCTGCCTTGGCAGGCGAGGGGCCCGCCGTGCGTACCGTCCCCGCCAAGTGCAATCAGTGGCAAGACTGGATTCGCCGAACCCACCGCACCATCCAAGCCGCAGATCTCGAGCGCTGGGCCTTCACCGAGCTCGACGGAATCGACCTCGCCGAAAGCTCCCTGCTTCACGAAGAAACCCTCCACGAGTACATCGGCGGTCGGGTTTCTCCCTACGGCGCAGAAACGGACGGTGAAGCACCCGCAACCGATGAAGAAAGCCGTGACCAACACATCATCCAACAGCTCAACAACAGCACCTATATGAGCGAACCCCGCCGCCTCGCGGCCCTTAACCACTACCGCGCCGCGCTCGCCGGGTCTGCCGACGTCGAGGCACCCGACTACCGCCGCCTCAACGCCCTCGAGCTTCTCTCCAGCCTTCTCGTTCCGGGCTCCAACACCGCGGAGTACAGTGCCCTACGCACCCTTCAATCCTGGAGTAACTGGCTCAAGGGACACAGCACCTACGCCAACCTGTTGCGCCACGAGGCACAGCTCCACGACCCCCGCCTCAGCCCCAACATCATCGATGCGCGACTCGCCACCGGAACCTGCCCCGCCTGGCTCACCGCTCGGTGTGCCAATACCGACGCGCTCACCGAAGGGACCACCATCAGCACCCTCAAGCCCCGCAAAAACACCCCGACCTACGGCCAGTCAAGTTGAAAGCACCCGAAAATCTGCAATACTTATGTATTGACCCCGTACAGTCGATGCGCTATAGCGCGCCCTCAAACAGCTCAGTACAACGAGCTGCGGCACCACGTAAACGACCAACGCGAGCGGAATAAAAACCCATCCCTCAGCGTTAATCGGTTCAGAGCCGCAAACACACCAAAGAGGACGCCAGCACAGACTTGACAGGGTCTTAGGTGTTTTGCAGACAAAGCACCCCAACACAAGCCAGAAAGGGTACTAGTGGCACCTGCACCTAGCAAGAAGACTGCAACCGGCGACGCAACCGAAGAAACCGCCGCCAAGACCACCCGCGCCACCAAGGCAACCAAGACTACTAAGGCTACTAAGGCAGCCAAGACCACCTCCGAGGCAGCCAAGGAAACCACCGCAGAAGATACTGCTACCGCAACCACCGCGGAAAAGCCCAAGCGCACCCGCAAGACCACCGCTAAGGCAACCACCAAGCGCAAGACCGGCGGACGACGCAAGAAGACCGACGACGACTTCGACCTCGAACTCGACGACGATCTCGAAACCACCGACGCCGACGAAGAGCCTGAAGAAGACGAAGCTACCGTCGCCAAGAAGGAAGAAAAGAAGGCCGCCGAGGCTGTAGCAGCCAAGGGCTCCGGCTTTGTTCTCACCGCCAGCGACGACGACGATGCCCCCGCTCAGCGTGTTGTCACCCCCGGCGCAACCGCCGACCCCGTCAAGGACTACCTCAAGCAGATCGGTAAGGTCTCCCTGCTCAACGCACAGCAGGAAGTCGACCTCGCCATGCGCATCGAGGCCGGCCTCTACGCAGAACACAAGATCGCCGAAAACCCCGACATGGACAAGGACCTCAAGAAGGCCATGCGCTGGGTCGTCCACGACGGCAAGCGAGCCAAGAACCACCTGCTCGAAGCCAACCTGCGACTCGTCGTCTCCCTCGCCAAGCGCTACACCGGCCGCGGCATGCTCTTCCTCGACCTCATCCAGGAAGGTAACCTCGGCCTCATCCGCGCCGTCGAGAAGTTCGACTACTCCAAGGGCTTCAAGTTCTCCACCTACGCAACCTGGTGGATCCGCCAGGCCATCACCCGCGCCATGGCAGACCAGGCCCGCACCATCCGCATCCCCGTGCACATGGTCGAGGTCATCAACAAGCTCGCCCGCGTGCAGCGCCAGATGCTTCAGGACCTCGGTCGCGAACCCACCCCCGAGGAGCTCGGTAAGGAACTCGACATGACCCCCGAAAAGGTCATCGAGGTTCAGAAGTACGGCCGCGAGCCCATCTCCCTGCACACCCCCCTCGGCGAAGACGGCGACTCCGAATTCGGTGACCTCATCGAAGACTCCGAAGCAGTCGTCCCCGCAGACGCGGTGTCCTTCACCCTTCTGCAGGAGCAGCTTCACTCCGTCCTCGACACCCTCTCCGAGCGTGAAGCCGGTGTCGTCGCCATGCGCTTCGGCATGACCGACGGTCAGCCCAAGACCCTCGACGAGATTGGTAAGGTCTACGGCGTGACCCGCGAACGAATCCGCCAGATCGAGTCGAAGACCATGTCTAAGCTCCGTCACCCGTCGCGTTCGCAGGTACTGCGCGACTACCTGGACTAGTACTCCGACTACCAATTACGGCGCACCGGTTCCCGCTCGCGGTACAGCTCCGCAGGACCGGCTCGCGGACGATGCTCGCGGGGGAGTGCCCCCTCTTCAGCGCCTGGGGGCGCTTCGAGGACGGAGCCCCCGCTACGCATCGCCGCTATGCCGTCCAGGTTCAGTTTCGCTAGTTCTAGCACATACAGAAAAGGCTCTCCGACATTACCGGAGAGCCTTTTCTGCGTATGTAAACAGTTTGTATATGCGGCACGCGGACGATGAGCGTTATGTAGTTCCGTACAGTCGGCACGCGGACGATGTTCGCGGTACCGCTCCGGTACAGCCGGCTCGCGGACGATGCTCGCGGGGGAGTGCCCCCTCTTCAGCGCCTGGGGGCGCTTCGAGGACGGAGCCCCCGCTCCGCATCGCCGCTATGCCGTCGAGGTTCAGCGCTACTACAGACCCAGCTGGCGCAGATAGCGTTCCGCAACCGCCTCCACCTGGTCTAGGCCATGCACACGACCCAGCGCCTGTGCCCAGGCATCACCCGCAGGTTCCGAACCCACCGGCAGACCGGCCGCCGCCCACAGCATACCGACCATCGCTCCCACCGAATCCGAATCAGAATCCACTGACACCGCGCGGCACAGCCCCTCAAACAGGGTGCCACGCACCGTCGCATCATCGGCATCGGCGGGCAGATTCCTCAGCGCATCCGCCGCGCACCACAGCGCCGTGCCCAGCAGCTCCGGGGCGGTCCACCCCGTACCAAAATGCTCAGCCACCGCCTGCGGCCCCGGCACCACACCGCGCTCCAAAAGCTCGAAGGCACGGTTCAGCGCCTCCACGGTGCGGGAACCATCACCCGGAATCGCATCATCCCCGGCAACCGAACCGCACCACGACACCACACGACGCGCCGCCTCCAGCAACGCGTCAAACGAGCCGGACGGGGATGCCAACAAATCGCGGATGAGCAGCGCGTACGCCGCCGCTGACACTAAAGCCTCCGGGTGGCCGTGCGTCAATGCCGCACCGCGCACCGCCAACATGACCACCGTGCGCTCCTGAGCCACCGGCAACAGCCCCAGAGCCGCCGAACGCACCAGCGCGCCGCTACCCAGAGCATCAGGGTTCACCGACTTCGACACCAGCTGCATCTCACCGGTACCCAACCCCCGCAACGTCGCAGCACCCGGACCGCGACGAGCCGTCAACTCGTTCGACCCGTCAATTTCACGATCCAAAGAAAACGGGGCGGTCTCCGGCAGAGCCTCGCCAATACCGCGGAACCACCGCAAATACGCCAGCCACAGGCACGCCAACTCATCCGCCGCCGCGCCCTCGTTATTCCACTCCAGAACCTCCGTCAGGCCGTCTAGGGTGTAGCAGGTCAGCTGCGTATCATCGCTGATTAGCAGCTCGCCGTACGCGGCCTCCCAGGGCTTCGGGTTGCGCTCCGCGATCTGCTCCGCCGACAGCAACTCAAGGGGATAGCCCAGCGCGTCACCCAGCGCAGACGCATACAACAGGCCGCGCACCCGGCCCGCAAACTCCGCAGAAACCTCGGGTGCGCGCGTGAACTCAGAAAAACTCATAGGGCGATTATCCCACGGGCGCATTAGGACGCGGACTCCGCAACAGATAGGCGGCTCCGCGCTCACGCTCGCGGGGGAGTGCCCCCTCTGCGGCGCTGGGGCGCCTTGAGGACGGAGCCCCCGCTCCGCATGAGCGCCTACATCGCGTATGGTCGGTTACTTGTTGTCATCAGCCATTGAGGAGGGCTTAGACAAAAGCGGCTTTGTGCTCGCGGGAGGCCTGTACCAGGCGGCTCCGCGCTCACGCTCGCGGGGGAGTGCCCCCTCTGCGGCGCTGGGGCGCCTTGAGGACGGAGCCCCCGCTCCGCATGAGCGCATACGCCGCTGTAGGGCCCGAGCAGCGTGGTCCAAACCGTGAATGACGAACCGCGGGGCGCACTTTTCTCAACGGTGCCATACTGAAACCATGAAGATTCTGCACACCTCCGACTGGCACCTCGGCCGCACCTTTCACCGCAGCCCTCTCACCGACAAGCACCGACAGTTCATCGACGAACTGCTCGACTACGTTCGGGCCGAAGGCGTTGACGCCCTCCTCATTAGCGGGGACGTCTACGACAGCAGCATCCCCAACGCCGAAAGCACCACCCTGCTCGACCGGGCTCTCACCCGCCTCGTCCAGGCCGGCGTGCAGGTTATCCTCAGCTCCGGCAACCATGATTCCTTCCGCCGCCTCAGCTACGGATCAGCGCTCTTCGAAGCCTCGGGCGTGCACATCCGAACCACTCTCGAGGACGCCACCCGCCCCGTCGAACTCGTCGAGGGGGCCCAGCGCGTGCACGTCTACGCCGTTCCCTACCTTGCGCCGCGCCTGCACGCCACCGCACTCGGGGTTGAGCCCACTCACCGCGCCGTCCTCGGCGCCGTCACCGATGCCATTCGCGCGGATATCGCCGACCGTCGAGCTCGCGGCGAAGGTGCCGACCGCGTCATCGTCATGAGCCACGCAACTGTCAGCAACACCGCAGGCAACGCCGACACCACGCCCCGCAGCGACTCCGAACGCGACATCAGCGTCGGCGGCATCGACTGGGTACCCGCCTCCCTCTTCGACAGCTTCGACTACGTAGCCCTCGGGCACATTCATAAGCGGTACCCCGTCACCGCGACCATTCGCTACAGCGGCTCACCCCTCGGCTTCTCCTTTAGCGAAGAAACCAACCGCAACGGGGCCTACCTCATCGAGCTCACACCCGGCGAAGAGCCCGTCATCACGGGGCATGAATGGGCAACCCGCGTTCCCATGAAAACCCTCCGCGGGACCATGGACGATCTGCTCAACAACCCGGAATACACCCCCTACGAGCGCGGCTACTACTGCCGCATCGAGCTCACCGACGAGACCCTTCCCGTCGGCGCGGTCGACACGCTCCGCAAGCGGTACGAAACCATCTCGCACTTCAGCTACCGCAGCACCCGCGAAGCCATCGAAAAACCCGCCGCTCCGCCGCTCAGCCAGAAGATTAACCCCGTGGACCTCTTCGACCAATTCCACCGTTACGTTCGCGAGCGTCCCCTCACCGACCCCGAACGCGCCGTCATCACCGATATCGCCGACCGAGTCACCGCTCAGAAAGACCACGCATGATTCTGCACCGCCTCGAATTTGAAGCCTTCATGGCATACCCCGACCGGCAGACCATCGACTTCGGCGACCTCAACGCTGCCGGAGTCTTCCTGCTCAACGGTCCCACCGGCGCCGGTAAGACCACCATCCTGGACGCTATCTGCTACGCCCTCTACGGCGGCACCACCGGCGACCGCGACCCCGCGCAGCTCTACTCCACCTACGCGGCACGCAGCAACACCCCGCCCCGCGTCTTCCTCGACCTCACCCTGCAGGGCCGCCGCCTGCGCATTAACCGCACCCCCGTGTACAGCCACCCCATCACCCGCGGCAAGCGCGCCGGACAGATGACCGTCAAGGCCGCCACCGCCACCGTGGAGGAGCTGCTTCCCGGAGGCAACCCGGGGGACGATAAGGCCTGGAAGCCCATCGCCTCCCAGGTCAAAGAGGTCAACGCCGTCATCGCGGAGCGTATTCACCTCAACCGCGAACAATTCCTCAAGGTCGTGCTCCTCGCGCAGGGGCAGTTCGCGCAATTCCTCAAGTCCAAGCCGGTAGAGCGTAAAGAACTGCTCAAGAAGATGTTCCCCGTAGATCACATCGAGGCCATGTACGCCGAGCTTCTCGAGGAGGCAAAGCAAGCCCGGCAGGACGTTGCCAACGATGAACAGGCCCTCGACGGCTATCTCAATCGTGCCCGGAGTGGTATGGAGGCTCTTCGCGAAAGCCTCGCCCCGCTCACCCCCGAGGGGGAGGCGGCCGAAGCGTCCCCCGCCGACGGTGGGCCGGAGACCGCAGAAGCCACGGATACGGTTACCCCCGAAACCGTCGCCGCCGACACCCTTGACGCGTGGCTCGCCTCCGGTGTCGAGGAGGCGCGCACCGCCTCCGCGCGGGACGGCCGGGAACAGTCCCGCCTCGCCGGCGAAGCTGACCGTCACGCCCAGACCCTCAACGAGCGCCTTCAGCTTCGCAAGGACTGGGGCGAGTACGAGCAGCTCATCGCGCGCCGTGAACGTCTCGTTGAGGAACGGGAACCGCACGAAGCACGCGTGAAGGAGCTTGCGGATGCCCGCGCCGCCGCCCCGCTCACCGCGCGTTACACCCAGCTGCGCGTTGAGGAACGGGATATCGAGGAACAGCGCGCCCGGCAGGCCGAGTACGCAGGCGCCCTGAAGACCGCTCGCGAGAGCCTGCTCCGTGCCCTGCGCGCGGGGGAGGATCCCGCGGAAGACGCCGTGCCCTACCCCGAGGAGGAGCTCTTCGCCACGCGTACGGCTGAAGAGCCCGCGGAGGCCCGCGGCCGGCATCTCGACGCGACCCTCACCGCCCTGCGCGCCCTGCACAAGCGCGACGATCAGCTGGCCCAGGAGGAGCGCACTGTCCGACAGGCCCAAACCCGGAGCGAGCAGCTGGCCCAGAAGGTCGAAAGCGCCGCCCAGAACCTCGAAACCTTGGGTGCCAGGGCACGGGAAATTCAGGAGAACCTGAAGGCCTACGAGAAGGCCGAGGAAGAGCACGCTCTTGCCCTCCGCGGGGCCGAGGACGCCGAGAAGGCGCACCGCGAAGCCCAGCAGGCCCAGCAGAATATTGACGCCGCGCGGCGGGCCGTCGCCGAGGCCGAGAAGGAAGCGGAACGAGCCCTCGGCACCCGGCAGAAGGCTCAGGAACGCTGGGAGGAAGCCGCCCGAGCCGCTATCGAGGCGACCGACGCCTTCAGGAGCCTGCAGGCGCAGCGACTGGCCCAGGCATCCTCCCTGCTCGCCCGCGAGCTGACCGAGGGGGAACCCTGCCCGGTGTGCGGTTCCGCGGAGCATCCCAACCCTGCCCGTGCCCGCGAGGGCGAGAGCCTCGTCGAGCAGACCGATCTGGACGCAGCCAAGACCCGTGAAGACCGCGCCCACGAGGCCTCCCGCGCTCGCGAGGAGGAGAAGGAAAAGGCCACCCTCGCGTATCACCGGGCTTCTGAGGCGCTGGCCCGCGCCCGTAGCCAGAGCGAAACCCTCGCGGCCCAGGAACGCGCGGATCCCGAGCAGAGCGCCCGGCAGCTGGCCCAGGCTCGCGAACGGGTTCAGCAGACGACGACCCGTCTCGCCGAGCGCGACGCCCTGCGCAAGCGCCAGGCTCAGGCGGAGGCCGAACAGAAGGCCGCCGAAGAGACCCGGAGCACCCTGCACGATGCCCTCACCGAGGCCCAGGCCCTCCACCGCGAAAGCCTCGAACGCCGTGACGCCCTGGCTCGAGAGCTGGCGCCTTCCAAGGCTCACATCCCGTTTGCCCAACGCATTGAGGCACTTGAGAACTACCGCGCCCTCGCCCAGCGCGAGGAACAGGGCTCCCTGCTGCTGAACCGCGCGGCGGAGGAGCACTCTAAGCACCTCGTCGAGGTTCAGGGGCTGCTCCGGGAGTCGCCCTTTGCCGATTCCGCCGGGGTCATCATGGCCGAGCGAACCGAGGCTCAGATTCTGGCCCTCGAGAAGGCCGTGAACGACTACGAGCTGGAGTCCGCCCGCGTGAACGAAAGCCTGGGCCGCAAAGCCCTGGTCGAGGTCGCGGCTCGCGTGGCCGCGGGCGAACAGGCCCCGGATGATCAGCAGGAACTCAGGGGACGTATCGAGGAACTGCGCCAGCGGGTGCAGCACCTCGTTCGCCGAGAGGGTGAGAGGGAAGGCGTCGTGCGTTCCCTGCAGGCCCTGCGGAGTGAGTTTGTCGCCTTCCGCGAACGGACGGCCGAACGCTACGATCGGGCCGAGATGCTGGGGGCCCTCGCCGCCGCGGCCCGAGGCGACACCCTCGGCGGGTACACGCACCAGGTGGACCTGGTGAGCTACGTGCTCGGCGGTGAATTCGAGCGGATCCTGGACGTCGCGGATAAGCACCTGCAGCGCATGAGCGACGGTCGCTACGGTATGAAGCTCAGCGACCACCGCGCTAAGGGAAGCCGTAGCGGCGGTGGCCTGAACCTGAACATCACGGACACCTGGACGGGAGAACCGCGCGACGCCGCGTCCTTGTCCGGCGGTGAGTCCTTCTTGGCCTCCCTGGCTCTGGCCCTGGGACTGGCCGAGGTGGTGCAGTCGAACAACGGCGGAATCGAGCTGGACACCCTCTTCATCGATGAGGGCTTCGGTACGCTCGACTCCGAAACCCTGGATACGGTGATGAACACCATCGAGTCTCTGCGTGAGAACGGTCGCACCATCGGCCTTATTTCGCACGTTGAAGAGATGAAGAACCGTATTCCGACCCAGATTGTGGTGGAAAAGGGACAGCGTGGCTCCTCGGTGAGGGTAAACTCCTATTAGGCATACCCCCGCCCTCGAACGCTGACGCGTCGAGAACCGGCGGAATAATCACGAGAGAGACCATGACCCCAACACCTCAGCGTAGGAATCAGGATTCAGCGCGCCCCGCGGCTCACCCCGAGGACGCGTCACCCACCCCCGGTGCTCACGTACCGGGGGTTCCTCCGCACACTATGAAGGTGACTCCTCCTCCCGAGCTACACGTGCAGCCTACCTCCGGCACGGGGGTTCCCTCCGCTCCGGGCGGTCCCCTCACCGATGTGGTGCGTAACAACGACCACGTGCTGCAGGAGGTGAGGCCCCTCCCTCTGCCCTCGGATGATGAGGTCAATAAGGACGACTCGGTATCGAACATCGTGCGTCAGCATTGGGCGCTGTTTTGGCGAAACGGCCGTGAGCAGCGCAAGTACCTGCGTGATATCTTGCGCGATGAGGGATTTGCGCGTAGCGTCCTGACCATTCTGTTCCACATTCCCGCGGCATCTTCGGCGTTTGCCCTGTATATTCTGCTGGCGAGCCACCTGGGTAGCGTGCACGACGCCGGTTACGCGGTGGCGGCTTTTGCCGGTGCGTACTCGGTTCAGGTGATGATGGGGCCCATGCTGGTGCGGGCCCTGGGCCTGCAGTTTCTTCTGGGTATCACGTCGGTGTTGAACATCGCAGCGATAGCGAACATGCTGGTCATCGGCTGGCGTCTGACTGTGGATCCGAACAATGTGAGTACCCTTTACCACGCGCTCTCCTGCGTGGCGATGGGCTTTACGACCCCGCCGTGGACTCCGTTCGCTCTTGAATCGTTGTATCGCCGGAATTACCGGTATAGCGACGAGCGGTTGGCGACGGCCGTCTCGTGGGGTACCACCGCGAACCTGTCGATGCACCCGTTAGCGGCCCTGATGATTTGGATTGGCGACGCCTACATTGCGCCTAACCACGAATATTCGGGCTTCTGGATTACTATCGGTCTGGATGTGCTCCTGCTCCTGGTGGTTTTCGTGGCGCCGAAGTTCCTACCGGATGTATCTCGCCTGAAGACGGCGAGCGCGCGGGTGCGCATGACGCGTCCGAGCCTGCAGACTGCGGTGCTGGTGATTGGCCTGGTGCTACTGGGCGGATGCGTGGGCTCCGTGGGCTCGGGTCTGCTGGGCTTCGCGCTGATGCAGGGGTCGATGAACATGTTCATGGCGATGGTGGCCGTCGGAACGGGATCGATGGTTCTGGTGGCTTTCCCCGTGATTTTGGGTGGGCAGTCCATTAACCCGTGGCACGGCTGGCTTTTGAGCGGAATTCTGCTGGTCCTGGCCGCCCTGTACCTGCCAACGAGCGTGGATACGTCAACGATTTTCTATGCACTGGTCCTGTGCGGTGCGACGCTGGGTGTGGCCTTCGCCGGCCATGAGCTGTCGCTGAGCCGCTCGCTGAAGTATATTCCCGACGCACAGGCAAGCTTCTTCACCCGTTCGATGCTGGGCATCGGCATGGCGATGGGATGCATGTGGGGCGGCTACATGGGCGACGCCCCGTACTACCGCAACGCGTTCATGGTGCCGGTGATTGTGGCGACCATGTACTTTGCGTTGGGGCACCTGTACGGTTACCTGTGGCGCGAGGAGCACGAGGAGAAGCTGGCTCCCCTGGACGCCTAATCCTTCGCGTTTCCAAATACGACGGAAGGCCCCGTCACCTGCGTGCAGGTGGCGGGGCCTTCCTCTTTTTAGTGCCGCGCTGGGCGGGTAGCCGCGGGGGGCAGCCGTGCCGTGCGGGCAAACGCTTAGTGACCGCGCTTAATCCATGCGGGCAGCTCGGGCGCCTCCAGACCGATGCCGGTGCTGTCGCCGTGGCCGGTGAGGACCGCGGTGGACTCGGGCAGGGTCAGCAGGCGGGTCGAGATCGACTCGATGATGGTGTCGAAGTCGCTGTAGGAGCGTCCGGTTGCGCCGGGGCCACCGTTGAAGAGGGTGTCGCCGGAGAAGACGACGCCTTCGCTGTTTTCCCAGCTGAGGGTGGGTGCGTAGAAGCATACGGAGCCGGGGGAGTGGCCGGGGGTTGCCAGCACGGTCAGCTCGGTCTCGCCGATGCGTAGCACGTCGCCGTCGGCCAGCTCACGGTCGAAGTCCCAGGAGGGGTACACCATTTCCCAGAGCACACGGTCCGCGGGGTTCAGGTAGACGGGGGCGCCGAAGCGTTCCGCCGCCTCCTTGGCGCTGCGGATGTGGTCGTCATGGGCGTGGGTCAGCAGGATCTTCTCCACGGTGCGGCCCGCGACGGTTCGCGAGATCTTGTCGACGTCGTGGGCGGGGTCAATGATGATCACCGAGGAGCCGTTGCCGACGATCCAGACGTTGTTGTCGACGTCCCAGCAGCCGCCGTCCAGCGAGAAGGTGCCGGAGGTGACGACTCGTTCAATACGTTCGCTCACGCTACGCTCCTAGAGTTCCACGACCGAGCGCAGCACGCGGCCGGTCTTCATGGTTTCGAAGGCTTCGTTGACGTCCTCGAGGGTGATGCGCTCGGAGACGAAGCTGTCCAGATCGAGGCGGCCGAGCAGGTACTGGTCCACGAACTCGGGGAAGTCGCGGGAGGGCAGGGTGTCACCGTACCAGGCGCTCTTGATGGAGCCGCCGCGGCCGAACACCTCGTCCAGCGGGATGTTCCAGGTGGTGCCGGGTGCGGGCACACCGACGAGGACGACGCGGCCAGCCAGGTCGCGTGCCTCGAAGGCCTGCTTGAAGGTGGGGGCGATGCCGACGGCGTCGATGACGAGGTCTGCGCCGAAGCCGCCGGTGAGCTCCTTAATGGCCTCGACGGGGTCGACCTTGGAGGAGTTCACGGTGTGGGTTGCGCCGTGCTCGCGGGCGCGGGCCAGCTTCTCTTCGTCGATGTCCACGGCGATGATGGTGGTCGCGCCACCCAGCTGTGCGCCTGCAATTGCTGCGGTGCCGACGCCGCCGCAGCCGATGACGGCCACGGACTCGCCGCGCTTGAGCTCACCGGTGTTCAGCACGGCACCCAGGCCGGCGGTGACACCGCAGCCGAGCAGACCAATTGCTGCGTACTGTTCGGGGCTGATATCGGCGGTAATCTTGGTGCACTGACCTGCCGCGACGAGGGTCTTCTCGGCGAAGGAGCCGATACCCAGCGCGGGGGTGAGCTCGGTGCCGTCCTCGAGGGTCATCTTCTGGGTTGCGTTGTGGGTTGCGAAGCAGTACTGCGGCTGGCCCTTGCGGCATGCGCGGCATTCGCCGCAGACGGCACGCCAGTTGAGGATGACCAGGTCGCCGGGGGCGATGTCGGTGACGTCATCGCCGACGGCCTCGACGATACCTGCGGACTCGTGGCCGAGCAGGTAGGGGAAGTCCTGGCCGACGCCGCCGGTGACGTAGTGGTGGTCGGTCTGGCAGACGCCGCAGGTGAGGACCTTGACGAGGGCCTCGCCCTTGCCGGGGTCGGGTACGTTGATGGTGGTGACGGTGACGGGCGCGTCCTGGGCGAGGGCTACGACAGCCTTAACCTGGTGCATGGTGCTCCTTTGCTGGGCGCGGTTGAGCCTCAACCGCTAGATAAAGGTTTTTTGATACGTTCCCATTCTAAGAGCTAAGGCATACCTGACGCACCCCGGGTCTGAGCGTGAAGCCCCCGGAGGAATATGACGTTTTATGAAGGATTCGTCGCGCCCCCGGTACCTTCGGCCGCCTCGGCCTCCGCCACCTCCACTTCTGCCGCGAAGGCGAGCGCACCGCGTCGGAAGGCACCGGAGGTCAGGGCGTTTACGTGGTCGCGGCCGGGCAGGGGAATGAAACGGTTGAGCGGGTTGTCGTCGCGCACCATGTCGTAGAGTTCGGCACCGTCGGCGGCGATGGTGTCCGCATCGCCGAGCACGACCGCGATGGGTGCGTGCGGATGCGCACCGGGGTTGCCCGCCGGCAGCTCGGGGGAACCGGTGCGCAGCGCGGGCACGTCGAAGAACGGGCCGAAGGGAATCCGCACGAACTTCAGCAGCGCATCGGGCTGAGCGGGGGAGTTATCAATAATGGAGGTGAAGGAGGCAATGGCCTCCTCCGTGGAGTCTGCCGCCGGGGTCTGCGCGCCCGCGGAGGCGCTGGTACCTTCGTGCGCCTCGAGCATGGCGCGCAGGGTGATGAGGTGGTCGTGCAGGGGCAGGCCGCCCAGGGTGAGGGAGGCGACCGCCTCCGGGTGGGTGAGGGCGAGTTCCCAGCCGACGCGGGCGCCGAAGGAGAAGCCGATAACGTGCGCGCGCGATTCCAGTTCAACGCCGAGATCGTTCTCGGTGGCGACGGTGCGTAGCAGCCGAGCGAGCATGTTGGTGAACAGGTGCATGGGGGTCAGCGGCCGGCCCACCGCATCGACAGAGAGCACCGAATCGACGGGAATTTCTCGGCTGCGCACACTCGTGTGGTCGGGGAGCTTGCAGTCGATGGCGTGCATGGACTCGGGGTCCTTAAGGTACTCGTCCGAGTGGTAGGGCAGGGCAACGATTAGCACGGGGTATCCGGCGCGCAGGTATTGGCGGATCCAGCCGGTGCCGCCGTAGAGCTGTTCGCCGCGGGTAGCGAAGCCGTGAATCATGAGGGCCGGGATGCGGCTTTTGAGCTGCTTCGGCTGGTAGAGGGTGTACTCGAGGTTGGGTAGGGTAACGCCGGGCGCAGCATTATTGGTCGCGGCGGCGGCGTCAGGCGTAGCGGCGGTGGGTACGGCAAAGGGCGCGGGAGAGAATTCTGCACTGGTCATAGTTCTATCTTAGTGACCGGGGTTTCTGTCCCGCGCCCTTCACACGCATGGTGGGTGAGCGCTCGGCTGCCTCTTAGTTCTTCTTGGCCGCCTCGTTCGGGTTGTCGGTGCTCGGCTTATCGGCGCCTAGATTGTCGGCACCCAGGTCGAAGAGTGCCTCCTGGGCCGGATCGGCGGAAGATTTTGTCTCGGCAGATGAGCTTGCTGCCGCGGAAGAGTCCGGCTTAGCGGTCGCGCGTGCATCCGCCTTTGCCGAGGCCGCCTCCGAAGCCTGAGCCTCGGCGGCGTCAGTCCTCGCCTGCTGTTTCTTGCCGTTTTCGAGTCGTTCCTTGCCGTCGGCAATCATCGTGCGAATCATGGCGGTGTTGGTGTCCACCGCCTTCTGCACGCGAGCTACGACGGAGGGGCCCTTCGGCTTGGGGAGCATGCCCTGGCCTGCCGCCTGCTGCTGCAGCTCGCGTCCGGCAGACATGAGGCGTTCCTGGCGTGCCTTCAGCGCGCGCGAGGCGGAGGTGCTGCGCGGCTGCACCTTCAGGTGGCCGTGGTCGTCGTCGCCGGCGATAATCTGGCGCATGAGCATAATTTCCGCGTCCAGGTGCGCGCCGAAGAGCAGCATGTTGTTCATGATCCAGATGAACAGCAACATCACGATCACACCACCAATGAGGCCGTAGGTGGCGTTGTATTTGCTGAAGTTGTTGGCGTAGAGGGTGAAGCCGAAACCGCCCAGGCCCATGCCGAAGAGGGCGAGCGCCGCACCGGGGGAGAGCTTCCACTGTTTGAAGCGGCGCACGTTCGGGGTGGTCGCGTAGAGCAGAGTAATCAGGGCGATTGCCATGAACAGGATGAGGACCCAGCGGCCGTTGAGCCAGATGAGCTTGATGAGCTCCATGTCGACGGTCGCGGGCACGTACTGACCGACCATGTCCAGGACGGTTACACCCAGCAGCATCATGAGCATCATGAGTACCACGAGGATGATAATCACTGTGGTGACGAAGACGTTCAGCGGCTTGAGAATCCAGCCGGGGCGACCTTCACGCACGTTGTAGACCGTGTTGAGAGCTCGACCGAAGGATCCGGTGTACCCGGAGGCGGACCAGATCGCACTGAGGATACCGGTCAACAGCACCAGGCCCGCGCCATGGTCGCCGGTAATCTGCTTGATGGGGTCTTCCAGGATGCCGTACATCTGGGCGGGCGCGTTGTCCTTGAGGAAGGCGAGGATGACGGCGGCGCTTTCCTCACCGTGACCAAATACGCCCAGTAGGGAGACGATCGCCAGCAGGGCGGGGAAGATGGACAGCACGGTGAAGTAGGTGAGTGCTGCCGCCATGTCGGTGCCGCCGTTTGCGCCGAATTTGTAGATGGCACGGCGCAGAATGTAGAGGATGCTGCCCTTGGGGAAGTCGCGCAGCTTCACGCTTGCGTACTTGGGGGCCGCGGGCTTCTTCTTACGGGAGAAGAGTCCGCGTCGAGCTCCGACGGGTACCTGGGTTGCGGAGGTGTCCGTGGAAGAGCCGGTGTGTGCAGCCAATGGGGCTCCTTGGGTGAATGATGAGGTGTACACATGCGGCGCCCCGCACGTCTCGCGCTGAGAGCGTGCGGGCGCACAGTTTGGGCGGGAAGAACAATGAGCTGCTCTTCCCGCCCCTGCGGTGACATTATAGGGTTTCTGCCGCACCGCACAATTTACCGACGGTGCAAATATATGGTGTGTTTGCCCTCTCGGGGTCTTAAAACTCGATACCCCGGGTACGCGACAGGCCCCTCCACGCGGGGTGGAGGGGCCTGGCGAAAGTACGCGTCGAACGTTCGACGGGTTACGCGCGGCTAGTTGTGGATGCCCAGAACCTTAGCGGTGTGACCCATCAGCTCGTCAGCCAGCTGCGGGTTGTCGTTGAGCTTCACACCGTAGCCGGGGATGAGTTCCTTCAGGCGGGGCTCCCAACCGGCAATCTTGGAGGGGAAGCACTTGGACAGTAGGTTTAGCATGATAGGAGCCGCGGTGGAGGCACCCGGGGATGCGCCCAGCAGCGCAGCAATCGAACCGTCGGCGGCGGAGACAACCTCGGTACCGAACTGCAGGATGCCGCCCTTCTTTGCGTCCTTCTTCATAATCTGAACGCGCTGGCCGGCCTCGATGAGCTCCCATTCGCCGCCGTCAGCCTCGGGGTAGTACTGGTACAGCGACTCGAGGCGGGCTTCCTTGTTCTTGAGTAGCTCGGAGACGAGGTACTTGACCAGGTCCAGGTTGTCCAGGCCCGCGCGGCTCATCGGGTAGATGTTGTTCAGGCGCAGGGACAGGGGCAGATCCAGCAGCGAACCCTGCTTGAGGAAGTTCGTCTTGAAACCCGCGTAGGGGCCGAACATGAGGGCGCGCTTGCCGTCCACGTAGCGGGTATCCAGGTGAGGCACGGACATCGGGGGAGCACCCACGGATGCCTGGCCGTAGACCTTTGCGTTGTGCTTCTGTGCGGTAGCCTCGTGGGTGTTGCGCAGGAACAGGCCCGAGACGGGGAAGCCGCCGTAGCCCTTACCTTCCTTGATGCCGGACTTCTGCAGCAGGTGCAGGGCACCGCCACCGGCACCGAGGAAGACGAACTTCGCGTTGATGGTCAGCGGTTCTTCCTTGTTGATACGGTTAATCGCGTTAACGGTCCAGGAGCCGTTGGACTCGCGGTTCAGGTTGGTGACCTGGTAGCCGTAGCGAACCTCAACGCCCCTGGGCTGCAGGTGGTCAATCATCTGCTGGGTGAGGGCGCCGAAGTCGACGTCGGTACCCTCGGGAGCCCAGGTGGCGGCGATGGGTTCGTTACCCTTGCGACCGTTCACGGTCAGCGGTGCCCACTCGGCAATCTTCTCGCGCTCGGTGGAGAACTCCATGCGCTCGAAGAGCTTCTCCTTGCGGAAGGCGTCGAAACGTGCGGCCAGGTACTTGGAGTGATCCTCGCCGAAGACCAGGGACATGTGGGGGACCGGGTTGATGAACTCGGTGTTGTCCAGAATCTTTTCTTCAACCAGGGAGGCCCAGAACTGGCGGGAAATCTGGAACTGCTCGTTGATGTTCAACGCCTTGGCGGTGGAGACGGTGCCGTCGGGGCCGGCGGGGGCGTAGTTGAGCTCGCACAGTGCCGAGTGGCCGGTACCGGCGTTGTTCCAGGGATTGGTGGACTCCTGGGCGGCCTTGTCGAGGCGCTCAAGCAGGATGATGTTCCAGGTCGGCTCGAGTTCCTTAAGGAACACGCCGAGGGTGGCGCTCATGATGCCGCCGCCCACCAGGACGACGTCGGTTCGTTCAGTACGTGCTACCACTGAATTCTCCCTAGGGTGTGGGTGCCCGGCCTCGGGCACAACAAATAATTGTGGGGTACATCATCTAGCCTACTATCTTTTGAAGGGTGAGTTGTAGCTAGAATCCACAAAATATTGGAGAGTGGTACACCTCATAAGTAAGGTTTTCTTAGGGTGGAAAAAACCTTAGCTGTCGTTGCCCGGTAGCCTCCGCCCCTCCGCGGAGGCGCGGGCCGCCGTACGTGCCGAAGAACGTGCCGCCGCACGTTCTGCCGGCCTCGCGGGGCATCCGGCTACGATAGGCGCAGCTTGCTGAAGAACTCGATGGCGTTCTGCTCCGTCTGGTAGCCCTGCACGGAGCGGCTCACCGCAACCTTCGAGGTCACGTTCAGCAGGGGAACCGCCGGCATGAACTGGCCGAGCTGGGTAACCACCTTCGCGTAGAGCTCACGCTGCGCATCCACAGACTCGGCCGAGTCCGCGGCGCGGATGCTCTCCATAATCTGCAGGAAGCTCGGGGATTCCTCCACGGGAACGGCCGTGGCCGAAGGCGTGGGGGTGGGGGAGGGTGAAGCGGAAGCGGATTCCTCCGGGCTCGCCGGATCTGGCGAGAAGCTTGGCTGCGGACTCGGCGTCGCCTGAATCCGAATATTTGAATCCGCACCGTTTGAAGAGGGTAGCTCGACAGTCTTCGCTGTCACCCCGGTCGTCATGCTCTCGGGTGCCGCGGCGACGATTGAGCGCACCTGCTGCTCGGCAATCATCGGGGCCAACGCCGGACCGAAGAACGCATACGGGTCGCGGTACATGCCGTAGAAGCCCGCCAGCGCAATGCCGCGCGTCGAGGACGGCTCGTTCACCTTCGCGTGGTACTCCTCCCAGGTGAGCGGCACCGGCACAATGTTGAGGCCCACCTCGATGAGGGAAGCCACCATCTCGGAATACACCTTCTGCGGGGTATCCATCCAGGGCAGGGAAACATCCGCGGGGTAGTAGCACTCAATAACCTGGTTGTTATACCCGGCCGTGGCCAGTAGCGAACGGGAAAGGTCCTGATTGCGGTCGGTGTGCTCCTTCGCGTGGTCGGCCCGAATACGGAACGACGGGGAGACAAGAGTCTGCGCGTCAGAGGTGCCCTGCGGGTAGTACTGGTGGAGTGCCCCGCGGTCAACCGCGTGGGAGATGGCGCGGCGCACCGAAATATTCTTGAGCACGGGGTGCGCCGTGTTCAGGTGCAGGTACACGAGCGAGAACGGGTCGCGGCCCGGGGTCTGGTAACCGTCACGAGCCAGCTGGCCCAGATCGGAGGAATTCACCTGATCGCACGCATCGATCATTCCCTCGACCAGCGCGAAGTAGCGCTTATCGGAGGAGGTCAGGGTCGAAATCTGAATCTCATCAAGCTGCGGGCGTGCACCGTCAAAGTGCTCGTTCGGAAGCAGGCGCACGGTGCCCTTCTCGGAGGACTCGATGCGGAAGGCTCCGGTGCCCACCGGAACACCGGTGAGCTTCTGGTCGCTACCAAAGAGCGCGGGGTCGATAATGCCGAAGGCCTGCTGAGTCAGGATGCATCCGAAGGCCAGCGAGGGACGCGATAGGGTCACCACGACCGCGCCGTCCTGCTCCTTGACGGAGGTCACCAGCGGGGTGAAGGAGACGGGCTTCGGCTCAGGCTTCGTTGCCTCCGTCTTCGCGGTCGCCCCCTTCTGAGAATCGGAGGAATTGGGATCCGCAGACGGGGATGCGCTGCTCTGGGCATCCGCGGTTGCGGAGGCGCTCGCTCCCGCGGTCGGGGAGACGAGCGCGGACGGGGTGGCGGAGGCATCTGCCGAGGCATCCTTCTGCGCGGGCTGCTCCGGCACACCAAAACCCCACGCGTACAGGGGCTGTGCCGGAACCACCAGCGCGGCGGTAGACTCGCCCGTTGCCAGGGCCTGCCAACGCTGGAAATTCTGCACCACCGCTGCGGCCGTCAGGGCCGTACCGTTGCTGAAATGCACATTGTCACGCAGAACAAACGTATGGGTCAGGCGGTCGTCCGAAACCTTCCACTCGCGGCAGAGCGAATCGGTCGTATCGGGGGAGCCCGTGTAGTGGTCTGCCGTGAGCAGGGTCTGCAGAACCTGCGCCGTCACCTGATAGGTGCTTGCCACCGGGGAGAGCGCGGGGTCCAGCTGAACGGGGGCGGCACCCTGCGCGAAACGAAAAATACGGCCCGCTGAAGCCGCCGAGGAACCCGATGCGGGGTTGGAGGAGCCGGTCGAAGCGCACGCGGTTAGGGCCGTTCCCGCGCTCAACAGGGCGCCAAAACGCAGAACGTCGCGGCGGCTCAGGCCGCGTGAACCGGCGGTTACCCGGAGCAGCTCAGCGTTTTTGCGGGCCGAAGAGGCACGATGATCATTCAGCACGGGAGGTCCTCTTTTCCATAGCGGATGCTTGTATTCAGAATACCGGTTCGAGTCGCGCTCGGGCACTCGTTCTGCCGCAATCTGCGAGAGCGGGGCCGCGGGCGGGTGCCCGGGCACGGGGCGGACAACGGAGCACGGATAGAACAAACCCGCCGCCACGGTAGCCGTGACGGCGGGTTCACTGTGAATGTGTGTGCGCGAGGGGGGACTTGAACCCCCACGCCGTAAGGCACAGGAACCTAAATCCTGCGTGTCTGCCAATTTCACCACTCGCGCGCGCGGACCTCACCCCGAAGGGATGCGTCAGAGGTCCAAGACCCAAGTCTACACTAGAGGCTCCTCTAGACGCGAAATCGGCGGCGTATCGTTCTGCCACCGTTTCCCGTCCGTCGGCCTGAGCGGTGCCCCGGCCCTACTTCGGGTCGATGCCCAGGTCGCGACGCAGCTTTGCCACGTGGCCGGTCGCGCGCACATTGTACTGGGCCACAGAAATAACGCCCTGCTCGTCAATCACGAAGGTCGAACGAATCAAGCCCTCGTACACGCGGCCGTAATTCTTCTTCTCACCCCACGCGCCGTAGGCTTCAGCTACCGCGTGATCGGCGTCGGAGAGCAGCGGGAACGACAGCGACTCCTTCTCCGCAAAACGGGCAATAGCCGACGGCGAATCGGGGGAGACGCCCAGAACCACGTAGCCCAGAGACTTCAGCGAGGCCAGGTTATCCCGAAAGTCGCAGGCCTCCTTCGTGCATCCGGGGGTCGAAGCCTTCGGGTAGAAGTACAGAATGACCTTGCTACCCGCGTAATCGCTCAGGCTGTGCTCCGCGCCCGATGCGTCGGGGAGGGTGAAAGCGGGGGCCGGGGTGCCCGGCTCAAGACGGATGCTCATGATGCTCCTCAAAGTTCATTGCGTGTGGCGGGTGTGCCCGCCCCAATACTTCACCCCAGTCTAAAGCGTCCCTGTCTCGGGATGCACCCCGTTCGGGGAAACGGTTCCGGAGAGTCTCATGCCCACGCACCATATAATGTGTTGAGAGTCACCATGTGTCGAGTTGCGCAAAAAATTGGAAGTGCGTATAGTATTTTCTTGTTGCAAGGGAAACCTGCTAAACAGAATAAGCGCCTCTAGCTCAATTGGCAGAGCAATTGACTCTTAATCAATGGGTTCTGGGTTCGAGTCCCAGGGGGCGCACATCAAGAAAGATCCCGCTGATTCTTCGGAATCGGCGGGATTTTTGCGTTCCCCGCGAAAAAGACTGGAGAAGCTTGGGGGTATAGATATTTCCCCTTGCTCCTACAGGGGACCTGTCCTCGCAGAGCTCGGACACCCTGATGTCGCGGCGGGGAATATCTATACCCCTGCGTGTCTGTGGTTCAGGGGGTCGTGGAATCCCGCCGGGGTTGCGGTAGATTCGCGGTGGTTTTGTGTGCGCCCCGTGCCTAGCGAACTGGTGCGGGGGAGGGCTGTCGCGGTTTAGCCTGTTGCCTGGTGGCTTGGTGTTTTGCGTGCAGGCACACGAAAGCCCGCCACCGTCACACAACAGCAGCGGGCAATCATTTCAAAAAGTCATAAAGCTACAGGACCGGCCAAATCCGCGTCACAAACTCGCGGAAGTCCTTCACATCCTTACCCTGCTCCAGCAGGCCCGTGCCGTAGCGGGTCACCACCTCCGCATTATCCTCGAAGGCCAGCTCGAACGCGCTACCGTTCACCGATTCAATCACCACGGAGTCCTCACCCACCGAATAGGCGTGCAGGGCGTTCGTGTTATCAATCGTCGTGGCCGTACCCGCGGGAGTCAGTCCCGGCATGTTAATCGGCGCGATGATTACCTCGTCCGGAGAATCCTGGTAGCCGATGATGAAGTGCGTCTGATCCGGTGACTGGTGCACCGCCAAATCGGGGTTGCGGTACACGGCGCGGCCCGTTGCGTACACCAGGTTGTACGCACCGTAGTTAATAATCTGCTCATCAAAGACGGGGTGCATCACGCGCACGAGCTCCTCGGCGGTAAGGAACTCGGGATTCTCGAGAGAGTTGAGGGGGTCGACAACCTCTGCGTACTTACTTGCTTCGGTCAGCTCGTCGGCGACCGGGATAATCGGTTCGGTCATAGCTTCAGTCTACCGGGGTAGGGGAGACAGGTCACGGGTTTACGGCGATATTACGCATCATTAACCGGGTAATACGCGTCTTTTGCGGATGCTGGAGTGGGGTTCATGCAAGATAGTGCACCAGTGTGCCGAGTGTCCACATCATGAAAGATGGGGCCTGACATGGGCTAATGTGCTCACAATCCGGCTGTCGCCCCTCTAGAGATTTGACTCACCTCTCAGAAAGGGGGCACCATAGAGGGGTGAAGACAGCAATGTTCCAGCGAATTCTACGCCTTGTCGATGTCGCCTAGGGCGCGTGGCAGGGTCTATTCACTGCGACTAAGCGCCCCTATCGCTACCACCAACAGCGGGGGGCATTTTTTATAGCTTGGTACCACCGGGCATAGGATGCGTGAGGACCACACAAATCCCGCGCAGAACATTGAGTACAACGAAGAACCAAAAGACACGAGGCATTTCCATGACCATGGGATTTTCCACTTCTGATGACGCGGCAAACGCTCCCGCAGAACGCATGACCGGTTCTCAGGCAATCGTCCGCACCCTCGAAGACCTGGGTGTGACTGACGTTTTCGGCCTGCCTGGTGGAGCTATTCTGCCGACCTATGACCCCCTGTACGATTCCAAGAAGGTCCGTCACATCCTGGTACGTCACGAGCAGGCTGCAGGCCACGCAGCTCAGGGCTACGCTGTCTCCAGCGGCAAGACCGGCGTGTGCATCGCAACCTCCGGCCCCGGCGCCACCAACCTGCTGACCGCAATCGCTGACGCCAACATGGACTCCATCCCCCTGGTCGCCATCACCGGTCAGGTTTCCACCAAGCTGCTCGGTACCGACGCATTCCAGGAAGCTGACATTGTCGGCATGGCAATGCCCATCTCCAAGCACTCCTTCATGATTACCGACGCACAGGACATCCCCCGTGCGCTCGCCGCAGCCTTCCACATCGCCTCCACCGGTCGCCCCGGCCCCGTGCTCGTGGACGTCACCAAGGACGCACAGGTCGGCATGATGGAATACCGCGGCATCCCCGAGGACCTCGAGCTGCGCGGCTACACCCCCGCAACCCGCGGCCACTCCAAGCAGATTCGCGAAGCCGCCAAGCTCATCACCGAGTCCAAGCGCCCCGTCTTCTACGTCGGCGGTGGCGTGGTGCGCGCTGGCGCATCCGACGAGCTGCACAAGCTGGCTAAGCTCATCGGCGCCCCCGTCGTCACCACCCTGAACGCTATCGGCGCGTTCCCCGAGTCCGACCCCCAGAACCTCGGCATGCCCGGCATGCACGGCACCGTTCCCGCAGTGGCTGCCATGCAGAAGTCCGACCTGCTCATCACCCTGGGTGCCCGCTTCGACGACCGCGTGACCGGCCAGGTCGACACCTTCGCCCCCGAGGCCAAGGTCATTCACATCGACGTTGACCCCGCCGAGATCTCCAAGATTCGTTTCGCTGACGTCCCGATCGTTGGCGACCTGAAGTACGTGCTGCCCGAGCTGACCGAGCTGCTCTCCACCGAGTTCGCTCAGGAGCTGCCCAACCTGGGCGAGTGGTGGAACGAGCTGAACGAGATCCGCAAGGATTACCCGCTCGGCTACGAGAAGCCCTCCGACGGCCTGGGTTCGCCCGAGTACGTGCTGGAGCGCATTGGCGCCCTGACCGGCCCCGACGCCTACTACGTCACCGGCGTTGGCCAGCACCAGATGTGGGGTGCACACTACCTCAACCAGGAAAGCCCCCGCCACTTCATCAGCTCCGCAGGCCTCGGCACCATGGGTTACGGCGTTCCCGCCGGCATGGGTACCCAGGTGGCACACCCCAACTCCACCGTGTGGATTATCGACGGTGACGGCTGCTTCCAGATGACCAACCAGGAACTGGCAACCTGTGCCCAGAACGGCATCCCCGTCAAGGTTGCCGTCATCAACAACTCCTCCCTCGGCATGGTGCGCCAGTGGCAGACTCTCTTCTACGATGAGCGCTACTCCAACACCGACCTGAAGGACGGCCACGGCACCGCACGCATCCCCGACTTCGTGAAGCTCGGTGAGGCCTACGGTTGCGCCACCTTCCGTTGCGAGCGCGACGAAGACGTGGACGCCACCATTAAGGCTGCCCTGGAGATCAACGACCGCCCCGTGGTTATTGACTTCACCGTGAGCCCGCACGCACTGGTCTGGCCTATGGTTCCGGCCGGCGTGTCGAACGACAAGATTTGGATTGCGAAGAACACTTCGCCCGACTTTGACCGCGAGGGAGAGAACAAGTAATGTCTCAGCACACCATGTCCGTTCTGGTAGAGGATAAGCCCGGCGTTCTGACCCGCGTCTCCGGCCTCTTCTCCCGTCGACTGTTCAACATCCTCTCGCTGGCCGTCGGCCCGACCGAGAACCCCGGTGTCTCCCGCATCACCGTCGTGACCGAGGGTGACGCCCACACCATCGAGCAGATTACCAAGCAGCTGAACAAGCTCGTGCACGTGCTCAAGGTCGTCGAGCTGCCCGCCGACTCCTCGACCCAGCGCGGCCACATCCTCATCAAGGTGAAGGCTGACGCCGTTGCACGTCTGCAGATTGTTCAGGCAGCTGACCTGTTCCGTGCCTCCGTCATCGACGTCTCTCCCGAGTCCGTGGTCATCGAGGCCACCGGTTCGGCAGAGAAGATTCACGCCCTGCTGGATATCCTGGAGCCCTACGGTATTCGCGAGATTGTTCGCGCCGGTACCATCGCCCTCTCCCGTGGCCCCCGCGCCATGAGCGAGCGCATCTAACGCCCACACCGCGAGTGTAGAACAACCCCGCACACGCGGGGAACAGATCGGGTATCGCATCGCTTCAGCCGGGAAACCGGCGGCGATGCGGTACCCGGCTCTATAGGGTTCGCGAACCTTCCGGATGCTTCAGATGCTGAGAAGTACTCTCGAGAACCCGAAACTAAACAGCTTTCAAGTAAAATAGTGAATGTTGAGCCCAGCCTGGGCCGCATATCATAAAGTACTTAGGAGAAGAAAAATGGCAGCAACCATTTTCTACAACGACGACGCAGACCTCTCTGTGATCCAGGGCCGCACCGTAGCAGTTATCGGTTACGGCTCTCAGGGTCACGCACACGCACTGAACCTGCGCGATTCCGGCGTGAAGGTCATTGTTGGCCTGCCCGAGGGCTCCAAGTCCCGCGCCAAGGCTGAGGCAGAGGGCCTCCGCGTTGCAACCGTCGCAGAGGCAGCAGCAGAAGCTGACGTCATCATGATCCTGACCCCGGACCAGGTCCAGGCAAAGGTCTACGCAGAGAGCATCGAGCCGAACCTGAAGCCCGGTGACGCACTGTTCTTCGCACACGGCTTCAACATCCGCTTCGGCTACATCACCGTTCCCGAGGGCGTCGACGTTGCCATGGTTGCCCCCAAGGGCCCCGGCCACATCGTGCGCCGCGAGTTCGAGGCTGGCCGCGGCGTTCCCGCCCTGGTTGCAGTCGAGAAGGACGCATCCGGCGAGGCACTCGCACTGGCTCTGTCCTACGCTAAGGCACTGGGCGCAACCCGTGCAGGCGTCATCAAGACCACCTTCACCGAAGAGACCGAGTCCGACCTGTTCGGTGAGCAGGCAGTTCTCTGCGGCTCCACCTCTCAGCTGGTTCAGTACGGCTTCGAGGTTCTGACCGAGGCTGGTTACCAGCCCGAGATCGCTTACTTCGAGGTTCTGCACGAGATGAAGCTCATCGTCGACCTGATGATTGAGGGCGGCATCGCCAAGCAGCGCTGGTCCATCTCCGACACCGCAGAGTACGGCGACTACGTCTCCGGCCCCCGCGTGATCTCCCCCGAGGTCAAGGAGAACATGAAGGCTGTCCTGGCAGACATCCAGAACGGCAGCTTCGCAAAGCGCTTCATGGACGACCAGGCCGCCGGCGCACCCGAGTTCAAGGAACTGCGCGCCAAGGGCGAGGCACACCCCATCGAGGCTACCGGCCGCAAGCTGCGTAAGCTCTTCGCATGGAACTCCGTTGACGACGACTACACCGAGGGTTCGGTCGCTCGCTAAGCGGTAGCCAAGCTATAGCTTTCTGAGAATCCGGCGTCGCGCCTCTCCTCCCGTGTGGGGGAGGGGCGGGGCGCCGGATTTCTGTCTAACGAGAGCCCTATGAAATCCCTCAAACGGTATGTGTGATGCAGTTCATGCTTCCTTGGGTTGCGGGTGGGATGGAAAGCGCGTATAGTATTTTCTTGTTGCAAGGGAAACCTGCTAAACAGAATAAGCGCCTCTAGCTCAATTGGCAGAGCAATTGACTCTTAATCAATGGGTTCTGGGTTCGAGTCCCAGGGGGCGCACATCAAGAAAGATCCCGCTGATTCTTCGGAATCGGCGGGATTTTTGCGTTCCCTGAATAAATACAGTTTTGTCGTGCGAGGTGCATATTATCCTCTTTGCTTCGGGTTTCGATGCTTGGAAGACGGTATTCGCCCTCGTTCCTACAGGGGTGGGGTGGGTGGGTACCTCGCGTCTCCCAAGACTACGGGGGTGCGCTACATGTTTCCTCCGCGCCTACGCAGGGGCACCCGTCACCCGGACGCTCCGCTCTTCCTTGCTTCGCTGCGGAGAGCGTCCGTGTGACACCCTGAGGGCGCTTCCGGAAAACGTAGCTGCACCGGTTAGGCGGGTGCGTGGAGGTTTCGGTGGCCTCCGTAGCGACATCAGGGTGCCCGAAGCGAAGCGAGGG
>NZ_KV810426.1:118581-135951 GCF_001812775.1 Rothia sp. HMSC068F09
AGCGAAGCGAGGGCGGGTGCCCCTGTAGGAGCGAGGAGGGTTCCGAACCTCGAGCTAATCCCGCCGGAGTGGTTCGTGGTTTGGGTGTGCGCCCCGTGCCTAGCGAACTGGGGCGGGGGAAGGCTGTCGCGGTTTAGCCTGTTGCGTGGCAGCCTCCACCCACAAGCAATAAGCCACCACGTATCAGAGTGTAACCCCAGTGAGAGTCGTACCTAAGACTGCGGTAAACTGAAAGTTATGACTGCAACTCCGTTCTACATCACCACCGCCATCTCCTATCCCAATGGCAACCCGCACATCGGCCACGCCTACGAAACCATCGCCGCCGACGTGCTGGCCCGCTTCAAGCGCCTCGACGGCTTCGACGTACGCTTCATGACCGGCACCGACGAGCACGGCCAGAAGATGCAGACTACCGCAGAGAAGCTCGGCAAAACCGCCAAGGAACTCGCCGACGAGAACTCCGCACGCTTCAAGGCCATGAACGACGCCCTGAACATCAGCTACGACCGCTTCATCCGCACCACCGACCCCGACCACTACGTCGCATCCCAGGCCATCTGGAAGCGCATGGAAGAGAACGGTGACATCTACCTCGGCAAGTACGCCGGCTGGTACTCTGTCCGCGACGAAGCCTACTACGCAGAAGACGAAACCGAGGTCCGCGACGGCCAGCGCTACGCCATCGCAACCGGCACCGAGGTCGAGTGGACCGAAGAAGAATCCTACTTCTTCCGCCTCTCCAAGTACGGCGACAAGCTCCTCGAACTCTACGCCAACGAAGGCTACGTCTACCCCGAATCCCGCCGCAACGAGCTGATCTCCTTCGTCAAGGGCGGCCTCAACGACCTGTCCATCTCCCGCACCACCTTCGACTGGGGCGTACCCGTACCCGGCAACGACAAGCACGTCATGTACGTGTGGGTCGACGCTCTCACCAACTACCTGACCGGCCTCGGCTACCCCGACACCGAGAACGAGCTGTTCACCAAGTACTGGCCCGCCGACCTGCACCTCATCGGTAAGGACATCACCCGCTTCCACTCCATCTACTGGCCCGCATTCCTGTGGTCCGCCGGAATCGAACTGCCCAAGCGTGTCTTCGGCCACGGCTTCCTGCTCGTCAACGGCGAGAAGATGTCCAAGTCCGTCGGTAACGTAGTCGACCCCGCAAACCTCGTCGACGCCTTCGGCCTGGATGCCGTCCGCTTCTTCCTCATGCGCGAGGTTTCCTTCGGCCAGGACGGATCCTACTCCGAAGAGTCCATCATCAACCGCATCAACTCCGACCTGGCCAACAACCTCGGCAACCTCGCCCAGCGTTCGCTGTCCATGGTCGCCAAGAACTGCGGCGGCGCTGTGCCTGAGCACGGCGAATTCACCGAAGCCGACCGCAAGATCCTTGACCAGGCGGCTGCCCTCTACGAGCCGGTTCGCGCCGACTTCGACGAGCAGGCCTTCCACCGCGCCCTCGAGCGCATCTGGACCGTCCTTGCAGACACCAACGCCTACTTCGCTGAGCAGGAGCCCTGGACCCTGCGCAAGAACGGCGAGCTTGAGCGCATGAACACCGTGCTGTACGTAACCCTCGAGGTCGTACGCCAGGTTGCTCTGCTGCTGCAGCCCGTCATGCCCGACTCGACCGCCAAGCTGCTGACCCTGCTCGGCGTGCCCGAGGGTGAGTCTCGCCAGTTCGCGGCCCTCGGCACCGCGCTCGTGCCCGGCACCGAGCTGCCCGCACCCGCACCGGTGTTCCCGCGCTACGAGGCACCCAAGGCGTAACGGTTGCTTGAGTAATAGCGGCTGGCGCGTGAGATAGCGCCGTAACGGATAGCGTGAGAAAGCCCTCGGCTTCCTTACCCCAGTGGGGAGGAGCCGGGGGCTTTTCGTGTACGCGCGTATGGAGAGGTACGGGCGCAGGGTAGAGACGGGACGCTGGTTTGGTCGCCGCTCATACTTAAGGATGAGGTCGGTACCCCGTTCCGGCAGCCTCGCGTTCAGCTCATACCGCGGAAGCACCGGGAAACCCTGCATCCGCAGGTCAAGACCCGGTGAACACCCGCCAAAATCAACCTGGAGGATGAGAAAAACCCTGTAGTCAGCGCCATACTGCGTGAAATAATTGAACTATGACTACTACAACTCCTCACGCACAGACGGCACAGCCCGCCGTCTCCGCACGAAACCTTTCCAAAACCTACGGCATGGGTGAAGCCACCGTCCACGCCCTCAACAACGTCTCCGTCGACTTTGAGCAGGGCAAGTTCACCGCCATTATGGGTCCCTCCGGCTCGGGTAAGTCCACGCTGATGCAGACCATCGCAACCCTGGACACCCCCGACCCGAACCCGGCAACCTCGATTCGTATTGGCGGTACCGAGCTCTTCGGTCTGAAGGACAACGCCCTCACCGAATTCCGCCGCGAACACATCGGCTTCATCTTCCAGGCGTTCAACCTGGTGCCCACCCTCACCGCGGGCCAGAACATTGACCTGCCGCTGGGCCTTGCCGGTAAGAAGCCGGACCAGCAGTGGCGCGACTACCTGGTCAAGACCCTCGGCCTGGAAACCCGCCTCGACCACCGCCCCGAACAGCTCTCCGGCGGTCAGCAGCAGCGCGTCGCCATCGTGCGCGCCCTGCTCGCACGCCCCGAAGTGGTCTTCGCCGACGAACCGACCGGTAACCTCGACTCCAACTCCGGCGCCGAGGTGCTGCGCCTGCTGCGTGCCGCCGCAACCGAGCACGCACAGACCATCCTCATGGTCACCCACGACGCAAACGCCGCCTCCTACGCAGACCGCGTGGTCTTCATCAAGGACGGCATGGTCGCCGGCGAAATGATCGAACCTACCTACGACGCCGTCCTCGGCGCAATGGCACAGCTGGAAGGTCGATAAGCCGTGGCAACCACACTGAACACGGTGGCGCGCTCCAACCTGCGCGCCTCCAAAGGAAAATACATTCTCACGGGCATAGGCATCGCGATCTCATCCTTCTTCATCGCCGCCATTATGATGCTCACCAACTCGCTGCAGGCGACCGTCAACTCCTCCGTCGGTGACGTGCTCTCCCGCGCCGAGGCGGTCGTCGCCTCCGCCGCTACAACCAGCGACGGTCAAGACAGCACCTCTATCTACCTGACTCGTGACCAGATTCAGAAGGTAGAAAAGAGCGACCTGCTCTCCGGCTACTGGGTACAGTACGCTGTCTCGGGTAAGCTCGGCACCGGCGACCAGGCAACCCAGGTGCAGTACGACCAGCTGCCCGCCGACTCGAGTCTCTTCCCGTACAAGGTGCAGGGCAAAATCCCCAGTAGCGACCACGAAATCATGGTCTCTACCTACTTCGCGAAGAAGCACAACCTCTCGCTGAACGGCAAGGTCACCAGCACCGACGTTGTAGAATCCGTCAGCGCCCCCGGTACTGATAAGACCGCCGAATACACCGTCGTCGGCCTGTTCGACCCCGGTTTTGAAGGCTCCACCACCAACCAGGCTGTCTTCATTGGTGGCACCAGCCTCGGCGAAGCCGCCCTGAAGGCATCCGAGGCAGAAAACAAGAGTTCCGCGGCAGGTTACCGGAACATGGCTGGCGCGAACCTCATCTACCTCAAGTTCAAGGACGGCGTAACCGACGCCAAGCTCAAGAGCCTGCAGGATACCCTCAGCAGCGGTGACACCAAGAACGACCCGCGCGTGATGACCGGTCAGAAGCTGCTGGAGGACTACCAGAAGACCATCTCCACGGTCTTCACCTCCATTAGCGTGGTCCTGGGCGCCTTCGCAGCGCTGGCTCTGCTGGTCTCCTCGTTCGTCATCTCCAACACCTTCGCGGTGCTGGTCGGCCAGCGCATCCGTGAACTGGCTCTGCTACGCACCCTCGGTGCCCGTGGCGGCTCCCTCGTACGGATGCTACTCGTCGAATCCATTACCGTGGGCGTGGTGTTCTCCCTCATCGGTGCACTGCTGACCTTCCCGGTCGGCATGCTGGTTGGTGCAAACCTCACCACCATCATGATCTCCTACTCGATCACCCCGGTGATTATCAGTACCCTGATCTGCACCCTCGTGACGGTTCTGGCGTCGCTCTCCCCGGCACGAAGCGCCCTGCGCATCTCGCCCATCAGCGCGATGAGCGAGCACACCAACCTTGAGGTGCGCAAGCCCGGCAAGGTCGGCCCGATCCTGGGTCTGGTCTTCGGTGCCGCAGGTATCGGCCTGGCTATGCTGGCTCAGAACCAGGGTTCCGGTGAGGGGGCCGGCAATAAGGCCATTGCCCTCATGATGGGGGCCGCACTGCTGCTCGGTATTGCGGTTTTCCTCCTCACCCCGCTGGTACTGCCGCCGCTGGTACGTGCCCTCGGCACGGTCACCCGCACCCAGACCGGCAAGCTCGCGCTCGCCAACGCGCTGCGTTCGCCCAAGCGCACCGTCTCCACCGGCCGCGCCGTGCTGGTGGGTACCCTGGTCGTGTCGACTGTGCTGACCGGTTACTCGGTGCTGAGCGCCTCGCTGACCAAGGCCCTGGATCAGCAGTACCCGATTTCTGCGCAGGCAAAGTACAGCTCGTATGACCAGTCCGAGGCTGCCTCCACCGTGACCAAGGCGGAGGAAATCGCCTCCAAGGTCAAGGGTATTAAGAACGTTCAGGCATCCGCCGTCGGTTACGCAGCCGGTGTGGTCGACTACACCGTCGAGTACGAGGGACAGACCGCCAACCAGAATTCCGACCTGGTGGCGCTGAGCTCCTCCGATTTGAAGGCAATCCTGCCGGGCGAAAACTCGAACCTTGCCGACGACACCGTGCTCGTGCCGCAGGGCCTCTGGAAGTCCGCTGGATTGAATGAGTCCAGCCGTCTGAAGGCACACGGCCCGCTCGGCGAAGTGGAACTCAAGCCCGTCAGGTCCGCAACCAAGCAGAACCTGCTGATTGTCAACCCTGCCACCGCCGCCAAGCTGCAGGACGCCAAGAACCCGCAGAAGGTGGCCAACCCTGCCGCTGAGGAAGCTCAGAAGCGCATGGAAGAAGCAATCGCCAGCGGTGACAAAGAAGCTCAGACGAAGGCCGCTCACCTGACTGTCACCAGCCAGGCAACCGGTAACGACACCGTCGTTCTGGTGCGCGCCGCCTCCCCGCTGACCAGTAGCGAGAACGCGACTCTGCAGGCTGACCTGAACCGAGCCAGCCCGGACAGCTCCTTCACCGGTGGTCTGCAGGAACGTCAGACCTACGACCAGCTGCTGACCGTCATGCTGACCTTCACCCTGGTGATGCTCATGCTCGCAGTGGTCATCTCCATCATTGGTGTGGCGAACACGATGACCCTGTCGGTCAACGAACGCCGCCGCGAGAACGCGATGCTCCGCTCGCTGGGCCTGTCCCGCAAGCAGCTGCGCCGCATGATTTCCATTGAGGCGATTCTGATTACGCTCGCCGCAGTGGTGCTCGGTATGGTTTCCGGTGGTGTGATTGGTAGCCTCTCTGCGCAGATTATTATGTCTTCCATGAGTGCTTCCGCCCCGCTCGTGCTTGACCTGCCGTACGTCTGGTACGTGGTCATCCTCATTGTGGGTGTGCTCGCCGCGATGCTCGCTTCGGCTCTGCCGGCGGCTCGTTCGGCTCGCATGTCCCCGGTTGAGGGTATGCGCGGCTAACCCGCTGTACCTGGCATAGTCACAGTACCCGGCGAACCCGGATACTCGGCGTGAGAAAGCCCCGGAGGGTGCCTCGAAAAGGAGGCCGCCCGCCGGGGCTTCACTGTGTCCTCTACTCTGCCGTGCTCTCTATTCTGTTGTGCTTGTGCTCTCAGATTCTTGGAGCTGACCTGTAGCATGGCTTTGCGCGTATGATGGGTGTATGAGCACTAGCCACCCCAATCTGCGTCGCGGGTACACGCTACCCCATGAAGCGGAGGTTCTTCAGATCCTCCGTGACGCTGGTGTGCGCCGTGCCCGACTCTTCGGCAGCGCCGCCCGCGGTGAGCTGACCGAAACCAGCGACCTGGATTTTCTGGTTCAGATGCCGGGGGCAGCCCCTTTTGACGAGTTCATGCAGATGGTCGATGCTCAGCACCGCATTGAACAGTTGACCGGCCGTAGCGTTGATATGGTCACCCGGTTGCGCCCCCGCATCTATGCGGAGGCAGAACCTGACATGGTGGAGCTACCGCTATAAGAAGTTGCCTGAGCTGATGAGCGACTTTGAGCGAATCATCGACGAGATGCAAGAAACTACTTAACTAAAGAGCCCCGGATGGTGCCTCGATTAGGAGGCGCCCGCCGGGGCTTCACTGTGTCCTTATATAAGGGAGCGCTAGTGGGCGATACCCGCCTCATACGCCATAATGACCGCCTGCACACGATCACGCGCACCCAACTTCGCCAACACGTGCGACACATGCGTCTTCACCGTCGCCTCCGAAAGCACCAGCTCCCGCGTAATCTCCGCATTCGATAGGCCGCGCGCAATCAAACCCAGTACCTCAAACTCACGCGGCGACAACTGCTCAATCAACTTACGATGCGGATAATCCTGCACAGGCTCAAAGCTTGCATGCTCAGCCGGAATAAACGTCGCCTTAGGAAGCTCAGCAGCCGGGGGAGTAACAGGAACAGACTCGGCGGCAGGAACAACAGGAGCAGCAGGAGCGGGGGAGTCCAGCACCGGAATCATCTGCTCCAACAGACGGCGAGTTGCAGACGGCGCAATCACCGCATCGCCGCGGTGCACCGTACGAATCGCCTCCAGCAGCTGCTCCGGCGGAGTGTCCTTCAACAAGAAACCGCTCGCACCCGCACGCACCGCTGAATACACGTACTCATCAATATCGAAGGTCGTGAGCATGATAATGCGCACCCGCTCATCCTCGGACACCTCACGCTCGCCGTCACGCTCCAGAATACGGCGCGCCGCCTCCAGGCCGTCGCAGTGCGGCATGCGCACATCCATGAGGATGACCTGCGGCGCCTGCCCCTCAGACACCATGCGGTCAAAAACGTCAATCGCCGCCAGACCGTCATCAGCCTCCATAACGACCTGCAGGTCCGGCTGGGAGTTGACGAGCATGCTCAAACCGCCGCGCACTAGGCGCTGGTCGTCAACGAGCATCACGCGGATCGGCTGGGTGGTCTGTGGTGCAGAAGTCTGTGGTGCAGAAGAGTACATAGTTTCAATCCTAGATCACGAGGTAGTAGAGGGCGCCGATATTAGAGGTCGCGGTAGGGCAGCGCCGCCTCAACGAGCCAGCCGCCGTCAGGCTGCAGACCGTAGGTGAGGGCGCCGTGGTAGAGGGCGATACGCTCGCTCATGCCGCGCAGACCGTTGCCGCTACCGGGGACCGGGCGAGCAATGTGCTGAGCTGTGACCGCAGAAACCGGTTCGTTCTGCACCTGCAACTGCAGGCCCTCATCACCCCAGTGAATGGTGACGGTGGTTGCCGCGCCGGGGGAGTGCTTGAGCGCGTTGGTGAGCGCCTCCTGAACGGTGCGGTACGCCGCCAGCTCGGCACCTTGCGGTAGGGTGAGCGCCATGGTGCCGGTGATTCCGGTGAAGGTGACGGGTAGCCCGGCGCGGCGGCTCTGCTCCACGAGGTCGGGCACATCGCTGAGGGTGGGCACGGGTGCGTAGGCGGTCGCCTCATCGGTGCGGAGTAGCCCGAGGAGGGAGCGCATCTGGGTGAGGGAGTCGCGTGCGGTGTCTGCAATGAGTTCGAGGGTTTGCTCGGCAATATCCGGTTCGCTCTGCTGAGCCTGCCCCGACTGCTCTGCCTGTTCAGTTTGCTGGGTTCGTGCAGTGCGGGCGCTTGCGGCGGCGTAGCGTGCCCCGTCCGCCTGGGAAATAATGCTGGAGAGCGAGTGCGCCACAATATCGTGCATTTCGCGGGCGATGCGGGTGCGTTCGTCCTGCGCTGCGAGGCGGCGTTCCTGTTCCTGCTCGTATTCGAGGCGGCGGGCGCGTTCTTTGAACTCTTCGCTGCGCAGTTCGCGCATGCGGCGGGAGTCGCCGAGGAACCAGAAGACGGTGAAGATGGATCCGCAGAGCACGCCGAGCATCAGGGAGATGAAGATGCGGGCGGGTATGTCGTCCCAGTGGTAGAGGAATGAGAGCGAGGCCTGCACGGTGACGGCGAGTGCGCCGACCCAGCCGAGAATGAGGCCGCGGAATCGGGCGCGGCGGCGCCAGTGCCGACCGATATGGTAGGCGGCGAGGCTGACGGGCGGGTAGCAGGTGATGGCGAGTGAGTCGGGGAAGGGCTCCACGAGGGTGAGGCAGAGCGCCGCGATGACCACGTAGATGCTGCCGTAGGGGTAGCGGTAGCGGAAGTAGAGCGCGGTGGTGCTGCAGAGCGCGGAGATGACCGGAATCCAACCGTAGCTGTTGACGAAGGCGGTGGAAAGCATGCAGCAGAAGAACTGCATGTGTGCGACGACGAGGACGTTCATCCAGCCGCGTTTGTCCCTGAGGTAGGTTTGTACGCGGCTGGAGGCGGTGATTGCGTCGGCGGGCAGGTCGCTGCTTTCTAAGACGCCGCGGGTATGCGTTACGGCGTGGCCTGATTCGGCTGTCTCAGTGCTGTTCTGTGGGTTCTTCTGGGGTTGGGTGCGCTTGAGGGGCATGCTTCCAGTGTATCGGGGTGTTTGCGAGGGGTTGGAACCCCCTTTTCTGCTCTCACATGCAGGAACATTCTGTGGTTTTGTGTGTGGGGGTGTGTGATTACGTGTGTGCGACACGCTAAAAACACCTATTTTGAGTGACCTTGATTACTTTTTTCTAGATTATTTATTCAACTAAAGCTTGAGAGTTTGGGGTTGTATGGGGTTCGAATTCGGGTTTAAGAGACCTGAAACTCCCTTAAGTAACCTATTTTGGTTGAAAAACCTTCAACCAAGGCGGAGAGTTTAAGGGAAACCCCCTCATCAAACCATTTTTGGAACCATTGCGGTACAGGTCCTTGATGGGTATAGTTTTGGCTGTACCCGAAATCTGCGCCCGAGGTCTAAGAACCTCGCAGAACTAAACACCAAGAGTTCTGGAGCGCGACTCCCTGTGCAAGGGAGCGGATACAGCATTATGTCGTTATCACCAGAGGTTAGGCTCAAGCCGACTCACTCACTCGACTTGTTTCAAGTGATGTTTACTGCCGCGCACGACGGCGGGTGATAACTTTTATTCCTCAAAATGACATCACTCTCGAAGGACATACATGTCTACTAACATTTCTCGCCGCAAGGTTGTCGCTGGCGCAGCATGGGCTGCTCCGGTTGTTGCAGCATCTGCTGCAGTTCCCGCTTTTGCATCTTCTACTGAGTGCGCGTACGCATCTGCACCCAAGTTCAACATTTCCGGTCAGCCCTCCGGCGCTAAGGACACCATCAAGTTCACCGTTCCCGCGAAGGTTGACAAGATTCGCTTCGAGGTCGCTGGTGGCGCAGGTGGCGGTTCCAATCAGGTTGCTGGTGGTTCCGGTGCTCTCGTGACCGGTGAAATGCCCGTCAAGGAAGGCCAGGTTGTTGAGCTGGTCGCAGCTGCCGGTGGTGTGGCTTACCTGGTTTCTGAGCCTGGCGTTGACAGCAAGGCTATTTGGCAGACCCGCCCCGCAACCGGTGGTAAGGGTTACGGTAACGGTGGTGACGTAACTGAACAGCCCGTTCCCTCCGACGCTAAGTCTCGCGTTGACGCTAACTGGTCCGGTCCTTCCGACATGAAGCGCTACGTATACGGTGGTTCCGGTGGTGGTTCCTCCGCTCTGGTTATTGACGGCACCCCGGTTGCTGTTGCGGGTGGCGGTGGCGGTGCGGGTATCCGTACCCAGCCCGGTACCAACAACATGCCCTCGGACAACAAGTACTACAACTCCAAGGCAGTTGACACCTCCACCACCTACCTGAGCGACACCGCGGTTAAGTCTGTTCTGCCTGCTGGTGCAAGCGCATCCGCAGCAACCGGTGACAGCGCTGAGACCTCCATCTCTCACTACACCGTCCTGAAGCCGTTCGCCTCCGATCGTACCGCTATGAAGGTTGCCGGTGGTAACGGTGGCGGTAACGGTCAGGGTGGTGCAGGTGGCGAGCAGCCCATGCTGTACAACGACAAGGGTAACGTCTACGGCGTTCTGGGCTTCAACAGCCAGAACAAGCAGGAGCTCTTCAGCTCCGCTACCGCTGGTGACAAGGGTGGCTCCGGCTTCGACGGTAAGGGTGCAGACGGCGTCTTCGCATACTCCTACCAGATCGACAACAACGACATTAACAAGCTGGAAGAAGCTCCTGTTACCAACCCCAAGTTCATGCCTTCCGATGACATTGGTGGTCTGGACAAGGACTCGACCCTGAAGTCCTTCAACGGTTACCAGACTGTTGTCTCCGCAGGTGGTGGCGCAGGCTACGGTGGCGGTGGCTCCGGTGCTGCTCGTGCACTGTCCTCCATCATCACCTCCCAGAAGTGGAACGCTAACGAACGCCCCACTCGTTACCGCCAGAACGTTGGTTCGCTGGTTCAGGCAGGCGCAGGTGGCGCAGGTGGCTCCTACGTTGCTCCCGGTGTTGCCGGCGGTGCCATCGCATCCGCTAACAACGGTGCAAAGGAAGCCGGCGTTCGTAACCCCGGTTACGTGAAGGTTACCCTCTGCGAGCGCTCCTAATAGCGTCTAAGTTCTTACCCTGTGAGAACTCGTAGATAAACAATATTCCCCGGCTGAATTATCAGCCGGGGAATATTGTTTTAATTGGCAGTACCCGTCTAGCCCAGAGTCTGAGAACCCGCCCGCACACTCTACCGCCCACCCGCGGCGCGTATTACGGTAGAGGCATGACTGAAGCACGTAGCATCGACCTCGCCGTCATCCCCGGCGACGGCATCGGCCCCGAAATCATTACCGAAGCCCAGCGCATCCTCACCCGCGCCTGCGAGCTCGAAAACATCACCGTAACCCCCACCCACTACAAGCTCGGCGCCGAGCACTGGCTGGAAACCGGTGAAACCCTGCCCGACTCCACCATGGACGCCCTCAAGCAGCACGACGCGATCCTCTTCGGCGCCATCGGTGCAGACCCCCGCAGCGGTCAGATTCCCTCCGGCCTTATCGAACGCGAAATGCTCCTGAAGCTGCGCTTCGCCTTCGATCACTACATCAACCTGCGCCCCTCCCGCCTGTACCCCGGCGCAGTTTCCCCGCTCGCCAACCCCGGCAACATTGACTTCGTCGTTGTGCGTGAAGGTACCGAAGGCCCCTACATCGGCAACGGCGGCGTGATTCGCCAGGGCACTCCGCACGAAATCGCCACCGAAGTCTCCCTCAACACCGCACACGGTGTGGAGCGCCTGGTCCGCTACGCTTTCGAGCTGGCGTCCACCCGCCGCAAGAAGGTCACCCTCGTGCACAAGACCAACGTGCTCACCCACGCAGGTCGCCTCTACAACCGTTACTTCACCGAAATCGCGGCTGAATTCCCCGAGGTTGAGACCGACTACCTGCACATTGACGCGACCACCATCTTCATGGTCACCGACCCCGCACGCTTCGACGTGATCGTCACCGACAACCTCTTCGGCGACATCATCACCGACCTCGCAGGTGCAGTGACCGGCGGTATCGGCTACGCGGCAAGCGGCAACATCAACGCCGTCGGCGAGTTCCCCTCCATGTTCGAGCCCGTACACGGCTCCGCACCGGACATCGCCCGCCAGAACAAGGCAAACCCCACCGCCGCAATCCTCGCCGGCGCAATGCTGCTGCGCCACCTCGGCCACGACGCAGCCGCAGCCCGCATTGAGGACGCCGTCGAAGCAGACATGCGCGAAAACGGCGCCACTGTGCGCGGTACCGATCAGGTTGGCGCAGACGTGCTCGCACGCCTCGGCTAAGCTCAGCTGGCTAAAACTGGCTCGGCTAAAACCCGCCAGCCGTGGCCGCTGAACGCAAAACACCCGTGAAGCCCGGAAGGAACACACCTTCCGGGCTTCACCTGTTCACATCCTGAATGAGAGAAAAGGTGCGCATGCGGCAAACTCATCTTTCCGGTACTCTAAAACAGGTCAGGCACACCCGCCCGGCACCTCGGCGGTGGACACCATCCACCACTAGCTTTGATGCATCCAACTAGCACAGACCGCTAGATGCACCATCTGCCCCGCACGACAACGCGCCCGGCGGCACACACCGGTCCCTCGCCCCGCCGCGAGAACCGCCACTCAAAGAACGCCCACAGAGGCAACTAGACGAAGAGGAACGCAGAACGATGGCCATCGAATTCAGCCACGAAGCAAACCAGTCACCCGCCACCGCCGAACGCCGCGCCGAAATCCTTGCAAACCCCGGCTTCGGTGACTACTTCACCGACCACATGGTCACCATCGACTGGGAAGGCGACTACAAGACCGGTGGCACCTGGTACGACGCACGAGTTCGCCCCTACGGCCCGCTCGTCCTCGACCCCGCAGCATCCGTCTTCCACTACGGCCAGGAAATCTTTGAAGGCATCAAGGGCTACCGCCACGCTGACGGCTCCGTGTGGACCTTCCGCCCCGAAAAGAACGCGGCACGCTTCGCGAACTCTGCACGCCGCCTCTCCCTGCCCGAACTGCCCGCAGAACTGTTCGTTGAATCCCTGCGCGAACTCGTGAAGATGGACGAGCAGTGGGTACCCACCGGCGACGGTGAGGCCTTCTACTTCCGCCCCTTCATGATCGCAACCGAGGCATTCCTCGGCGTTCGCCCCGCACGCCACGTGCAGTACCACGTGATCGGCTCGCCCGCAGGTAACTACTTCGGCACCCCCGAACCCGTGGACATTTGGCTCTCCACCACCTACGCCCGCGCAGGCGAAGGCGGCACCGGCGCGGCAAAGTGCGGCGGCAACTACGCGGCATCCATGATCGCCCAGATTGAAGGCGAAAAGCACGGCTGCAAGCAGGTCATCTTCAAGGACCCGCACCGCGGCGACGCCATCGAAGAGCTCGGCGGTATGAACGTGTTCTTCATCTTCGGCAAGGAAAACAAGATCGTCACCCCGGAGCTGACCGGCACCATCCTGGAGGGTGTGACCCGCTCCTCGCTGATTCAGCTCGCTAAGGACCGCGGCATGACCGTCGAAGAGCGCGCTATCACCCTCAATGAGTGGCGTGAAGGCGTGGCAAACGGCGACATCACCGAAATCTTCGCCTGCGGCACCGCAGCAGTGGTCGCGCCCATCGGCAAGCTCAAGGCAGAAGACTTCGAAATCCCGGCACCCACCGAGCACTTCGGCGAAATCTCCAAGAGCCTGCGCGAAGAGCTCGTCGGTATTCAGCTCGGCACCGTTGAGGACCGCCACGGCTGGATGACCCGCCTCATCTAAGACCTCTGACTCATGTCACCCGCGAAATCCCCGCAGGATGCGCCCGCACCCGGAACGCGCACCCGCGGGGATTCGCTGTGCCCGGTCAGTGCTGTGCTCAGCGAATATTGCGCGCGGTGTTGATAACGCGAGGATAGGGGAGGGGAGGCGCACCCCGCCGAACCTAATAGTGTTGAACCCCGCCGGGCTAAAACCTGCCTTGCCAATTCCGCCCGCCGCTCACACCCTCGAAGGCTGGTACCCTAGAAAGTATGCGTATTGCACGATTTACCGTAAATAATGAGCTCCACTTCGGGCTGGTAGAAGGCGACGCAGGCGAAGAAACCCTGCGCGTACTCGCCGGCGACCCCTTCTACTCGGGCATCGAACCGACCGGCACCACCTACCCCATCGACCAGGTGCGCCTGCTCGCCCCGATCATCCCCCGCTCCAAGGTGATTGGAGCGATCGCAAACTGGGCTGGAACCGAGGCGCCCGCCTCCCCGCAGTTCTTCCTCAAGCCCAACACCACCGTGATTGGCCCCGGCGACCCCGTGACCCTGCCCGAGTACTCCGAAGCCGTCAGCGCAGAAGGTGAACTCGCCGTCGTTATCGGTCGTATCGCCAAGTCCGTGCCTCTTGAGCGCGTGCACGAAGTCATCTTCGGCTACACCGTAGCCAACGACCTCACCGCCCGCGACCTGCTCGAAGACCGCCAGTGGACCCGCGCTAAGGGCTTCGACGGCGCCACCCCGCTCGGCCCCTGGATCGAAACCGATCTGGACACCGACTCGCTGAACATCACCACCTGGGTTGACGGCGACGTCGTGCAGGAAGGCAACACCTCCGAAATGCACTACTCCGTAGCCGAACAGGTTGCCGCAGCCTCCGAAATCTTCACCCTGCTGCCCGGCGACGTACTGCTCACCGGCACCCCCGCCGGCATCAGCGTACTGCGCGACGGCAACGAAGTAGAGGTCGAAGTCGAAGGTATCGGCTCCCTCGTCACCCGCGTGCGCGACTAAGCAGCCCGCCCCCAAAAACGTAACGTACATCCTGAAACACACCGTCAAGGAGACATCATGACCGAATACCACGGTCCCGTACTCAACAGCCCCGCAGACACCCGCGTCCGCTTCTGCCCCTCGCCCACCGGCACCCCGCACGTGGGCATGGTCCGCACCGCCCTCTTCAACTGGGCGTACGCACGCCACACCGGCGGCAAGCTGATCTTCCGCATCGAAGACACCGACGCAGCACGCGACTCCGAAGAGTCGTTCAACCAGGTGCTCGAATCCCTGCACTGGCTCGGCATCAACTGGGACGAAGGCGTGGGCGTCGGCGGCCCGCACGAGCCCTACCGCCAGTCCGAGCGTAAGACCGCAGGCATCTACAACGAGATCTTCGAAAAGCTCGTTGAAGGCGGCTACGTGTACGAAGACTTCTCCACCCCCGACGAGGTGAAGGAACGCCGCAAGGCAGCCGGTCAGGACCCGCAGCTCGGCTACGACAACTACGACCGCAACCTCACCGAAGAGCAGAAGGAAGCCTACCGCGCCGAGGGCCGTAAGCCCGTGTGGCGCCTGCGCATGCCCGACGAGGACATCACCTTCAACGACCTCGTTCGCGGTGAAATCACCTTCAAGGCCGGTACCGTGCCCGACTACGTGGTCGTCCGCTCCAACGGCGACCCGCTGTACCCCTTCGTGAACCCCGTCGACGACGCACTCATGGGCGTCACCCACGTGCTGCGCGGTGAGGACCTGCTCTCCTCCACCCCGCGCCAGATTGCGCTCTACCGCGCGCTCATCGACACCGGCGTGACCAGCTTCATCCCCGAATTTGGTCACCTGCCCTACGTCATGGGCCAGGGCAACAAGAAGCTCTCCAAGCGCGACCCCGAATCGAACCTCTTCCTGCTGCGCGACTCCGGCTTCATCAAGGAAGGCCTGCTGAACTACCTGTCCCTGCTGGGCTGGTCTCTCTCCGCAGACCAGGACGTCTTCAGCATCGACGAGCTCGTCGAGCACTTCGACGTACACGACGTTGTCGCCAACCCCGCACGCTTCGACGTGAAGAAGGCAGAGTCCATCAACGGCGACCACATCCGTGCGCTCGACCCCAAGGACTTCCGCGACCGCCTCATCCCGTACCTGCAGGCTGCAGGCGTACTCGGCGAAACCCTCACCGAACGTGAAGAGCAGGTCCTCACCGAGGCTGCACCTCTCGTTCAGGAGCGTATGCAGCTGCTCGGCGAAGCACCCGGCCTGCTCGCATTCCTCTTCAAGAGCGACGACGAGATTACCGTGGCTGACGACGCACGCAAGCAGCTCAAGGAATCCGCACCGCAGGTCCTCGCCGCAGCAATCGAGGCACTCGAGCCCCTCGAGGACTTCACCGCAGCCAGCATTGAGGCAGCCCTGCGCGCCGCAATCGTCGACGGCCTGGAAATCAAGCCGCGCCTCGCATTCGGCCCCGTGCGCATCGCAGTGTCCGGTGAGCGTATCTCCCCGCCCTTGTTCGAATCCATGGAAATCCTGGGCAAGGAATCCTCCCTCGCACGTCTGCGCAAGCTTGCCGCTGAACTGAGCTAACTATGAAACAGTCAATCATGGGGAAGGCGCTGCTGAAGGGCTCCATCATGGCGCTCACCAACGCCTGCATTATCTGGCTGTTCGCCTACATCGCCGGCTTTGACCGCTCCGTGTGGATGGTCGTTATCATTATTGCCGCTGCGGCGCTCGCCTACGTGACCGCATTCCTGGAGGCACGCGCCATGCGGAACGCGGCTCATGGCGGCGACGTGAGCACCTCCTCGTCTGTCGTGGATTCTTCGGATTCTTCGGATTCTTCGGACGAAGAAGAGGATGACGACTTCGTGGACCCGGGCCCCGACCCGGACGCGGGCGACTTCGACGCCGGAAGCTCCAGCAGCTCGGACTACAGTAGCTACAGCAGCTCCGACTACTCTGGCGGCGGCGATTCGGGCGGCGGCGATTAGCGCCTCCTGACACCTGCCTGAGCGGCCGGATACTCGGCATGCTCGTAATGCTAAACATTCCCCCTCCCGGCGGAGGGTTTACCGGAATATCTTCCGGGAAACCCTCCGCCGGGAGGGGGAATTTTTGTTGGTCAAAGAAAAATTTTTGTGATGGATAATCCATCTATACTCGCTTGTCAATGCGTTTTTATGCGTAAATTTTGGGGCCTAGGATGCGCAGAGGAGAAAGCTTTGGGTTGCACACTCTGTTCGGTATCCGTATAGTTATATCCGTTGCCGCGACAAACAAAGTTTGAAGCGAAAACATGCGGTTGTAGCTCAGTTGGTAGAGCACCACCTTGCCAAGGTGGATGTCGCGAGTTCAAGTCTCGTCAACCGCTCCACTGAAAGCCCCGAGGTTCGCCTCGGGGCTTTTTCGTTGTCTTCAAAAGTTTTGTGTCTTAGTGAACAAATCTGCGAGGGGTGGGGGCGGGTGGAAGTGAAATCCCTGGAGAATGGCGAGGCGTTGAAGCGGAGGCGTGGGATGCGGTAATTCTGTGCCGGTCAATCCCGCACTAACCCTCTAGCTTGTCCGAGGTGTTTTCCGAATCGGATACCTTGAGCTGATTTCTAGGTAGTGGCAGGGATTCAAAAAATCTTCAAAAATTTTGGTGGGCAAATCGTGCGGGGGAGGGGCGGAAACTGCGTCCTGGACCCTCCTTCGATTGCTTTGAGGGGCTAAAATCGGCTCCAGAGCCCTCTCTTTGAGGTTTTTTAAAGAATTTTTTGACCCCAAAAACCCCGGGATTCTGCGGAAGTAGCGGATATCGGGGTGAGAGTGTGAGGCAGGTTACCTTATTTTGGCTTGCGCGTCTCTTGAAAGCCCCGTATAGTTATTACTCGTTCCGGTGATGAGCCGAAAGGCGAAAGGCGGAACGGTAACTCAATAGAGTAATGGGATATGGTGTAATTGGCAACACGAAGGTTTCTGGTTCCTTTGTTCTAGGTTCGAGTCCTGGTATCCCAGCTAACCTCCATCTGGAGGTTACGGCCCCATCGTATAGCGGCCTAGTACTC
>NZ_KV810426.1:136051-186628 GCF_001812775.1 Rothia sp. HMSC068F09
AGGAAAAAGCCTTGGTTCTTCGGAGCCAAGGCTTTTTTGTTTATATCTGTATCTGTCGGATGATTTTATAGATTCTATGGTGCCGCCGTGAGCCTCTCACGGCGCCGCTCCTTACGTCGCGGCACTCCGGGGCATGATGGATTTCCTCGCACGCTCGGCATCATGCCCCTCCGTCACCGTTACAAACCGGTTGGGGTCACCGCTAGGAAAAAGCCTTGGTTCTTCGGAGCCAAGACTTTTTTGTTTATGTCTTTATCCGTTAGAAGCGTCTGGCTTTGCGGTGCCGTTCCGACGGGAGAGGGTGGCAAAGTTTTTCAAAAAAGTTGGTTCCTCAATTTGACCTCCCCTCAAACCGTCGGTATAGTCTTATCCGTAAGCGTGATTGGCGCAGTGGTAGCGCGCTTCGTTCACACCGAAGAGGTCACTGGTTCGAACCCAGTATCACGCACCAAAGAACCCCCGTTTCAAGGAACGGGGGTTTTATTGTGTCCACCCCGGCCCACCCTCCGCAGCGGCCCCGCAAGACCCCGCCGACCGCTCGGTCGCCCCGCCGAGGGAACGCCAACCCCGACACGGCCCCACCACGAACGAGGTACCCCCGTGACATCACCCGAACTCGCAACCTCCACCGACTACGGACGAATGTACTCCCGCAAGCGCGGGGGAGAACTGCTCGTGCCCTCCATTACCACCGTCATCGGCCAGCACGCCACCGACCTGAGCGGCTGGCACGGATACATGGCCGCCAAGGCCGCACTCGAAGACCAGCGCGCCTACCGCGCCTCCGGATCCCACGGCCTCAAGTTCGCCATTATCCGCGACGCCGCCAACGCCTCCGAACGATACCGCGACGCAGCCGCCGCCCGAGGCGACCGCGTGCACAACTACGCCGAAAACGTCGCCCTGCGCGCCATGGGACGTGACCACGACGTCGCCGGATGCCGCGAGCTGCTCATCGCTAACGGCGAGCAAGCCTACGCCGACCGCTTCGACGAGTGGTGGGAAGCCTTCAACCCCCGCCCCCTCGCCGCCGAAATCACCATCTGGAACGACACCGTCGGCTACGCTGGCACCCTCGACCTCGTTGCAGAAATTGCGGGCCGCACCTGCATCATCGACTACAAAACCAAGGGCACCGACAAGCGCGGCCGCGTCAAGGCGCTCGACGAGAAGGTCGTCATGCAGCTCGTCGCTGGACTCAAAGCCGAAGAATCCCTCGTCGACCCCGACGCCGGCACCTGGGAACCCTGGAAGTATGGGGACGCGCCCGTGCTCATGGGCGTGGCCCTCGGCGAAACGCAGGTTCTGCCGCAGCAGGCGAACCCCGCCATCCTCGAACGCAACTGGTACAAGTTCTGCGCCCTGCGCCGCGTCTGGGAATTCGACCGCCAGCTCCAAGAATTCGAAGACCCCGCGCTCATGCCCGTGGTGCCGCCGCCCACCGAGCGACGCTCCGCCGCGTAGCATCGCGAGGCAGGGCCGACCGGAACGAACCCCCGGCCGCTCCGCTCAGCTCCCGCGGCGACGACCGGCCCGGGGGTCCGGCTCGGAGACTCCTCCCGGGGACTCAACCCGGAGACTCAACCCGGAGACCCCGGCCCGACACCCTCTAGATTTACCCACCCCGATTCGGGGACAATGGGGGAGAGCCGCACCCCGCGGCACCCCACCGAATATCCGTTAGCACATTAGACCGGCCCGGCGCCGGCAGAGGAGAACTATGACCATCCTGAGCATCCGCACCGTGGGCGACCCGGTGCTGCGCAGCGTCTGCGAACCCATCACCGTCTTTGACGACGACCTGGCGCGACTCATCGACGACATGCTGGAAACCATGTACGACGTGGGCGGCGTGGGATTGGCCGGCCCGCAGATCGGCATCTCCAAGCAGATCTTCACCTTCGGCGGCATCGACGACCGCGAGGGCTACATCATCAACCCCGTGCTCGAGGTCGGCGAAGAAGACCAGGAAGGCGGCGAAGGCTGCCTCTCCGTGCCCGGCCAGAAGTCCGCAACCCCGCGCAAGAACTGGGCGCGCGTGACCGGCGTGGACCGCCACGGTGAACCCCTAGTGCTGGAGGGCGAAGGCCTGTTCGCCCGCATGCTGCAGCACGAGACCGACCACCTGCACGGCAAGCTCTTCATCGACCGCCTGGTCGGCGAGGACCGTCGACGCGTGATGCGTGCCCTGCGCGCCGCCGACTACAACACTGTCGCCGCGAAGACCGTGACCGAACGCGCGACCCGCGTGGGTGGCGCCTTCGGCGGCGCGTTTGGCGCCGGTTCTGCAGGTTCCTCGTTCGGCAGCTTCGGAAAGTAGGTCCACATGCTCAACATCATTTACGCAGGCACCCCCGACGTCGCCGTGCCCCCGCTCGACTACCTCGCGAACTCCGATAAGGTGCGCGTGGTCGGCGTGCTCACCCGCGAGGACGCCCCCGTGGGCCGCAAGCGCGTGCTCACCCCCTCCCCGGTCGCCCAGCGTGCCGGGGAGCTCGGCCTGCCCATCGTGAAGGCAAACCGCTGGAACGACGAGGCCGCCGCAGCCATCGCAGAACTGAACGCTGACGCAGCCGCCGTGGTCGCCTACGGTGCGCTGCTGCCCCTGTCCGCGCTCGAATCCCTGCGCTACGGCTGGGTGAACCTGCACTTCTCTAAGCTGCCCGCCTGGCGCGGCGCCGCCCCCGTGCAGCGCGCCCTCATGGCCGGCGAGCAAGAGATCTTCTCCACCACCTTCCTGCTCGAGGAGGGCCTGGACACCGGCCCCACCTTCGAACAGGAATCCACCCCCGTGACCGCCGACGACACCGCCGGCAGCGTGCTCATGCGCCTGGCCACCAGCGGCGGCGCGCTGCTTGAACGCACCTTCGAACGCCTCGAAGCTGGCGAGCACGGCACCGCGCAGGTCGAGGACGAGTCGGTCAGCTACGCCTCCAAGATGAGCATTGCCGACGGCCGCCTCACCTGGACCGAGCCCGCCGAGCAGATTCTGGCACGCTATCGCGGCGTAACCCCCGAACCCGGCGCCTGGTGCGAACTGGCCGGTAACCGCTTCAAGATCGGCGGCCTCGCGGTTGCCGACGAGCGCCTGGTACAGTCCCTGACCGAGGCGAACGGCGGACCCTTGGCACCCGGTGCGGTGCGCCTGCACGCGAAGAAGGTGCTGGTCGGCACCGGTACCGAACCGCTGATGCTGCTGCAGGTTCAGCCCGCCGGTAAGAAAATGATGGATGCGCCCGCCTGGGCTCGCGGCGCTGGCAAGGACATGGCGGAAGGCCTGGTGGTACTCGCATGAGCAACGAAAAGCGCCCCTACAAGGGAGGACACGGCAAGCCCGGTCACGCTGGCAATGGCAAGCCTGGCAACGGCAAGTTCGGCCCGGACAAGTTCGGCCGCGGCGGCTTCAACCAGGCTGGCGACCAGGGTCAGGGCGGTGCGAAGCGTAAGCGCCGCCGCCGCTCCGGCTCGGGTAATGGCTCGGGTGCTGGCGAGCAGAACCGCCAGCAGAAGTGGGATAACAACTCCCGCGGCGACAAGAAGCGCTTCGAAAACCGCGGCGAGAACCGCGCAGAATCCCGCGCTAACCGCCGCTTCGACGGCCTGACCAGCGTGGAGCGCGCCGAACGCCGCGCCAAGGCCGCGCACGAGGACACCAAGCGCGGTGGCGGTGGCGCATCCCGCCGCAACAAGAGCGGCCACGAACGCAACCGCCGCTCCATGTCCGCCCGCGAGTTCTCGGCGGCGGCTCCCTCGGCACGAAGCCGCACCGCAGACACCGCCCGCGCCACCGTCTTCGAGGTGTTGCGCTCCGTCGCGGAATCCGATGCCTACGCGAACCTCGTGCTGCCCAAGGCGATTCGTAGCCACCGCCTCGACCACCGCGACGCGGGCTTCGCAACCGAGCTGACCTACGGCACGCTGCGCCACCAGGGCACATACGACGCGATCCTGCGCCACTGCGTGGACCGCCCCCTCGAGAAGGTCGGCACCACCACTCTGATCGTGCTGCGCATGGGCGTGCACCAGCTGCTGAACATGCGCGTGCCCGCCCACGCGGCGCTGAACCAGAGCGTATCCCTGGCCCGCGAAAAGATCGGTGCGGGCCCGGCAAGCTTCATCAACGCGGTGCTCCGCCGCGTCTCCGAGCGCACCCCCGAAGAATGGTACGAACTCATCATCGAGGAGGCCAAGGACGACACCGAGCGCATGGCACTGCTCGCCTCGCACCCCGCCTGGATTGTGCGTTCCATGCGTCAGGCGCTGGTCGCGCACGGTCGCCCCGCCACCGAAATCGAGCAACTACTTGAGGCCGATAACCTCGCCCCCGTGGTGAACCTCGTGGCGTTGCCCGGCCTGGGTAGCCTCGACGAGGCGCGAGAACAGGGCGCCGTCGACGGCGAGCTGGTCGAGGGTTCGGCGCTGTACGCATCCGGCGACCTGGCTCGCCTGGAATCTGTGCGTGAAGGCACCGTCCGCGCCCAGGATGCCGGCTCCCAGCTGGTGGCTCGTGCGCTCGCCGTAGCTCCCCTGGACGGCCCCGACACCGCCTGGCTCGATCTGTGCGCCGGCCCCGGCGGTAAGGCGGCACTGCTGGCCGCCCTCGGCGTGCAGCGCGGCGCATCCCTGGTTGCCAACGAGGCGGCCGCTCACCGCGCCCAGCTCGTGGAAGGCTCCCTGCGACCGTTGCCCGAGGGCAGCTACGCGGTGCTCACCGGCGACGGACGCGAAATCACCTCGACCCTGCGCGCGCACGCATCCGAGCTACCCGGCTCCGTCGAGCCCGGCCAGCTCTTCGACCGCGTGATGGTGGATGTGCCCTGCTCCGGCCTGGGTGCCCTGCGCCGCCGCCCCGAGGCGCGCTGGCGCAAGTCCCCGCGCGATATTGCCGAGCTGCTGCCCCTGCAGCGTCAGCTCCTGGATGCGGCCATCAGCGTGACCCGCCCCGGCGGAGTGATCGCCTACGTGACCTGTTCCCCGCACGCGGCGGAGACCCAGAACATTGTTGCCGAGGTGCTCGAAAGCGGCGCGGTGAGCCTGCTCGACTCGGCTGCCGCACTGCGCGAGGTCGCTCTGCACACCGAAGGCGCGGACGGCGAGCCCGTGAGCGTGCTGGCGGGGGAGAAGGACCCCGGCCACACCCCCGAGATTAAGGTCAAGAAGGGTGCGCCGGTCGTGGAGGCTTCGGAGAACCCGACCACCGCTCAGCTGTGGCCGCACGTGCACGGGACCGACGCCATGTTCCTCGCCCTGCTGCGTAAGAACTAGGCTCCGGAAGCTTCGGGTCGTAAACCTGGGCGGTTCAATCCTCCAGGCCCGGAATTGCAGACCCGAACCCGCGCAAAATTAGACCGTCACTCGCCCCGCCCGGCCCATGCTCCATTCCCCGGAGCGCGGGCCGAGCGCGGGGGAGCGCAACGTAAGGACAACACAATGGGCATTGCCATTAACCCGTCGATTCTCTCGGCGGATTTCGCGAACCTGCAGCGCGAGCTCGAACGCATCGCGACCGCCGACGCCGCGCATATTGACGTGATGGACAACCACTTCGTCCCCAACCTCACCTGGGGCCCGCCGGTGGTCAAGCGTCTGCGCGAGGTATCCCCGGTGCCGTTCGACGTGCACCTGATGATTGAGGACGCCGATCGCTGGGCACCTCAGTACGCCAGCATGGGCTGCGAGTCGGTGACCTTCCACGCGGAGGCGGCGATTGCCCCCATCAAGCTGGCGCGCACCCTGCGTGCTGAGGGCGCGAAGGCCGGCATGGCGCTGCGCCCGGCGACCGCCGTGGAACCCTACCTGGACATGCTCAGCGAGCTGGACATGCTGCTGATCATGACCGTGGAGCCCGGTTTCGGCGGCCAGGCGTTCCTGGAGGTGACCCTGCCGAAGATTGCCCGCGCCGCCAAGGCGATTGAGGGCGCGAACCTGCCGGTGACCGTGCAGGTGGACGGCGGCATCACCGAGGAGACCATTCTGCGTGCCGCAGAGGCCGGCGCGACCTGCTTCGTTGCCGGCAGCTCGGTGTACGGCGTGGACGAGGCGCTGGGCGGTCCGGAGGCGGCCATCGCCTCCCTGCGCGCCGCGGCTGCCTCGGTTAAGCGCGCCGGTTCTGGTTGCGGTTGCGGCCACTAGCGGCCCCCGCCGACGGCGGCACCCCGCCCGTACCTAGAAGGCATCACCGAAACCACGTGCGCCCCGTCTTGGGGAGGCGCCCCGTCGCGAACCCCGCGGCGGGGCGTTTGCGCGTTGTAAAGGGGCGGGGGAGAGGTGCGTCTGCGCGCTCGCTCGATTATTTTGACACTCTGTCAGCAAAATTATGACAAATATATGAAAAGTAAAAACCCCGAAAATCCGCGGCAGAGTGGGTCATTGCGTCGGGAATGTATGCGAGACTCTGAATATCTTGATGTAGCACTCAGATGTCTGTAAGGTTAGGTATAGTTTAGTGATATCTAGGGAGAACTATGTCTTTCAACCGTTCCGAGCTGACCGACCCCGAGAACCAGGGCGCATCGGGCGTTAACCGCCGCGCCTTCTTCGGCCTGGCCCTCGCATCCTCCGCTGCCCTCGCCCTCGCGGCCTGCAGCAGCGAGACCACCACGACCACCACCTCCGGCGGCTCCGCATCGGGTAACTCGAACTCCGGCGGCACCCGCACCATCCAGGACGTCGACGACGAAAAGGTTGAGGTCCCCGCCAACCCCAAGAAGGTCATCGTGCTCTCCGAGCCGACCCTCGACGGCCTGCTGGCCCTGGGTGTGACTCCGATTGGCTCCGTTTCCGGTCGCGGCCAGTCCGGTGTGCCCAACTACCTTGCCGACCGCGCCAAGGACGTTCAGATCATCGGCACCGTTGCCCAGGTGAACTACGAACAGATTGGCAACCTCGACCCCGACCTGATTCTGGTCGACTCCACCGGCGTGGACAAGCGCTCCGAAGCCTTCGAGACCCTCAAGAAGATTGCCCCCGTGGTCTACTGCGGCTACGCCGGCGGCGACTGGCGCATCAACTTCCGCAACGTAGCGAACGCGATGAACATGGTCGACAAGGGCGAAGAGGTCATCAAGGCCTACGAGGCAAGCGCAGCGGCGCTGAAGGAACAGCTGGCCCCCAAGTACGGCGACAAGACCTTCTCCATCGTGCGCTGGGCGGGTAACGGTCCCGCGCTGATTCTGAAGGAACTGCCCGCCGGCCAGGTGCTCAACGACCTGGGCCTCAAGCGCCCCGAGGCGCAGGACCGCAACGGCCAGGGCCACTCCGAGCCCGTCTCGCTTGAGAACCTGGCAACCATCGACGCGGACTACATGTTCCTGGGCACCCTCGGCGGCGCAAGCCAGAAGAACCCGAACGCGCAGGGCACCGCGGGTCTGCAGGGCGCCGAAGAAGCACTGAATAAGGCGAAGGAAACCTCCGGTTTCACCAACCTGAAGGCAGTCAAGGACGACCACGTGATTCTCGTGGACGGCTCCAAGTGGACCTCCACCGGCGGCCCCCTGCTGCTCAACGGCATTATCGAGGACGTCAAGAAGGCCCTGCCCCTCTAAATCCTCACCCCTCTCTGGCTTCCCGTAGCGGCCCCGGTCGCTGCGGGAAGCTTGCACGACTCACCACCTTCGCAAGGAACAACCACCATGACCAATCACCGCCCCGCCCGTGCCGCCGCACGGTACGGCGCTGTCGTTGCGCTTGCCGGCGCGCTCGTGGCTCCCGGTGCGGCCCTGACGGCACCGACCGCATTCGCGGATTCCAAACTGCCGATTGGAATCGCCTCGGATCCGGCGGCCAGCCCCTCGGCCACCCCCAGCGCCGAGCCCAGCAAGACCGCGGACCCCACCCAGTCTGCGGCGCCGAGCCCCACCTCCGCGTCACCGAAGTCCACCGACTCCAAGCCCGCGAACCCCGTGAAGGCGACCGTGACCATCTCCACCGAGAAGTGGCGCGAGGGTAAGCTCGTAATGCGCGGCGAGGGGTTTGTCAGTAACGCCCCCGGCCGCGGCGCTGTTTTTGCGGTCAAGTTCTTGGATGCCATTCCCGATAATGCTCACGAGGCTATTAACCCCCTGACTAACAAGGGCGGTAACTCACCCGCCAACTTTATGGCTATCGCCAAGGAAGACGGCACTTTCGAGGTTGAGGTGCCCCTGCCGACCGCTGAGAATACCGGCCTGAGCACCGAGGATTTGGCTAAGGCAGGCTGGGCGGTTGAAAACACCGAACACACCGTGCAGATTCTCTCCGGCTCCCTGGGTGGAGCGGACGAAAACGACAACAACTACGACCGTAGCGTGTCTATTCGACAGAAGATTATGCTCAGCGACACCGCCCCCGAGTACAAGCCCACCGAAGCACCCGAGGCGATTCACGCGACCGCGCTGACCGACGGCAAGGGTGTGCAGGTGCGCCGCGATGGCTCCACCGTGACCGTGACCGTTCCGGGCGCGGAACCGGGCACCTGGGTGTACGCCGCAACCTACCTGGGGGATTCCCCGCAGGCGCTGTACGCCTCCGGCTGGAAGCGCCTGGACGATAACCGCAGCTTCAGCTACGAAACCAGCGCGACCATGCCATCGGCAACCTACCGTGTGGTCGTGCACAACGGTAACCAGGGCGCCGAGAACGCCGTGCTCGGCTTTGCCGACATGACCGTCGAGCGTGCCGCGGCACCCCGCGTGGACGCATCCGATGACGACCTGGGCTCCTACGAGGCAGAGCCGACGCTCGCCACGGTGGTCACCCCCGCTGAGACCGTCGTGAACCGCGTGCAGGCCAAGGCGAAGGAAGAAGCACCGCAAAGCACCACCGCGAAGCCCGAGGCTAAGGCGACCGCCAAAGCTACCAGCTCGCCTTCCGCCTCGCCGCGTTCGACCGCCAGCGCCTCAGCCAGCCCCACGGCCCTGACCGCTCAGGGCCCGACCGTTGAGGGCACCGAGCTGACCGGCGCAACCAAGTGGTTCGTCAACAACGCGAATAATCTGCTGCTCTCCGCGGCCGGCCTGGTGATTCTGGCCCTGGCGCTGACCAGCCGACGCACGAACAAGTAACCCCCCCAAAGAGCCCGGGACCGCTCCCGAAAGGGCTCACCCGGCCTCCGCCGCCTTTTTCGAGAATGAGCGCGGCGGAGCCGGACCAGAACCAACGGGGCGCCCGGCAACGGGACCGCCGGCCGCCCCGGAGAATGTGAAAGGACCACCATGCGTGCACCTTTTTCGGCTGCCTCCTCGAAGGCACCCTTCACCCGCAAAGCCCTGACCGCCTGCGCCGCGGCCTCCCTGGCCCTGGGCCTGGGAATGGGTAGCGCCTCTGCCCTGCCCCCGGGCGGCGCGAAGGCTTCCACCCCCGGTACCTCCTCGACCGTCTCCTCCTCTGTGAGCGAGCACGGCGTGATTTCCTTTACCCTGAGCGGTTTCCCCGCGAACACCCAGGTGTCGGTGAAGGTTGACGACGGCGATCTGTGCCCCTCCGATGCCGCGCAGGGTGCCTGCGTGGTGCACCAGCAGATGAGCGATGGCAACGGTAACGTTTCCGGCTCCTTCGTGCTGCCGGACGTTGGCACCGGCAAGCACACCCTGCGATTCCTGGCTACGGGTGAGAAACACGATAAGGACGGCAAGTACCTGGGCACCGAGGCCTACACGAACCGCAGCCCCGAGTTCACCGTGACCTCCGAGGGCGGCTCCGATTCCTCGAACTCCTCGAAGTCTTCCTCGCGCCGCACTGGCTCCGAGGACTCCTCGAACTCGCAGGGCGATGAGTCGAACGGCGAGGTCGAGACCGTGTACACCGATGCCGAGGGCAACGTCATCTCCAAGGAGGAGTACGACCGCCTGAACGCGGAAGCCGGTTCGTCCGAGTCTGCTTCCGCATCGGCTGAAGCAAAGGAAACTGTGAAGGCCACCGCGAGCGCTTCGGCCTCCTCGAGCTCCCCCGCACGCGGTAGCGCCTCGGTGCCTTCGGCCTCGGCATCCGCATCGGCTTCGAGCGTGAATAACGCCGAGAAGACCGTTCAGACCGTGACCTACGGCGCCGCATTCCCGTGGGTCGGCGTGATCGTCCTGGGCCTGAGCCTGGTCGCCGCCGCAGCCGTATTGGTGATTCGTAAGCGCTAATATCTCTGAACGTCGGAGGCGGGTGGGGGAGTGCCCCCGCCCGCTCCGGCGTTTTCTCGCGTCGGCACGCACCGTGCCCGCGTCCCCTGTTTTTGTCCTCATCGAGCATGTCTATAGGAGCAATGTGACCGTCAAGAGTGCATCGCCCAGGCCCGCTCCGCACGAGATGACGACGTCCCCGGCCCACGTGAAGGATTCCGTGGTGCAGGGCCGAAAGCTGGGCCGCCGCCTGGCCTGGCTGGCCCTGCTGGCGCTCCTGCTGGTGGTCGCTGTGGTTGCCTCGTTGCTGTTCGGGTCGAATAATTTGCCGCCGGATCAGGTGGTGGGTGTGTTGACCGGGAATGCCTCGGAGGAGGCCCGGACCATTGTCATGGAGCAGCGCGTTCCGCGTACCCTGGTGGGAATTATCGTGGGTGCGGCCCTGGCGATTGCGGGTTCGCTTATGCAATCCCTGACCCGCAACCCGCTGGCCGAGCCCGGCCTGATGGGCGTGAACGCCGGCGCCTCGGTGGCCGTCATCGGCTCCGTGGTGGCGTTTGGCGTGATGGGCATTTGGCAGTACATGATTGCCGCGACGATTGGTGGCGCACTGGCCGCGATACTGGTGTACACCCTGGGCCGCGGCCGTGACGGGTCGATTGTGAAGCTGGCGTTGGCGGGTGTGGCGATTTCTGCCGCGCTGTCGGCGCTCGCGCAGGGCCTGCTGCTGGCCAATCAGGATGCGTACAACGAGTTCCGCCTGTGGGTTTCCGGTTCTCTGGAGGGCCGCGGCATGGATATCGTCTCGACCGTTGGCCCCGTGATTGCGGTGGGCGTGCTGATCGCTTTTGTGGTGGCCCCGGCCATTAATGCCCTGGGCATGGGCGAGGAGGCGGCCACGAGCCTGGGCGTGAGCGTGCGTACCACGCAGAACCTGACCCTGCTGTCGGTGACGGTGCTGGCGGGTGCCGCGACGGCCGCGGTGGGCCCCATCAGCTTTGTGGGTTTGGCCGTGCCGTTCGTGGTGCGCGCCCTGCTCGGTAACGATGTGCGCTGGGTGAACTACGGCTCGGCCCTGCTGGGACCGGTGTGGCTGCTGGGCGCGGATATTCTGGCGCGCGTGTTGGTGGCCCCGCAGGAGACGCAGGCGGGCATCGTGGCAACCCTGGCGGGCGCCCCGGTCTTCCTGTTCCTGATGACCCGTCGCAAAGTGGAGGCGCTCTGATGTCGAATAGTTCTGTTTCGGCGCGCTCCGCGTCGACTGTTTCCTCGGCTGCTGTTTCGGCGGTCGCCGGGGCGGGGTATCCCCGCCGCGGTCGCGATCTGGGTGGCCGTCCCGTTCTGACCGTGCGCGGGCCGCTCAGCGCGCAGATTCCCTGGCGCGTGGTCATCCTGAACGTAATCCTGGTGGCGGCTATCGCTTCGCTGGCCTTCTGGGGCATGTTGCAGGGCGATTACAAGCTCGCCTCCGAGAAGGTCATCCCGGCGTTGCTGGGTGAGGGCAAGCCGATTGCGGTAACCTTTGCCCAGCAGCGTGCGGCGCGCATCGTGGCGGCCCTTCTGGTGGGTGCCGCGCTGGGCCTTTCTGGTTCGATCTTCCAGGTGATTTCGGGTAACGCCCTGGGCTCGCCGGATATTATCGGTTTCACGAACGGCGCCGCGACCGGTGCCCTGCTGCAGATTATTGTGTTCAACTCCGGGCCCGTGGAGGTGGCGCTGGGCGCGGTGATTGGCGGCCTGGCGACCTCGATTCTGGTGTGGCTGATGACGCGCAACACGGGTCTGCACGGTTTCCGCCTGGTGCTGGTGGGTATCGGCGTGGGTTCGACCCTGGCGGCCTTCAATGCGCTGCTGGTCGTGCGCGCCTCCCTGACGCAGGCGCAGACGGCGGCCTCGTGGCTGGCCGGCTCGCTGAACGACATGACCTGGGAGCGCACGTACTCGCTGCTGGGCCTGCTGCTGGTCGTGACTCCGTTGCTGCTGATGCTGGTTCGCCCGCTGGGAGCCATTCGTTTTGGTGATCAGGTGGCCTCCGGCCTGGGTGTGAGCGTGAACTCCTACCGCGTCGCAGCCCTCTTCATCGGTGTGCTTTTGGTCTCATTGGCGACCGCGACGACCGGACCCATCGCTTTCGTGGCCCTGGCCGCGCCGCACATCGCGAAGAGCCTGGGACGCATCGGCGGGGTGGGTTTCACCTCCTCGGCGCTCATGGGTGCGCTCATGGTGCTCGGTTCCGACCTCATCGGTCGATTCGCCATTCCGGGCCGCATCATTCAGGTGGGTGTGGTGACCGGCGCGATTGGCGGTCTCTACCTGATTTATCTGATTTATCGTGAAAGGACGAGGAGCTAGTGAGCACGAAGACTAGCGTGACCAGCCGCCTTGAGGGCGAGCAGATGGTGGTGGCCTACGGCGAGCACACGGTGCTCAACGGGGTGGACTTTCAGGTTCCCGAGGGTGAGCTGACCGTTATCCTGGGCCCGAACGCCTGCGGTAAATCGACGACCCTGAAGGCTCTGGCCCGCGTGAATCCGCTGAAGGAAGGCGAGGTGCGCCTGGACGGCACGCCGCTGCCGCAGATGAAGTCCCGGGCCATCGCCAAGATTCTGGCGATGCTTCCGCAGACCCCGGAAGCGCCCAGCGGCGTGACCGTGGCGGACGTGGTAGCGCGCGGACGCTACCCGCACCAATCGCTACTGCGTTCCTGGTCTGAGGAGGACGAGCGGGCCTGCGTGGAGGCGATGAAGGCGGCTAACGTCCTGGAGCTTGCGGAGCGTCCGATTGAGGCGCTCTCGGGCGGTCAGCGTCAGCGCGTGTGGATCGCCATGACCCTCGCGCAGCAGACCCCGCTGATTCTGCTCGATGAGCCGACGACCTATCTGGACATCACCCACCAGATTGAAGTGCTGAACCTGACCAAGAAATTGCACGCCGAGGGTCGAACTGTTGCCGTGGTGTTGCATGACCTGAACCTCGCTTTCAGGTATGCTACTCATGTTGTGTTAATGAAGCAGGGACGGATTATCGCTCAAGGTGATCCTCGTGCAATAATTACACCGGAACTAATTCAGGAAGTTTTTGATCTTCAATCGATCATTATTCCTGATCCGTGTACTGGAACTCCTTTGGTGATTCCGAAGGAACACCAGGACATCCATATCGCCGCCGACGCTATTTCGGCGGCCCGCGAAAGCGAATAGTTTTCGCCCCTAAGCCGCGTGGGAGTTGGCGCCACCCGTATCTATACGGGAGGAAAAGCCGGGCATTGCGCTCTGCAGCTAGCGAGAGGATCTGAGGGACCCAGGATCCCCCGCGCGTAGGGCGCCTACCCGGTGCTCGCCCGTCTTTGACGCATGAACGGACCCGAGCACTGGGTAGGTTCCATCTCTCATGGGAATCCCCTGAGTAAGGCACCGAGACTGCCGCATGAGGCGTACATTGTTGCGTTTGATGCACGGTCTCGGTGCCTTATTTGTTTCTGTGCCCTATGCGATTGCCCCCGCGGCTCTTTCGGGGCGTTTTTCTCTTTCAGATGACGTCATATTTTTGTTCGCTATTTCGCTCAGGTTTGGGTTAGGGATACCATAGAGTGAGGTAGGGGAGGCTAACCAATATTGACGTTCCTCCTCACCGCTAAAGGAGTACTACATCACGCTACGTTGCTCACGCGCAATATCACCGATGAGGAGGCATGGACAGGGACCGCACGACCCCGAATCCGAAAGCACCATGGAGAGCGCAACCACCACGCAGACTGACACCGCCCCGGCGGACACCACGCTGACCGCCACCCCGCAGGCCGCCGAGAAGGCCGCCGCACAGCAGGTTCGTCCGACCCCTCCCAAGACCCCGCGCCCCGTACCTGCGCCGCGCGTGGATAGCCCCCTCATTACCGCCCTGATTGCCGAGGCCGTGAGCCCCGAAGAGCTGAACGCCCGCATCGTTGAGGTTGTCTCCGAGGGCACCCCCATTATTGAGCCGGTGGTGCGCGCCGACGGCACCGTGGACGACTCCGAACGTATCGCGACCTTCCTGTACCACCACGAGCAGGCCGAGCAGGTGCTGATGTTCATCAACCGCCTGACCGACGAGAAGAACCTCGACCGCTCCCTCATGAGCCGCATCGAGGGTACCGGATGGTGGCAGCTGAGCATGCAGATGAAGACCACCTGGCGCGCCTCCTACAACTTCCTGCCCGCGCTGCCGGGTGAGCGTCCCGTCTGGCTGGACGACGACGACCAGGTGCGCCTGCGCGCCGCCCTGGATGCCGGCGAGGGCGACCCGCTGAACCCCGAAACCGTGTGCAACCGCATCGGCCGTTGCATGGGCGTGGTGCAGCTTGAGGACGCCCCCGTTCAGGAGTTCCTGCTGACCCAGGCTGAGATTGACGAGCTGCCCGAACCCGAGTGGATGCAGACCCCCGACGGTCACCGCTACGTTTTGGGCCGCGTGGGCGAGCCCGGCCCCGACTCCCCGCTCTTCGTGCAATTCGACGGTGAGATGTGGTTCAGCCAGGGCATGGAGCAGACCCTCAACCGCGCCTACGAGGCGGGCCGTATTCCGTCGATGCACGTGTTCTTCCTGCACTCGGGCGGCCGCGAGAACCGTTGGAAGGAACTCAACGGCGGCAACCCGATTGGCGATTACCTGGCCGATGTGGCGTTCCCGCACCTGCGCAAGGTGCACGGTATTCAGACTGCCCCCGGCAACATTATTGTGAACGGCCAGTCCCTGGGCGGCCTGTCCTCGTTGCTGGCGGTGTTTACCCGTCCCGAGGCCTTCGGCGGCGCGATCGCCCAGTCCTCCTCGCTGTGGCAGCCGCAGGTCATGGACCGCCTGAAGGAGCTGGAAGCCGCCGGCGAGCTGGATCGTCTGAGCCACCTGAAGGTTGAGATTGAGGTGGGCGAGCAGGAATGGATTCTGGTGCCCCCGCATCGCGAGTTGCGCAAGTACGCCGAGGAGCACCACCTCGACAACCTGCGCTTCAGCACCTTCAACGGCGGTCACGACTACGCTTGCTGGCGCGGTGCGATTGTGCCGAGCTTGGAGCGTCTCATCTCTGAGTGCGCCGCGGAGCATCCCGAGTACGTGTCGTACTGCCTGCGTCGCGAAATCGCCCGCCAAGTCGCATAACCCTGAACTGTACCGGGGCGGGACCCCGCTCGCTCGTGTACGCTGCGAGCGAGGACCCGCCCCCGCACTATGCTCACCGTAGAGACTACAACACAGAAAACGAGAGAAATGACTGTAGTAGAACGCAGCCCGCTTGCCGAGACTCCTCTCATCCCCGAGTCTTTTGCCGCCAAGTACCGCGAGGCAGGCTACTGGATTGACCAGACCATTCCCGAGTTCCTGCTGGATGCGTGCCGCGCCAAGCCGCACTTCCCGGCGCTGGTGGCGCTTTCGCACGCGCAGCTCGATGAGAACGGCAAGCCCCAGCAGATTCGCCTCTCCTACGGTGAGCTGGAGGCGGCCGGTCGTGCCGCTGCGGCGCGCCTCGTGAAGGCGGGCGTGCAGCCGGGTGACCGTGTGCTGCTGCAGCTGGGTAACACCGCCGAGTACCTGGTGTACCTGCTCGGCATTTTCTGGGCGGCTGCGCTGCCGGTGTTCTGCCTGCCGCAGCACCGCACCACCGAGCTCGTGCACTTCGCGACCCGCACCGATGCGGCGGCGCACGTGTTCTCCTCGCTGACCCCCGGCGCGGATTTCATTGCACTGCACGAGGACGTTGCCGCCGAGCTGCGCAAGAACTCCCTGGAGCCGCCCGTTGCTATTGACGTTGCGGAGCCGCTGACCCCGCTGACCGAAGAGGAGCTCGCCGAAGAGTTCGTGCCCGGCGTCATCCAGAACACCGAGAAGACCCGCGCGAGCGAGCAGGTGGCGTTCCTGCAGCTCTCCGGCGGTACCACCGGCATTTCGAAGCTGATTCCCCGCACCCACGCCGCCTACCTGTACTCGGTGCGCGGCTCGGTCGACATCTGCAAGCTGAACAACAACACGACCATGCTCGTGGTGCTGCCCGCCGCCCACAACTTCACGATGAGCTCGCCCGGTATTCTGGGCGTCATGTGCGCCTCCGGCAAGCTCGTGTTTGCGGCGGATCCGTCCCCGCAGACCGCGTTCCACCTCATCGAGATGGAGGGAGTGACCACCTCCGCGCTGGTGCCGCCGCTGGCTCAGGCGTGGGTTGCCTCCGCGGAGAAGCGTGGCGTGTCCCTGCCGTCCCTGCAGACCCTGCAGGTGGGTGGTTCGAAGCTCGCGCCGGCGGTTGCGGGCAAGATTGAATCGGTGCTCGGTTGCACGGTTCAGCAGGTGTTCGGCATGGCTGAGGGCCTGGTGAACTACACCCGTTCGACCGACCCGATTGAGCTGCGCCTGCGGACTCAGGGCTACCCGATTAGCCCCGACGACGAGATCCTGATTGTCGATGATCAGGATCAGCCGGTCAAGCGCGGCGAGAGCGGTCACCTGCTCACCCGCGGCCCGTACACGATTCGCGGCTACTACCTGGAGGAGAACGCGAACCGCTACGGCTTCACCGAGGACGGCTTCTACCGCACCGGCGACATTGTGCGCCTGGTTGCCGGCAAGTACCTTGAGGTGACCGGCCGCGCGAAGGACCAGATTAACCGCAACGGCGAGAAGATTGCCGTGGACGAAATTGAAGAGCTGGCGCTGACCCACCCCGACGTTTTTGACGCCGTGGTTCTGGGTATCCCGGACGAAACCGTGGGCGAGCGCGTGGGCCTGGTCATTGTGCCGAAGGAAGGCGCCGACCTGGGCGAAAACCCGCGCCGCACGATGCACGAGTTCTTCACCTCGAAGAAGCTCGCCGACTTCAAGATTCCCGAGCGCGTGCAGGTTCTGCAGGAGCTGCCCACCACGAACGTGGGTAAGATTTCTCGCCGCGAGCTGCGCGCCAAGCTTGCCGAAATTTTCGGCTAGGCACTTTTCGGCTAAGCCGGCTACGCCCCGTTTCTTTGAGGGATTTTGACCGATCCCGACCGACCCCAAAGAGGAGAAAAATGTCCGCAACCGAGACCCTGCGCCCCATCCTGGCGAAGTACATTGTTGAGCCCGATTCCCTGCAGGCAGCGTTCGACGACCCGACCACCGAGCTGTTCTCGCTGGGCCTGGATTCGATGGGCTCCTTCGCCCTGCTCGATGACCTGGCCGCCGAGGGTGCCGTCATCGAGTTCACCGAGCTGGTGGAGAACCCGACCGTGGAGTTCATCGCCTCCCGCCTGGGCTAAGCCTTACCGCACCCCGGGTGCCTGCCTGCCGGTATTGCAGGCGGGGGCCCGGGGTGTTCTTTCGGTGTTCTACTTTCACCGTTTCGGCTGATTTCAGCTGAGAATGGCGGGGGAGTAGCCCCCCACCTTCACACACACCTCATCCCTAATCCAGACCCCTGTTTCAGACCTTGAGAGGCCACCATGGGCGTAGCTGATACTACCGCTTCCACCTCGTACACCGCGCAGGCCGTACCGAACGGGCAGGCCGAAACCTCCTGGCTGCCGCTGACCGCCAACGCGCGCGGCATCTATTTTGCCGCCGCGATTGACCCGGAAAACCCCTGCTACAACACGGCGGAGGTTCTGCAATGCCCCGCGGACACCGACCTCGCCCTGCTGCGTGAGGCTTTTGAGCAGCTCTACCGCGAGAATGAGGGCTTCCGCGTGCGCACCCGCATTGCGGACGGTGCCGCCTCCCAGCAGATTCTGACCGAGGATGCGTTCCTGGCGGGTATTGACCTGCTCGTGGATGGGGGCGAACTGGAGGAACCCGCCGAGGCGGGGGAGTCGCAGGAACCTGAGCTGCCCGCGCCGGTGCGCGCCTGGGCACAGCGCCTTCTCGCACAGCCACTCGCCACCGATGCGGGCGTGACCGTGCGCAGCGCCGTGGCGCGCTACGGTGGCTTCCTCTGGGTCTACCATTCCTTCTCCCACGTGGTTGCCGATGGTTTCGCCGCGTTCAACGGCCTCTCCCGCGTGGCCGCTATTTACCGTGCCCTGTCCGCCGGCCAGCCGGTTCCGGCAACCCGCCGCCTGAGCCTGCAGCAGCTGCTCGATGCCGACGAGGCCGCCTCCTCCGCCCGTGACGAAGACGTCACCTTCTGGGAAGCGAGCGGCGCCCTGGAGCAGGAGGATACCTCTCTGGCGGGCCGCACCGCCTCCCCATCGGCGCGCGCGGTGCGCCGAAGCTTCGCCATCGACCCGAAGGTTCAGCAGGCACTACTGGATGCCGCAAAGCAGCACGGCGTGTCCTGGCCCGTGCTCGCCGCCGCCGCCGTGGGCTCGTACCTGGCGCGTGTAGGCGGCTACGCGCAGGCTTCGTTCGGTGTGCCGCAGATGAACCGCATGTTCGCTCGCACCCTGCCGGAGGCGACCCGCGCCCTGGGGGCGGCAAGCGCGCAGACCGGCTGTACCGCGGTGAACGTTCTGCCGGTGCAGGTTGCGGCGACCGGCCCCATCGCGGAGTCCCTGCACTCGGTGAAGGAACAGTATGCCCGCAACGCCGAGCACCCACTGGCTCGCCAGGAAGACCTCGAGCGCATCGCGCGTAACGCCCAATCCAGGCTGTTTGGCGCGCAGATTAACGTGGTGCCTTTCGACGCGGTGCTGCCCCTGGCGGTACCCTCCAAGGACAAGTCCGGGGCCCCGGTACCGACTGCGCGCATCCACAATATCTCTGCCGGTCCCGTTGCTGACGTGACCTTCACCCTGCGCGGCATGCCCGGCCGCGGCAACAGTATCTCCTGCGAGATTGACATGAACCCGGCGCTCTACACCGCCGAGGAGCTGGAGCGCCACGCCGCCCGCCTGAGCGAGTGGCTACCCGACTACGCGGCGGAGGCGCAGCGCGAGGACGCCTCCCTGAACAACCTCGGTTTGGCGACCGAGGCTGAACTGGCGACCCTGCGCGAGCTGACCGCCCCGGCGCTTACCGAGCACCCGATGGAGTATAAGACCCTGCTGGGTCGCTTCCGTGATGCGGTGGCGGCGCATCCGCAGGCGCTCGCGGTGCTGGATTCTGCCCCCGCGCCCGGTGAGGTGCTCACCCCCGAGTCGGAGCGCGCCTACGCTTTTGACCGCGCCCTCACCTACGCCGAACTGGACGAGCGCGCCCGTGCGCTTGCCGCGCAGCTGCTGGACTGGGGCGTTCGCCCTTCCGACGCGGTGGGTCTGCGTGTGCACCGCGGCGTGGAGCAGTACGTGGCGCTGTACGCTCTGCTCTACACCGGCGCCACCTACGTGCCGGTGCTTCCGGATCTGCCCGCCGAGCGTGTGGGCGTGATGATGGAGGACGCCGAGTGCTCCCTGCTACTGCACGGCCCCGGTCTGCAGCCGCTGAGCGCGGAAGAGCTGAACCCGCAGGAACCGCAGCGTCACGCGAACCTGCCCCAGCACACCCTACCGCAGCTGACCATCGAGGAAGCTGTACAGGCACCCGCCGCAGAGGAGCTTCCGGGCACGAAAACCGGCCTGGACGAGGACGCTTACGTGCTCTTCACCTCCGGCTCCACGGGCAGGCCCAAGGGCGTTGCCATTAGCCACCGCGCGATTGATAACCGCCTGCGCTGGCAGCAGCACCAGATTCCGGTGGGGGAGGGCGACCGCGTTCTGCACAAGACCCCCATCTCCTTTGATGTGCACGTGTGGGAGCTGTACTGGCCGCTCGCCGAGGGTGCCGCCGTGGTCATTGCCGCCCCGGAGGGTCACCGCGACCCCGCCTACCTGGCGTGCGTGATTGCCGAGCAGTCCGTCACGGCGGTTCACTTTGTGCCGACCATGCTGTCGGCGCTGACCTCTTCGCCGGCGGCGCGCCGCATCCTGGCTGATGCCGGCTTCGGCCGGGATCGAGAGCAGCCCCTGCGCTACGTGGTCTGCTCGGGTGAGGCGCTGCAGAAGGACCAGGTGCAGGCTGCGGGCGAGGTTCTGGGAGTGTACCCGCTGAACCTGTACGGCCCGACCGAGGCGGCGGTGGACGTCACCTTCTGGGAGACCTCCACAGACCCGCAGCGCGAGAGCGTGCCCATTGGTGAGCCGGTCTGGAACACCGGCACCCTGATTCTTGACCCGACCGGCCACCCCGTGCCGGTTGGTGTGACGGGTGAGCTGCACCTGTCGGGTGTGCAGCTGGCGCGCGGCTACAAGAACAACCCGCAGGCGACCGCGGCGGCTTTCGTGGAGCAGGCTCCTGCCGGTGCGCTCCCGCTGCTGAACGGTGAGAGCCAGCGCCTGTACCGTACGGGCGATTTGGCGTGCTGGGAGATTCTTCCCGATGGTCGCGCCGTCATTGGCTACCGCGGCCGCACGGATTATCAGATTAAGGTGCGCGGTCAGCGCCTGGAGCTGGGCGATATTGAGATGGCTCTTGCCGCGGTTGAGGGTGTGAGCGCTTCGGTGGCTCTGCTGTACCGCGGCCTGCGTGAGCCTGCCCTGGCGGCGGTGCTGGAGGTGGGCGATGTGTCCGCCGAGCGTGCCGAGCAGCTGGTGGAGGCGGCGCGCGAGCATTGCGCGCAGGTTCTGCCGGACTACATGGTTCCGACCCTGTGGCATACCCTGCCTGCTCTGCCGGTGAGCCCCTCCGGTAAGGCGGATCGCAAGCTGTTGGCGTCCCTGGACCTGACCCCTCAGACTTCTGATGCTGAGGGTCCGCACGGTCTGCTGGAGCAGCAGCTGTGCTCGATTATTGCGGGTGTGCTGGGTCGTGAGCGTTTCGGCGTGGACGAGGATTTCTTCGCCTCGGGCGGTCATTCGCTGGCGGCTCTTGAGGTGATTGCCGCGGTTGAGGAGCAGCTGGGTCTGAGCGTGAGCATTGGTGCGCTGTTTGCGCATCCGACCGTGCAGGCTTTGGCGGCGTCTATTGCGGGCGAGCGTGGCGAGGGGGCGGAGTTCGCGCCGGTTCTTCCGCTGCGTGAGCAGCCCGTTGCCCCCGATACTACCGAGGCCCCCGCGCCGCTGTTTATCCTGCCGCCTGCGGGTGGTTTGGGCTGGTGCTATGCGGGGTACCTCTCGCATCTTCCGGCTCAGCAGGGTGTGTATGCTTTGCAGGCTGAGGCGTTCTCTGACCCGCAGGCCGACTTTGCGTCGAGCCTGCAGGAGCTGGCTGAGGGCTACCTGAAGCTGATTGAGAAGACCCTGGCGGAGCGTTCGTTGCCGCGTCGTTTTGCGTTGATGGGCTGGTCTGTGGGCGGTACTGCCGCGGTGCAGGTGGCGGCTTTGGCGCAGGCTGCGGGTGCGCAGGTTGAGCGCGTGGTTCTGTTGGATGCGTATCCTTCGGAGCAGTGGCAAGGCGTGCCTGCGCCGGATGAGCAGGAGAGCTTCCGTGCGCTGTTGCGTATGGGCGGTTTGCCGGAGCCTGCCGCCGATGAGCAGCTTGACCTGCCGGGTACGTTGGAGCGTCTGCAGAAGGCGGGTTCGGCGATGGGTTACCTGCCGGAGGAGAAGCTGGGCGTGTGCCTGGGTAGTATGCGTGCTTCGGCGGCACTGATGCGTGGTGCTGAGCAGGCGTTCTTTGAAGGGGACGTGTTGCTGGTGGGTGTGCCGCACGAGGATCAGCCGTACCTGGACGCGGCGGGTTGGGCTGCGCACGCGTCGTCGTTCCGTGCGGTGCTGCTGGAGGGTACGCACCCCGACCTGGTGAATCCGGCGCGTCTGGCGGAGGTGACCGGCCACTTCACCGGCTAAACTCGCCAACGCCCACAAGTAACTGAATTAGCCCGGAGGTAATAGTCGTTACCTCCGGGCTAATTTGGTTAAAACATGCAGTTGAGTTAAAACACGAAAGCCCCCGGTTGATGAATCATCAACCGGGGGCCTTCGTTTAGCGTCTAACGCAGAACCGGGGTTCTACAGCTAAATGATTAGTGCTGCTCCAGCTCGGAGTTAGCGTTCACGTTGAGCAGGTCGTACTTAGCGAATGCCTTCGCGGGAACGTCTGCTGCAACCTCGCCGCGCTTTGCCAGCATCTGCAGGGTGCGGACAACAACCGACTCTGCATCGATGTGGAAGAAGCGACGTGCACCCGGGCGGGTGTCTGCGAAGCCGAAGCCGTCGGCACCCAGGGTTGCGAAGTCGTTCGGAACGAACTGGCGGATCTGGTCGGGAACATCCGAGGTGTAGTCGGTGGTCGCGATGATCGGGCCAGCGGCACCTGCCAGCTTCTGGGTCACGTAAGGAACGCGAGCGGGCTGGTTCGGGTTCAGCAGAGCCTCTTCCTCAGCGGCAATGCCGTCGCGGCGCAGCTCGGTCCACGAGGTGACGGACCAGAGGTCTGCGGAGACGCCCCAGTCCTCAGCCAGCAGCTTCTGAGCCTTCTCAGCCCACGGAACAGCAACGCCGGATGCCAGCAGCTGTGCCTTGGGACCGGAGGTCAGCGGGGACTCGCTGATCTTGTGGATACCCTTGATGATGCCCTCAACGTCAACGTTTGCCGGCTCAGCAGGCTGGTGAATCGGCTCGTTGTACACGGTCAGGTAGTACATGACGTTGTGGTCTTCGTCCTTGGTGCCGTACATCTGCTCGATACCGCGCTCCACGATGTGAGCGATCTCGTAGCCGTAAGCCGGGTCGTAGATCTTGAAGGCCGGGTTGGTGGAGGCCAGAATCGGGGAGTGGCCGTCGTTGTGCTGCAGACCCTCGCCGGACAGGGTGGTACGACCAGCGGTTGCACCGATGACGAAGCCGCGGCACATCTGGTCGGCAGCAGCCCAGAAGCCGTCGCCAGTGCGCTGGAAGCCGAACATCGAGTAGAAGATGTAGATCGGGATCATCGGCTCGCCGTGGGTGTCGTAGGACGAACCCAGAGCGATGAATGCAGCGGTTGCGCCTGCCTCGTTAATACCCACGTGAACGATCTGGCCCTCGGGGGACTCGGTGTAGGTCAGCATGAGCTGGTGGTCAACGGGCACGTAGTTCTGGCCGTTGGGGTTGTACAGCTTAGCCGAGGGGAAGAAGGAGTCCATACCGAAGGTACGTGCCTCATCGGGGGTGATGGGAGCGATACGGTGACCGAAGCCCTTCACGCGCATGAGGTCCTTCATCAGGCGGACGAATGCCATGGTGGTAGCAGCAGTCTGCTTGCCGGAGCCCTTCTTGGTCTGTGCGTAGACCTTGGAATCGGGCAGGGTAATCTCGGGCTGGACGTTCGGACGACCGGGGATGTAGCCGCCGAGTTCCTTACGGCGTGCCTGCATGTACTGCAGTGCCGGGTGGTTTGCCTCGGGCAGGTAGTACGGCGGGTTGTACAAATCCTTCTCCAGCTCCTCGTCGGAGATGGGGATGTTCAGGTGGTCACGGAAGCCCTTCAGTGCTTCCATGGTGAACTTCTTGATCTGGTGGGTGGAGTTACGTGCCTCGAAGTAGGGGCCAAGCTCTGCACCCTTAATGGACTGTGCCAGGATGACGGTGGGCTTGCCCTTGGTCTCCATAGCTTCCTTGTAGGCTGCGTAGAGCTTCTTGTCGTCGTGGCCACCCAGGCGCAGGTTGAAGATCTGCTCGTCGGTCAGGTCTGCAACGAGTTCCTTGGTTTCGGGGTACTTGCCGAAGAAGTGCTCGCGGATGTAGCCACCGTCTTCGCCACGGAAGGTCTGGTAGTCACCGTCGAGGGTCTCGTTCATCAGCTGGATAAGCTTGCCGCTCTTGTCCTTCTTGAGCAGCTCGTCGTAGTCGGAGCCCCACAGGACCTTGATGACGTGCCAGCCTGCGCCGCGGAAGAATGCCTCGAGCTCCTGAACGATCTTGCCGTTACCACGAACGGGGCCGTCCAGACGCTGCAGGTTGCAGTTGACGACGAAGGTCAGGTTGTCCAGGTGCTCGTTTGCAGCCAGCTGCAGTGCACCACGCGACTCGGGCTCGTCCATCTCGCCATCGCCCAGGAATGCCCAGACGTGCTGCTCGGAGGTGTCCTTGATCTTGTGGTTGTGCAGGTACTTGTTGAAGGATGCCTGGTGGATAGCGTTCAGGGGGCCCAGACCCATGGAAACGGTCGGGAACTGCCAGAACTCGGGCATGCAACGGGGGTGCGGGTACGAAGGAATACCGTTTGCGCCCTTGGTCTTCTCCTGGCGGAAGCCGTCCATCTGCTCTTCGGTCAGGACGCCCTCAACGAATGCGCGGGAGTAGACACCGGGGGAGGAGTGACCCTGGAAGAAGACCTGGTCGCCGCCACCGGGGTGGTTACGGCCGCGGAAGAAGTGGTTCTGGCCCATTTCGTAGAGGTCAGCGACACCCGCGAAGGTGGAGATGTGACCGCCCACGCCGATGCCCTTCTTCTGGGCACGCTGCACCATGATTGCTGCGTTCCAACGGATCCATGCGCGGTACTGGCGCTCGAGTTCCTCATCGCCGGGGTACTCGGGCTGCTGATCAACGGGAATGGTGTTGATGTAGTCGGTCTTGGTCAGAGTCGGGACCTTAACACCCTTCTCGCCAGCTTCCTTGAGCAGTGCGCGGAGGATGTACTCTGCGCGCTCGGTGCCGTGGGTCTTGATCAGGTCTTCGAGGGATTCAGCCCACTCCTGGGTCTCTTCGACGTCGATGTCCTTCAGGCCATCGAGAAGGGTGCTCAGGGAGTGCTCGTTCGGTACGTTAGCCAAACTAATCCAACCTCTCTTCTGTGCGGTTGTTCAGATGGTTCATGACGCGATTCTGCGTCGTTTGAATCATCTCTATGTTTAAGCGCGGCAGACCGTTAGACCTGCTGCGCTTCTTTCTCTACTATCTTAGACCTAAAAATGGCCTTCATGGCATCAAAATGATGTTTTTGTGATGTTGTTTTCGCACTCTGGGCATCATTGAGGAAAACGGGGCTCAAAAGAGGGGGTGTTAGGGTCTAAATGAACCTATATATCAAGGGAAAACGGGTGACATGGAATTGCCGCGAAGTACCGCTTTTTACCGGGATTTTGGTTGGGGTGAAGGTGTTGTGTTCCGTGGGGTTGTGTGGGATTGAGTAGGACGCAATGAATCCTGGTTCGCGAGCCGGTCAAAAACAGTGAGATGTATAACACGCTTAGATGGTTTGCGTACCCAGAAGTCGGTCTGTATAGTATTACCTTGTGTTCGGCTGACATTCGCTCAGTAAGAACTACGGGTCTTTAGCTCAGCTGGTAGAGCGCCACGTTTACACCGTGGATGTCATCGGTTCGATCCCGGTAGGACCCACCGCTAACCCCGGTACCGCACGGTACCGGGGTTTTGTTTACCCTCAGCGATTTACCCGCCCAGCGTATTCCCCCGCGCGTATCCCGATGCGTGCCCCGGCGCATTTCTCCAAGAGTGAGAAGAACAGCTCATCAGGGTATAAAAGTACACTCCACCTGTATATAGCCTGCCCTCAGCGCGTATCCTTATATACATGACTGAAAACAAGAAGGCACAGATTGGTGTTACCGGCCTTGCTGTCATGGGTGCAAACCTCGCCCGCAACCTGGCACGCAACGGCTACACCGTGGCACTGCACAACCGTTCCGCTGAGAAGACCGACGCCCTGCTCGCCGAGCACGGTGCAGAGGGTGACTTCATCCGCACCGAGTCCCTGCAGGAACTCGTCGACTCCCTCGAATCTCCCCGCCGCATCCTGATCATGGTGAAGGCGGGCGCACCCGTCGACTCCGTGATCGAGCAGCTCACCCCCCTGCTGGACGAGGGTGACATCATCATCGACGGCGGCAACTCCCACTTCCCCGACACTATCCGCCGCGAGCGCGCACTGGCCGAGAAGGGCCTGCACTTCGTGGGCGTCGGCGTGTCCGGCGGTGAGGAAGGCGCCCTCTGGGGCCCCTCCATGATGCCCGGCGGCTCCGCCGAGTCCTACAAGCACATCGGCCCCATGCTCGAGAAGATTGCCGCTAAGGCTCCCCAGGACGGCGCACCCTGCTGCGCATGGATCTCCACCGACGGCTCCGGCCACTTCGTGAAGATGGTCCACAACGGCATCGAGTACGCCGACATGCAGGTGATTGGCGAGGCCTACGACCTGCTGCGTTCCGTGGCCGGCATTGAACCCGCCGAGCAGGCAGAGATTTTCAAGGCCTGGAACAAGACCGAGCTGAACTCCTACCTGATCGAAATCACCTCCGAGGTGCTCGCACAGGTGGACGCCAAGACCGGCAAGCCTCTGGTCGACGTAATCGTTGACGCCGCCGGCCAGAAGGGTACCGGCCTGTGGACCGCTAAGGCCGGCCTGGACCTCGGTTCCCCCGTCTCCGCCATCGCAGAGTCCGTTTTCGCCCGCGCCCTGTCCTCCGTCGATCGTGAGCAGCGCGAGCAGGCTCAGCGCGAGCTGTCCGCCGGCCTGATTGCCACCACCGGTGTGGGCGCCGGCGACCCCGAGTTCGTTGAGGACGTGCGCCGCGCACTCTTTGCATCCAAGCTCGTGGCCTACGCACAGGGCATGGACCTGCTCACCCGCGCAGGCAAGGAGTACGGCTGGGACCTGAAGCTGGACACCATCGCATCGCTGTGGCGCGCCGGCTGCATCATCCGCGCCGAGCTGCTGGGCGACATCATGGCCGCCTACGCTGACGAGGCCCCCGCGAACATGCTTCTGGCACCCGCCTTCAAGAACCTCATGGAGGAGCTCGTTCCCTCCTGGCGTCGCGTGGTGGCTAAGGCAACCGCACTGGGCATCCCCGTGCCGGTGTTCGCTTCCGCACTGTCCTACTACGACGGCCTGCGCCGCCACCGCCTGCCCGCCGCCCTGATTCAGGGCCAGCGTGACTTCTTCGGTGCGCACACCTACGGTCGTATCGACGAAGAGGGCGCCTTCCACACCATGTGGAGCGGTGACCGTTCCGAGGTGAACGCAGCGGATATCCACGTTCACTAAGCTCCCGTAGCTGAACGTGAAAGGCCCGCCCCGGCCGGATTTCACATCCGGCGGGGGCGGGCCTTTGCTATGTCTTCTTGATGTCTCGGCTATGCGCCGTTGTTCACGGCGCCGAAGAGCACCGCAGGGAGCCTCCCAACGCGCCGCTACGGGGCGCAGAAAGCGGGGAGGAGCTAAATCCACATGGCGGGGTCAATATACTCCACGGCGTCCACCAGGGGCTTCTTCTTCTCGGGGGTGCGCGGGCGGTGCTTCGCGGGAATACCGGTAATAATCGAATCGGCCGGGTGATCGTTGACGACCACGGCGTTCGCACCAATCGCGCTATCGGAGCCGATCTCCACCGGCCCCAGCACCTTCGCGCCGGCACCAATGGTCACGCGGTCACCAATCGTGGGGTGACGCTTCACCTTTTCGAGGGAACGGCCGCCCAGGGTTACGCCGTGGTACAGCATCACGTCGTCGCCAATCTCGGCGGTCTCACCAATCACGATACCCATGCCGTGATCGATGAAGAAGCGGCGGCCAATCGTGGCGCCCGGGTGAATCTCCACGCCGGTCAGAAAACGGGCGAACTGCGAGAGCGTACGCGCCAGCGACTTCGTCTCTTCCTTCTGCCAGAGCTTATGCGTGAGGCGGTGCGCCCAAATGGCGTGCATGCCCGAATAGTTCAGAGCGATCTCGACAGCGCCACGGGCAGCGGGGTCGTGCTGGCGGACGTTCTCAATATCTTCACGCAGGCGCGCAATAAAACTCATGGGGTTCCCTTTCCCTCAACGGTCGTGCTCTGTATGTGTGCGACCTTTCCAAAGGTACCAACAACGGTGCTCATTCACCTATTCCCGAACTCTGTCGTCGTCATAGTGAGCGCTCTCTTTAACATCTCGGTCACAATTGCGTGCGGAACGTAATATTCGGGCTCGGGCGGGCCCTAAGCGGGGGAGCATCGCGGGGGAACGCAAACGCTCCGCCCCGGCGTGCAACCGGGACGGAGCGTCGAACACTGCGTACTGTTCTAGACGGCGGCCCCACGGGGGCCGAAGACCGGGGGTCTACTAGCCGCGGATGTCCTCGTAGAGGGCGGTGGAGATGTAACGCTCACCGAAGTCGGGAACGATAGCCACGATCAGCTTGTCCTTGTTCTCGGACTTCTTGGCCTCTTCCAGAGCTGCCCAGACGGCCGCGCCGGAGGAGATGCCGCCCAGGATACCTTCCTGGGTGGCCAGCTGGCGGGAGGTGCGCATAGCGTCCTCAGCGCTGACGGCGGTCACGGAATCGTAGATGCCGCGGTCCAGGGTCTCGGGAACGAAGTTGGCGCCCAGGCCCTGAATCTTGTGGGGGCCAACGCGACCCTCGGAGAGCAGCGGGGAGTCCTTGGGCTCCACGGCGACAACCTTAATGTTGGGGTTCTGCTCCTTCAGGTACTTACCCGAACCGGAGATGGTGCCGCCGGTACCGATGCCGGCCACGAAAATGTCGACCTTGCCGTCGGTTGCTTCCCAAATCTCGGGGCCGGTGGTCTTGTAGTGAATGGCGGGGTTAGCCTCGTTGGAGAACTGCGAAGCCAGGATAGCGTTCTCGGTGTTGGCAACGATTTCCTTAGCCTTCTCCACAGCGCCGCGCATACCCTCGGTACCGGGGGTCAGCACGATCTGCGCACCGTATGCGCGCAGCAGGACGCGGCGCTCAGCGGACATGGTCTCGGGCATGGTCAGGATGACGCGGTAGCCACGAGCCGCACCGACCATGGCCAGGGCGATACCGGTGTTACCGGAGGTGCCCTCGACGATGGTGCCGCCGGGCTTCAGAACGCCGGACTCCTCGGCGGCGTCGATGATGGCGCGGCCGATACGGTCCTTGACGGAACCTGCGGGGTTGTAGAACTCGAGCTTGACGGCGACGTTACCGGGCAGGCCCTCGTCCAGACGGTTCAGGCGGACCAGGGGAGTCTCGCCGATAGCCTCGACGATGCTGTTGACAATCTTTGCCATGGAGGTGCTCCTTCTGAGCATGGGGGAGGGGACTACCGGAATAGCTGGGCCTCCCCAGTGAATAATTTGGGTACGTGGACACTCTACTACTCGGCGGCGGCAGGTTTAAACCTGCGGTCACAGTTCGTAACATGACTTTTCGTGACCGGGAAGCCTACACGAGCGCGCATCAACGGGGTGCCCCGGCGGTGCCTCCACGCCGGATCCCTCGAGGCTTTCGCCGGATGCATCGCCTCAACCTATGCCGTGACCGGAACCTCGGCGGGTACCTTGAGTGGGCAAAAAGAAAAGCACCGCGCCTCACCTTTGTCCTAAAGGCTCTCCCTCACGGAGAATGCGCGGTGCTTTCTTGAAACATTATGTAGCCCAAAAAGACAACCTCTGTATATAAGAGTAGTGGTGAACCCCGTTCACCGCAAGTCTAGGCGGGCCATTTTATTGCTACTGGATGAAAAAATATTTGCGGCTCGCGTTACGGCTCCTGTTACGGAGGGCGCAAACCTCTCACATACACTCCGCGGACGACCCAAAAGCGCATCCGCGGAGCGCCCCCGGAACGAACATTCGAGTGAACAACCGGTCCGAGAGCGAGGACAAACGCGAGGGCAAACCGACTAGTTGATGTCCATGTGGAGGTCCCACTTATTGTTCAGGTAGCGGCCCACGGCCTCACCGAACATCTTCACGTGACGCTTATCAGCCGCCACGGTCTGCTCCTTGCCGTCCTTGAACAGCTTCTCACCCAGATCCACGTTCAGGGTCACGGTCCAGTTGTACGCACCCTGAGCCAGAACCGGCTGCTTGGTTTCAATGGTCAGGGTAGCGGTCGGGTTCACGTACCAGGTCTTCTTCGCATCAATACCGGACTTGGTGGAATCTGCGTACTTCTTCATCGCGGCCAGGGTCTCCTGGTCGGTACTGACCTCGTTCATGTAGTGCATATCGCCGGTGCGCAGCAGGTACTCAAACGCCGCACCAAAGTAAGCCAGCGCCGAGGCAAAACCGGCCACCGAATTCTGGTGCATGGTCTCCGGCACGACCGGGGAGGGAACATTCTGCGGCGGGTGCTCAGCGTTACCCGGCTGGGACTCACCGTGGTCTTCCATCTTCTCCAGCTTTGCTACACCGCGGTAGTCCTTATCGTCGTTGGGCAGCGGCGAGTTCGTTGCGGTTGCCGATGCGCTCGCCGAGGGCGAAGCGGAAGCGCTCGGAGAGGCAGTCTCGGAGGCGCTAGCCGAAGCAGTCGTCTCGGAGGTAGCGGAGGGGGAACCAGAGGGGGATGCGGAGGCCTCGGAGGAAGCCTTCGAACCGCAGGCCGCCAGTAGCGCCATGGAGCTGACGCCCAGCACACCCAGCGCCGCGCGGCGGGTCAGAATCTCGGACATAGTGATACCTTTCAAACATTCGGTGATTGCAACCAGTTTAACCGCAAACGCGCCTCAATACAGAGTCCGGACCGGCCCGAAGACGCGGCCGCGTGAGAAGTATCTCGTTCGGCGAGGAACGAACGAAAGCCCGGCCAAACGGCGAACCAGCTCACGAACGCGGGACGCAATCCGGGCTAGGGCTGGCCAGGGCTGGCTCGAGCTAGGAAGCGGAAGGAGAGCCCGCCGCGGAGCTCTCCACGGCGGAACCCGCAGAGGCGCTGGCCGAACCCGCAGGGGTGCTGGCAGAACCCGCAGGGGCGCTGGCAGAAGCGGAAGCCGCGCCTCCCTGCAGAGTGGCACCGTACGCAACGCTCAGCTCCCACATCTTCGAGTCGGCGTGGTAGCGTCCGCGGAAGTCGCACTCCTGAACCGTCACCTGAGAAGCAGGGCCCGCGGCGGAAGGAGAAGCCGAAGCCGTGGTAGCCTCACCGGAAACCAGCGCGTCCTCGGAAGGCTCGGTAGCCTCGGCCGATGCGGAGGCGCTCGCAGAAGCAACCACCGGCTGCACCTTGCCCTCGGCCACCGCCTCCGCGCCAAAGTCAAGGGTGTACTGACCCTTGAAGAGCAGGTTGCCGTCACTCATGATGGACGGCTGCGCGCTCGAAAGAGCGTAAGAAGCCGAGGGGTTCACGTACCAGGAGCCCTTCTCAACACCCGCCAGAATCGACGCCGAGAGGGCGTCCACCTCGGAGCGGGTCTTCGAAGCCAGGGTGATACCCGTCGAGAACGCCTCAGTGCTACCGGTCTTCACCAGGTAATCCATCGCCGCCGCAAAGTATGCAATGGCCTCGTGAAAACCCGTCACCGTATTCATCGAAAGCGCGTCGGTCACCTGCGGCTTAGGCGCGTTACGCGGCGGATGATCAACGGTGCCCGGCTCATAGTCCAGAGCACCCTCAAAGTGGGTGTACTCCACCGTTCCGGAGTAGTTCTTACCGTCGTCGGTGTAACCGTTCGGGTTAGCGCTCGACTTCGAACCCGAAAGGCTACCACCCTGGTTGCCGCTTCCCTGCGACCCCGAATTTGAGGAACCGCAAGCGCTCAGCAGGAGCGCGGCGGCGGCTGACCCCGAAAGGCCCAGACCCGCGTGAATGAGAGAACGGCGGGAGACACCGCGCGAAACCCGAGCGGACGCGGGGGAAACGGAAGAATCGGAAGGGAAAGTCATCGGAAATACACCTCACGTAGATGGGGTATGGGGCGTGACGTAATGATCCATAATTACAGGCCCCGACTAGAAGTCATGCCCTAACCCGACGGGCAGGCTAGGGCATGGGCGCCATTCGGCAAAGATTTAGAGCTTATCATCGGAACCGCTACCACCGGAGCTACCGGTGTTGCTGTTGCCGGAACCGTCGTTACCGCCGGTCTGCGAGCCCGCGCCGCCACTTGCCGGCGCCGAGGCCTGAACCTCGTACTCGTCCTGGATAGTCAGAGCCCAGTCGTTCTCCTGGCGCACACCCGTGACAACCAGACCGCGCTCAATGCGACGTTCCTTCTCGGAAATCGACACCGGGGCACCGTCCAAGACCATGGTCGGGCCCAGATCAATCACCAAGTCGAAGGTCCACTGAACGCTCTTCTTCACCAGGGTCGGAAGAGCCGTGTATGCCTTCAGAGTCACCTTCGGCGATACGTACCAGTCGTGTGCCTGGGTGCTTGCGTTGCTCTCGTCCACGAACATCGAAAGGGAGGAAATAAACTTCTCATCGACCTTCGATTCGCGCAGGGGAGCGGGGTCACCGGTCAGCACCAGGTAGTTGATGGCCGCGTAGACAAAACCGATTGAATCGTACAGGCCCTGCACCGAGTTCTGCGCCGCGCTCTCTGGACGCTTGGGCACCGGCACGTTCTGCGCCGGGGCAGACTCCGTGGCCGCAACAAATTCGCCCTTGGACTCGAAGTGATCGAAGGTTACCTCGCCGCTAAAATCGGTGCGAGCCGACGCGGAGGGAGTCACCACCGGCTCATCGGGGTCAGCCGACGCGGAGGGGTCGGAGCTACCACCGCAGGCGGCCAGCAGAGCACTCAGCGACACGCCCGCAACGCCAACACCGGCATACCGCAGGGCGGCTCGTCGGCTCAGACCGGACGCGGAACGGGGGGACTGCCCGGAGGCATGGGGGAAAAGTGCCACGGAGTACCTTTCGCGTGAAACTCTCGTATGAGAGGAGTGAAGGAGTGAGAGGAAAGCCCGTCGCCGACGGCGCGAGACGCCGGATGGCCGTACCGAATCGTCGTCAAACGAGACAGTCCTAAGTATAACGCGCACGCGCACCCGCGGCCGGGCACATCACCGACGCACAGGGGGTGATATGCCGCCCATCGTAGGCTCGGGTCCGTCCACACTCCGACCCGTGTAACGTTGGTAGGGTGGCCGGGACTTGCGGACCGCTCACTCGTTCGTCCTCTCGGCGGGCTATCGGGTCGCCGGAGCCTCGGCCGCAGCGGGGTTGGCAGCGTCGCCCGCGGGATGATCCGCGGCACCACCGGCGGTCGGAGCCGCGGGGTTCTGCTGAGTCGGGTTTTGCTGGGCCGGATTCTGCTGGGCCGGATTCTGCTGGGCGGGGGCCTCAGCGCTCTGCTGGCCGGCCGGAGCCGCGGGGGTTGCAACATTCTGCGCGGGGGCGTTCTGTGCACCACCGTTCTGGGCCGTGCCGTTCTGCGCGCCGGTATTCGCACCGCTTCGCGCGGAACCACCCGCGTTAGCGCCAGAACCGGCGTTGGAACCCGAACCGGTGTGAGCCGCCGCGGTGCTGTCATCGGTCACCGTCGGCGTGTAGGTCGAGGAGGGCTGCGGGCGCGAGGTATGCATCGGCTTAGGCGTCATCGACGGATCGTATTGCTGCGCCGAAATCACCGTCCAGCGCTTCGCCTCTTCGTCGTACTCGGCGTAGAGGGCCGTGATATCCTGCGCCTCGGTGTTCTCGAGAGGCTTGGTCGTATTGGTGGCCTTTTCCACCACCAGACCGTGCTCCTGCGTCACCGAGCAGGCCCACGAGTACTTCGTACCGCGCGTAACCGGCTGCTTCTCGGTCAGACGGTAGGTCCAGCCGCCGTCCACAAGCCAGTTCGTGCCCGGTGCGTAGAAGGCGCGTAGCTTCTCGAGCGAGGCGCGCTGCGGGGCGTTGTCGGGATGCACAACCTGCAGGGCCGGACCCGTGTCACCCGTGGTGCGCGCATAGTTCACGGCCGCCGCGAAGTACGCGAAGGTCGCGCGCAGGCCGCGAGCGTTCTTGTCGTACATGGTCTCATCCTCGATGGGAATCGGCACCGAGCTCGCCTTGGCATCCACCGAAGCCGGGCCCGCGGTCGGCTCGATCGTGTACACCTCGCCGGTGGTCGGGTCGGTGCTACTGATCGCGGAGGCGCCGTGGCCTGGAACGAACTTGGTCCACTTCAGCTCGCCGGAGAGGTTATCGTACGCGCCGGCAATCGTGGCGGAGGCAGTGGCGGAGGCGGTGGCCGTCGAAGTGCTCTTCGACCCGCAGGCGGCAAGCATCGCGCCCAGGGCTGCGGTGCCCGTGACGGCGAAGAAGCGGCGGCGGCTGTGAATCATGATGATCCCCTCGAACATGATGTGAAACGGAAGTATCGGTGGTGTGTTGTGAGGCCCGCACGCGATGCCCCCGTCGATGCTGAAGGAAGCACAGGCGCGAAGCCCGTATAGCCCTAAGCCTATAGAGTTCGCGCCCGGCACACAAATAAACCCCCACGTCCGTGCCCTATGTCACCTGCAACGGGAGGATTTACTTGGAGCCCTGAAGATATCGGGTGGCCTTCGCCGTGGCCTGCGGTGAGGGGGTCGCGTTAGGGGTTGGCTGAGCACTCGAACCGGTCGAGGGGGTAGCAATCGCGCTGGGGGAAGCCTGCGGATCCTCTAGCATCTGCCAACCCTCCTCGCCAAAGTACACGTAGACATCAGCCTGAGACTTGTGACCGTACACCTTGGTGAGAAGCTCGCGCTGAAGCGTCTCGTGATTGAAGAGGAACGCCGACTCATCCACCTTGAGCGTGGCCTTCCAGCAGTACACGTCTGCCGTCGAAACGGGAACCGGCTGGGCGCTGTCCAGGTTGATGCACAGGGGAGCGTTGCTCTTCGACACGAGCCAACCGATGTTGTAACGGTAAATATCGCGGTACATGTTGGTCATGTGGTTGAACCGTTCCTGGCCGGGCAGATCCATGAAGGGTTCGGTGTTGCCGGTGAGGAACATGTAGTTCTGCGCGGCGCTCCAGTACTGCAGGAACGAGTGCAGACCCTCGACGCTACGCTCACCCAACTCCTCGGGCTTGAGGGGACGGGGAACGTTGACGGCGCGGTGGCTGAGCGTTCCGGAGGAGAAGACACCCTCGCGTTCAAAATAGCGGTCGGGGAGAATCACGGGGCCGCGACCGTCCAACGCCGAAGCCGGCAGCGGCTCGGCGCGACGAATACTGCGAGAAACGGCAGCCGAGGTCGGGCCGGTCGAAGCGGTGGGCTCGGGTACCGAGTCGTCCGACGCCTTACCGGTGGACTCCTTAATATCGGAAGAGGATGCGCCGCAGGCAGTTGCGAGTACGCTAAACGCCGCCCCGGAGGAGAGCGCCAGAAGGCGGCGGCGAGAGAGCGATTCGGGCATGCAGACCTTTCGCGGTGAGAGTACATGGGCAGGTGGAGCCCCCTCGGTTCGGCGGGCCGGTGAGAACCTCGCGGCGAACCGTAGGGGAACCGGGTGTGCACCGGACGGTCATAAACCGGTGCGCACCGTATGCGCGGGAAGGCGAACGCGGGAGTGAACCGCGACCCGACCCGAAAAGTAAATGCGTCGTGTCAGACGATTTTAGGGACTTTTTTGGGGCCCTCACGCGAGTATATGCCTCTCAGCGTAAAAAGTTATCAAATCTTTATTTTTCTCCTCTCAGTAGGGCGGGAGCGAACGAACCAATGTGTTCGGAACAACCCCTATAAAATTGCCCCCGCTGACCTCCATAACGGTGTGACGGCGCGGGCTGTGGGACAATAACGCTGTGACTACCACCGATTATGCGCAGCTTCAGGCAGTGCGCGAACTCCTCACTCGCATCCCCCTCTCACTGGACATCGACCCCGAAGAAACCGGCCTTCCTCGGGAGGGGCACGACGGCGCTCGCGAGGCCGCCTCCGCAACGATAGACACCGCCTCCGCCCGGGCCCTGATCGCCTCCATGACCCGGCAGCTTGACGACTACATCCTGCCCCGCAGCGCCAGCATGGACAGCCCGCTTACCATCGTGGTCGGCGGCTCCACCGGCGCCGGCAAATCCACCCTGGTCAACACTCTGTTGGGCGAGCCCCTCACCCAATCCGGCGCGATTCGACCCACCACCCGCCACCCCGTGCTGCTCTACCGCGCCGAAGACGAGGCCGCCCTGGCCCCCGACCGTTTTCTGCCGACCCTGCCCCGCACCCGCACCTCCGGCATGAACGCCGGATCGCAGGCACTACCCGGCCTCGACCCGAAGATTGCGCGCGCCCTCATTCCTATTACTACCTCGGCGCTGCCGCAGGGCATCGCGCTCATCGACGCGCCCGATATCGACTCGGTCTCCGAAGAGAACCGCACCCTCGCCAAGGAACTGCTTTCCGCCGCCGATCTGTGGCTCTTCGTCACCACCGCCAACCGCTACGCCGACGCCGTGCCCTGGGAACTGCTCCACGCGGCGGCCGCGCGCTCCATCGCAATCGCCGTGGTGCTCAACCGCGTGCCCGAAGGCGACGAAGAAGCCATCGAGACCGACCTGCGACGTATGCTCGACGAGGCGGGGATCGAGGCCGTGCTGATCCACACCGTGACCGAGCAGCCGCGCGACGATCGAGGGCTTATCAACCCCATCAGCCTGGCCCCGCTCACCCTGTGGATTCGCGAGCTCGGGGCCGACGCGCCCGCCCGCGCCGCCATCGCCCGCACGACACTTGCAGGAACCGTCGAGACGCTCGCCCGGAACCTGCGCACCCTCGCCCTCGAGCAGGAGGGGCAGCAGGCCTCCCACCGCGCCCTGGCCCAGGTCGCCGCCGAAGAGTACGAAAAGGCCCTGGCGGGTATCGACGTGGCGCTCTCGGACGGCTCGCTGCTACGCGGCGAGGTGCTCTCGCGCTGGCACGACTTCGTGGGCACCGGCGACTTCTTCCGCTCTCTGGACAGCACCATCGGCCGCCTGCGCGACCGTGTGGGCTCGGCGCTGCGGGGCCAACCTGCCGCCGCGCAGAAGGTCGAGGACGCTCTCGAAAGCGGCATCTACGCCGTGGTCGTGGACGCCGCCTCCCGAGCCTCCGAAGGCACCCGCGCCCGCTGGCGTTCAACCCGCGCCGGCCGCTCCCTGCTGCACCGGCTGGACGCGGCCCCCGACCCGACCGCCGGCGCCACGCCCGAGGAAGAGTTCTCGGCCGCCGTGGCCGCGGAAATCCGCCTCTGGCAGGCCTCGGTGCTCGACATGATCCGCGAGGAGGGCGCCGGCAAGCGCCAGCGCGCCCGATTCCTCTCGCTGAGCGTCAACGCCGTGGCCGTGCTCATGATGGTCGCCGCGTTCAGCCTTACGGGAGGTCTCACCGGCGTGGAGGTCGGCATCGCCGGCGGTAGCGGCGTGGTTGGCGCCAAGCTCCTCGAATCCATCTTCGGCGAGGACGCCGTGCGCCGCATGGCCACCCGGGCCCGCACCGACCTGCTCGAACGCATGGGTGCCCTGCTGCGCGAGCACGGACGCCCCTTCACCGAATTGTTGGCGGAAACCGAACCCGAAGTGCCCGCCGAAACGGTCTGGGACGCGGCCCGCGGCGTGCAATCGCTTGCCGAGGCCATGACCGCTGAGAGCGCCTAGCCACAGGAACCACCTCTTCCCGGCAGCGGGTCTTAGCCCCCAGCCAACACCCACCAGACCTTCCAGAAAGCCCACTATGACCACCCACAACCCCCGAGGTGACCGCCCGAACCCGCCGGCGGAACCCCAGGCTCCCCGGGCCGTCTCAACCTTTGCCCGGGCCGTCGCGAGCCTCAACGACGCGCTGGAATACGGCCGCGACCGCCTCCCCGAATCCGTGGTGCTCGAAGCCTCCGAGGCCCTCGAACGCCTGAGCCGCCGCCGCGAGCTCTCCACCGAGCACACCATCATCGGCTTCTTCGGCGCGACCGGCAGCGGCAAGTCCACGCTCTTCAACGCCGTGGCGGGGTACCCCATCGCCCGCTCGGCGCCCACGCGCCCCACGACCTCCGCGGTGCAGGCCGCCGTCTGGGGTGCCGAGGACAGCGACGAACTGCTGGACTGGCTGGGCATCGAGAACCGCGTTTACCCCCAGAGCACGGAATTTATCCGGGACGTCGAGGGGCAGACGCAGAACGCCGCGAGCGCGCAGCCCGCACCCAACGCGGTGACCGAGCCGGCCCCGGGCCTCTTCAACCGCATCCGGCGCATGGTGGGCCGCGGCGAAACCCGCACCCGCACCGGCGGCCTAATTCTGCTGGACATGCCCGACTTCGATTCCGTCACCACCGCCAACCGCGAGCTTGCCGCCCGCATGATGCGCTACGTGGATGTGCTCGTCTGGGTTGTCGACCCCCAGAAGTACGCCGATGCGGTGATTCACAGCGAGTTCATGGTGCCGCTGGCCGCCTCCGGCGCGCAGACCCTCTGCGTTCTCAACCAGGCCGATAAGCTTGAGCCTTCCGAGGTGCCCGCCGTGCTGGCCTCTCTGACGCACCTGATGCAGGCCGAAGGTACCGACCGGCACCTGCTGGCTCCGCCCCTGGCCGTCTCGGCCCGAACCGGTGAGGGAATGGACGCGCTCCGCGATCTGCTGGCTCAGGTGGCCGCCGCGAAGAGTGCCTCGCTGCAGAGCACGGACGCCCAGCTGCACGCCATCGCCAACGATTTGCGCGCCTACGCCGGGGGAGAGGGGACGGTCCTGGCCGGAACCTACGCGCTGAACGCCGAGCGGGAGCTGACGCAGGCCTGCTACGATGCGAGCCCCGCCGCCCAGGTTTTGAAGGCGGCCACCGAGTCGTACCGCCGTGCGGCCCGCACCCGCACCGGCTGGATCGCCACGCGCTGGGTGGGACGCCTGAAGGCCGACCCCCTGCGCCGCCTTCACCTCGGAACCGGTTCCGAAGGAAAGAACGGCACAAAGAGCGACGCGAAGGGCGGGCGCGAGAAGGGTGCCGGGGCCTCGAACCCCGGGATGCTGGGCGGGTACGCCCAGGATTCCGCGCCCGAGCTCGTGGCCCCCTCGCTGCCCCCGCTGAGCGCCGCACAGAAGGCAAACATGGCCAACGCGGTGCGCCGCTACGGCTCGCGCATGGGACAGAACGTGAGTGAACCCTGGAAGCGTTCCCTCGGCGAGGCAGCCCTCTCGCGGGAGTCCGAGCTGCCGACCCTGATTGAGCGTGACATCGCGCGCATCGACTACACGCGCGGCCGCCAGCGTGCCCCGTGGGCGGTCTTCAACGTGTTGCAGTGGCTGGCCCTGCTCAGCGCCCTGGTGGGCGTGGCCTGGCTGACCCTCATCGCGGGGCTGGGCTATCTGCAGATTCAGCTGCCGCCGCCTCCCGCCCCCGAGGGGTTCCCGGTGCCCCTGCCGACCCTGCTCGTCATCCTGGGCGTGCTGCTGGGCATTGCCGCCGCCGGACTGGGGCGGCTACTGACGGCCTGGGGTGCCCAACGCTACGCTCGCCGCCTGCGCGTCCGCCTGAACGCTGGGGTCGAGGAGGCGGTCCGCTCCTGCGTCATCGAGCCCGTGCGGGCGGAGGCTCAGCGCTTGCAGGCCTACCGTTCGGCGCTCGAGATTCGGCCCTAGCGGGATAGTCGGGACCTCTCAGGCCGGCGCCCATGCCAGGGGGGGCTGACTCGGAGCCCAGCCCCGGCGCGCGCCAGCCCGAATACAAATAGTCCCTCCCCGCCGGAAAAGGTGGGGAGGGACTATTAGTCTGTGAGGTGCTGTTGCTGCGAGGCGCCGCTGAAACTAGCCGACCTCGTTGGGGTCGGCGGGGGTTTCCGCCTCGCTGTCAACGTGTCCGTGCGAGGCCGAAAGCTCGCGCAGGCCCTCGGTGATGGCGTGCGCGGCCTTGAAGACCAGCTCGGGGTAGTTGCGGTTGGGCTGACGGGTCATGCGGTCGATCGGGCCCGAGATGGACACGGCCGCAATCACCTTGCCGCCGGGCGCGCGCACGGGGGCCGAAACTGAGGCGGTGCCGCGTTCGCGCTCGCCCACGGACTGTGCCCAGCCGATGCGGCGCACGGCCGCGAGCATGGCGGCGCTGAAGTGGGCGTCACGCAGGCCCTCGACGATGCGGTTCTGGTCTTCCCACGCCAGCAGCACCTGTGCGGCGGAGCCGGCCTGCATGGACAGCTGGGTGCCCAGGGGGATGGACTCGTGCATGCCGGAGGGGCGGGGAGCGGTCGCGACGCATACGCGCCAATCGCCCTGACGGCGGTACAGCTGGGTGGACTCGTCGGCGTCGATGCTGAGCTGCTGCAGAATCGGGTTGGCCACGGTGGTGAGCTCGTCAGAGATCGTGGCGGAGGCCAGCTCGGTCAGGCGCGGGCCGAGCATGAAGCGGCCCTGCACGTCGCGGGCCACGAGGCGGTGGTGGGCCAGGGCCACGGCGAGGCGGTGTGCGGTGGGGCGTGCCAGGCCGGTGGCCTTGACGAGATCGCCCAGGGAGACGGGGCCGGCCTCGAGGCAGTCGAGGATGAGCGTGGCCTTGTCGAGCACACCCACGCCGGAGGAACCGTGGGAGTGTACCTCTACCACTTGCTCATCTGCGTTCATATGCTCGGGCGGCTTGACGGGGTCGATGATCGGTGCGTTGTGTTGTGTGGATGCGTTGACGTGACGCATTCCGTGTGCGCTGAAACGTGATGCGGAAGGAGTCATTCCTTCATTCTATCTCAGAATATGAAAGATAACCCGGACTTTGTGGACTCATAGGTGTGCAGAGTCGAAGATTGAAGGACCGCCTTCGGTGTAAATTATGAATGTTTCATAATAAGTGTTTGTGTGGGTTTATCGCCGAAAATATGCGAAAATCCCCGCTCGATACCGGGAAAATTCGTGAATTTTTGATAGGTTCACGGATGAAGCCCACACAAAAACACGGGGTGTTCGGAGTGAGTTTCGGTCCGTCTCACGGGCTAAGAACTCATGAAAATTTATGCGACACGCCGCAGGAAAATACTGGTTTGACGGTAGTTGCGGGTACATAATCCGCTCCCCACCTGCCGTTCCGGAAGTCCGAGCCCAAAAGCCCGAACCGCCTCTCGGTCGTCGCGCCCCACACCGCAGCAACGCATCACAGCAGGAGAAACTATGACTAGCGAACAGAACGCACACCCCGCGGACGCTCGTCCGCGCACCCTCGCCGAGAAGGTCTGGGACGCCCACGTTGTCGTCCCCGGCGAAAACGGCAAGCCCGACCTGCTCTACATCGACCTGCAGCTTCTGCACGAGGTGACCTCGCCCCAGGCCTTCGAGGGCCTGCGCATCGAGAACCGCCCCCTGCGCCGTCTCGACCTGACCATCGCCACCGAGGATCACAACACCCCCACCGACAACATCTTCGGCACCATCGCCGACCTAACCAGCCGCACCCAGATTGAGACCCTGCGCCGCAACGCCAAGGAATTTGGCGTGCGCATCCACTCCCTGGGCGACAAGGAACAGGGCATCGTGCACGTGGTCGGCCCGCAGCTCGGCCTGACCATGCCCGGCATGACCATCGTCTGCGGTGACTCCCATACCTCCACCCACGGCGCGTTCGGTGCGCTGGCCTTCGGTATCGGCACCTCCGAGGTGGAGCACGTCATGGCCACCCAGACCCTGCCCCTGGCACGCTTCAAGACCATGGCCATCAACGTTGAGGGCACCCTTAAGCCCGGCGTGACCGCTAAGGACATCATCCTCGCCGTCATCGCGCAGATCGGCACCGGCGGCGGCCAGGGCTACGTGCTCGAGTACCGCGGTTCCGCCATCCGCTCCCTCTCCATGGAGGGCCGCATGACCATGTGCAACATGTCCATCGAGGCGGGTGCACGCGCCGGTATGGTCGCCCCCGACGAGACCACCTTCGAGTACATCAAGGGCCGCCCGCACGCCCCCAAGGGTGAAGAGTGGGACAAGGCCGTGGAGTACTGGAAGACCCTGCCCACCGACGAGGGTGCCGTCTTCGACAAGGAAATCTTCATCAACGCCGACGAGCTCGAGCCCTTTGTTACCTGGGGCACCAACCCCGGCCAGGGCGTGCCGCTGAGCCAGTCCGTGCCGTCCCCCGACGACTTTGAGGACGAGAACGACAAGGTTGCCGCAACCCGCGCCCTCGAGTACATGGGCCTGGAGGCGGGTACCCCCATGAAGGAAATCCCCGTGGACGTCGTCTTCCTGGGCTCCTGCACTAACTCCCGCATCGAGGACCTGCGCGCCGCGGCCGACATCGTGCGCGGCCGCACCATCGCCGAGAACGTGCGCATGATGGTCGTGCCCGGCTCCCAGAAGGTGCGCGCACAGGCCGAAGAAGAGGGCCTGGACAAGGTCTTCAAGGACTTCGGTGCCGATTGGCGATTCGCTGGCTGCTCCATGTGCCTGGGCATGAACCCCGACCAGCTGGCACCCGGCGAGCGCTGCGCCTCCACCTCGAACCGTAACTTTGAAGGACGCCAGGGCAAGGGCGGCCGCACCCACCTGGTCTCCCCGGTGGTTGCCGCCGCAACCGCCGTGCGCGGTACCCTGTCCGCACCGTCCGACGTTCTGGCGTAATACGCCACCGACGCTATAAAGGAGAGCCATTATGGAACCCATTATTAAGCACACCGGTATCGGCGTACCGCTGCGTTCTTCGAATGTTGATACCGACCAGATTATCCCCGCGGTCTACCTCAAGCGCGTGACCAAGACCGGCTTCGACGACGCGCTCTTCGCCAACTGGCGCAAGGACCCCGAGTTCATCCTGAACCAGGAGCCCTACAAGCACGGTAGCGTTCTGGTGGCCGGCCCCGACTTCGGCACCGGTTCCTCGCGTGAGCACGCCGTGTGGGCGCTGCGCGACTACGGTTTCAAGGTCGTTATCTCCGCTCGCTTTGCCGATATTTTCCGCGGTAACTCGGGCAAGCAGGGCCTGGTGACCGCCCAGGTCGCCCAGGATGACATCGAGCTGATTTGGAAGGCCCTGGAGCACGAGCCCGGCACCGAAATCACGGTTGACCTGGAGTCGAAGACCGTGACCGTGGGTGCGCTGGTCGTTCCCTTCGAGATTGACGACTACGTGCGCTGGCGCCTCATGGAGGGCCTGGACGACATCGGCCTGACCCTGCAGAACATTGACGCCATCGAGGCGTACGAGGCGAAGCGCCCCTCCTGGATGCCGCGCACTCAGGAGCTCTAAACGCCTTCACCTCGCTGCCGCGAGAGTACCGAATAGCTAAAAGCTCGGGGCGGTCACCGAAAAGGTGACCGCCCCGAGCTTTTGTCATGCGCGTGGAATACCGCGGAATAGCGTTAGGCGGCCTCTCCCGTGATGGGGGAAGCGAGGGATGCGTTCTCCGAGCAGTTGTACAGCTGCACCGAGCCGGGGGAGCGCACGCCCACCTGCGAGTTCGCGTTCTTTGCGGTGGACAGGCTGAAGTCGCTCACCAGCTCGTGGTTGATGTAGCTGCCGCCCGCACCGCCGCCGCTGCTCATCGCGGTGACGGAGGTGATGCTGCCTCCCTCGTTGAACTGCACCTGGCGGCCGAAGACGTCATCAAAGTAGGTGGCGGCCGTCCAGATGTTCAGGGCCGCACCGCCGCCGCCGTATCCAGCGCCGCCACCCGAGGCGATGCTGGTCAGGCTGAACCTATCCTGATCGTGGGCGATGAGGGCACCAGAGCCGCCTCGACCCTTGTACCCGGAGGTAGCCTCGGAGCCTCCGGTGCCCTTGACGCCGGTGACCACGGAGTCGCCGTCGTAGCTGTAGTAGGGCGGGAACTCGACGTTCTCAAACCAGGGGGTCTTCATGTCCTTGAGCGTCAGCTGGCGATCGGCGCCGAGTACGCCGATGAGTGCCTCTCCGGTCGTGCCGGGTACGCCCGCGCGGCCCGGGGTGCCTCCGGTGACGCTGATGCGCAGGTCCATGTCTTCGTCCCAGGTGGTGACGGGGTGGAGAATCTGGTAGGGTCTCGCCATGAGCATGCCGCCCTGGCCGTCGTTATCCTGGCTCGCGTCGGCCCCGGCGTTGCCGCCGCCGATAGCGGTACCGGCACCATCCGCGGCAATGCGCATGGCCGGGTTGAGCTGGTCATCGGGGGCTTCTGAAAAGACCGCGAAGTGGCTTGCGAGGGTCGCGAACTGCGCGCCGCCTCCGCCAGCGCCAGCCACGGCTACCACGGTGACGGTGCCGTTGCGGACCAGCTCGATAGCGGAGGAGCCGCCGCCGGAGGCTCCGTAGACGATGCCGGAGGTGCTCTCGGGGGTCTGGGCCTGGCCGATCTGCGTGCTGGAGCCGGTGGAGTCGCCGCCCGCCGCGTAACCGCCGCCGCCGAGTGCGGGGCGGGTGCCGGATGCGGCACCGACGCCGCCGTTGCCGGCCCAGACGCGCAGGATATCGCCCTCCGAGACCTTCAGGATGCCGCTGAGCTGGGCACCCGCGCCTCCACCGATGAGGTAGGAGTCAGTCTCTTGGGCAAGGTACGAGGGGGTAAAGGAGGAGGTGGCTCCGCCTGCGCCGCCGATCAGATCGAAACGCACGCGGCCGGTGCCCTGCGGAACGATCCATTCGCTGTAGGCCCCCTTCACGTCGTCGTAGCCGGTGGCCGCGGGCTTGAGGGAGAGGGCGGGGGTGCAGGCCTCGACGCTAGCTGCCCACGCCGGGATGGCGGAGCTTGCAAGGATGACGGGGGTGCTCCAGGCGGCTCCCCGAACGAGGTTGCGGCGCGACATCTTCGGCGATGCTACGGCTCGGGTGCCGGTGGTTCGGGAGTCGGCGTGATGCACGGTGGTGTGTGATTTGTGATGGTAGTTCATTGGGTTCTTTCGGTGTGTAGCGCGCAGGTGCAGCTGCGCACGTTATTGTAGGGGCGAAACGCGAGTAAGGTTCAAGTTCTGGGTTACGCTCAGGGTTTTCGACGATATATTTAGCCCCAATCCCGTATTTATTTGCGGTGTAATGAATTTTCAGGTATGTTAAATTATTTTTTTACGCGTTTCTCAAGTATTTTTCGGGGCGAGGCCTTGACCGCATCCATGCGCCTCAGAAACGTCAAGCGTCAAACCCGCGAGGTGGTATCCGCGCCGCCAAGCACCACAATCTGTCTGGCGGGGCGGGGGAGCGAGGTTAGCGTAGCGTCGCGTACTAGAGGTGCACCCTCCGCATAGTGGGCCCACTACGGGGGAACGTCCTTCCTTGTTTGGAGCACCTTTACACTGGGGCTTAGAATAATGATGAATATATGCGCCCGTTTCACCTTCGCGCTCGAAGGCACGGCACGTACACAACGCTGGCGCAGTTACACACGGTTTTCCGGTTCGGGTCGCACCGACCGACGCTCCAAAGGATTTTTAATGACTGAGAACATCAGCAAGCTTCGCATCGAAGGTGGCACCCCGCTCGTCGGTGAGGTTCACGTACGCGGCGCCAAGAACCTGGTGCCCAAGGCGATGGTCGCAGCACTACACGGTTCGACCCCCTCGACCCTGCGCAACGTCCCCGACCTGAGCGACGTGGAGATCGTTACCACCCTGGTCGAACTGCACGGTGCGAAGGTTGACTACGATCCCGAGTCCGGTGTTCTCACCCTCAACCCCGCCCAGGACGCGACCACCGCGGCCAAGAACGCGGAGGAGATTCAGCTCTTCGGTGGTAACTCGCGTATTCCGATTCTGATGGTGGGCCCGCTGCTGCATACCCTGGGCACCGCGCGCATCCCCAACCTGGGCGGCTGCAAGATCGGTGACCGCCCCATCGACTACCACATGGCCGCGCTGCGTAAGTTCGGCGCCGTCGTCGAGAAGGACGACGAGACCGGCACCACCCTGATCGTGCCCGAAGAGGGCCTGAAGGGCGCCGAGATCGTGCTGAACTACCCCTCCGTGGGCGCTACCGAGCAGGTTCTGCTCACCGGCGTGCGCGCCAAGGGCAAGACCGTTCTGCGCAACGCCGCGATTGAGCCCGAGATTATTGACCTCATCGCCGTGCTGCAGAAGATGGGCGCCATCATCTTCATCAACGAGGACCGCACCATCGTCATCGAGGGCGTGGACGAGCTGACCGGCTACGACCACACCTCCCTGCCCGACCGCAACGAGTCCGCTTCCTGGGCCTCCGCGGCCCTGGCCACCGGCGGCGACATCTTCGTGCGCGGCGCGGCTCAGAAGGACATGACCGCGTTCCTGAACCAGTTCCGCAAGATGGGCGGCCTGTACGAGGTGACCAACGAGGGCATCCGCTTCACCCACCCCGCCCGCCGTACCCCCGGCGCAGAGCTCAAGCCCATCGTCTTTGAAACCAACGTGCACCCCGGCTTCATGACCGACTGGCAGCAGCCGCTCGTCGTGGCGCTGACCCAGGCCAAGGGTGCCTCCATCGTGCACGAGACCGTGTACGAGGAGCGCTTCGGCTTTACCAACGCCCTCAAGCAGATGGGCGCCGACATTGTGGTGATGCGCGATTGCGTGGGCGGCGCACCCTGCCGCTTCGAGGGTAAGGGCTACGGCCACTCCGCCATCATCTCCGGCCCCACCCCGCTGACCGGTGCCGACATCGAGGTTCCCGACCTGCGCGGCGGCTTCTCCCACATCATCGCGGCGCTGACCGCCAAGGGTACCTCCCACGTGAGCGGTGTTGAGCTGATTGCCCGCGGCTACGAGAACTTTGAGCAGAAGCTCAAGAACCTGGGCGCAAACTTTGAGGTGCTTAAGCGCAAGGCTTCCAAGGCCCCCAAGCCGGACGCCGCCATCGTCGTGGTGGAGCCCGAGGAAGTTGAGGTTCAGGGCTAATGAGCGGGCAGCAGGGAAAGAAGGCACTGCCGGAAATTGAACCCACCGCCTACGGCGATGCGCTCTACAAGGTGCTCGGTAACGCAGCGCGCGGGGTGTACAAGCTCATCGCGCGCGTCGAAATTACCGGCCGCGAGAACCTGCCGAAGAATGGCGGGTACATCATCGTTGCCAACCACACGACCGAGCTCGACCCGGTCACCGTGGCTTTCCCCGCGTTCGTCGACGGAGCCCTGCCGCGCTTCTTGGCGAAGGACTCGCTCTTCCGTGCTCCCGTGCTCGGCTACATCATGCGCAAGCTCGCGCACATCCCCGTGGTGCGCGGCTCGGTGGATGCCCGCAAGTCACTGATTACCGCTCGCAAGGTCGTGGAGGCCGGCGGCGCCGTCGTGATTTTCCCCGAGGGCACCACCACCCACGACCCGCAGCTGTGGCCCATGCAGGCCCGCACCGGCGCGGCTCGTCTGGCCCTGTCCACCGGCGCGCCCGTCTACCCGGTGGCGCACTGGGGTGACGAGCAGATTCTCGGTTACGTGGATGAGCCCGGCGAGGACGGCCGTGTGAAGGAAAAGCGCAAGATTTCGCTCTTCCCCCGCAAGACCGTGCGAGTAAAGGTCGGACCGGCCCTCGACATCGCTTCCCTCGTGGCCGACCCAAGCCCGGAGGCGAAGCACACCCGCACCGAGCTGGGCGTGGTCACCGACGCGATGCTGGACGCCATCACCGCCGAACTTGAGGAAATCCGCGGAGAGAGGGCCCCCGAGGGACGCTGGAACCCGCGCACCAAGCGCCGCGAAGCCCCCGGCACCCCCTCGGGTCCGGTCGGCGGCGCCCTCGGCGAACCGGACGCGAAGTAGACCTTCGCCCCGGCCGCCCGCGCGATCCCGGCTCGCACCCTCCCCTTACCAGCCACACCAATGCCCGCACCCCGCATCAGCGGGGAAGCGCGAGAGAGACAGATTCCCATGAGCTTCTTTGGACGAACCCCGGCACCGAGCCCCGAGTTCACCCTCTCACCCACCGTGGAATCCATTGCGATTCTCGGCGCGGGTAGCTGGGGCACAGCCTTCGCCAAGATCGCGGCGGACGCCGCTCGCGAGCGCGGCGACGACACCCGCGTGACCCTCATCGGTCGCGACGAGCAGGCCATGGCCGAGTGCGAACGCACCCGAGAGAACTCCCGCTACTTCCCGGGCATTAAGCTCCCCGACAACCTGCACTTCACCGCGGACGCGCCCTCGGCGCTGACCGGGGCAGACCTGGTGGTCCTGGCCCTGCCGGCACAGGTTTTGCGCTCGCAGCTGCAGAACTACGCCCGCTTCATCGAATCGGATGCGCTGCTGGTCTCCCTTGCCAAGGGCCTGGAAACCGGCACGGGCCTGCGCATGTCGCAGGTCATTACCGAGGAGCTGGAGGAAGCCCTCGCGATGCGCGGCGCGGATGTGCGCGCGATCGGCCACATTCCGCACCGCGTGTGCGTTCTCTCGGGACCGAACCTGGCGACCGAGATTATGGGGGAGGAGCCCACGGCATCCGTCGTGGCGGCCCGCACCCTGCCCGTGGCCGAGGCCGTGGCCCGCGCCATTGCCTGCGGCTACTTCCGCCCCTACACCAACACGGACGTGGTCGGCACCGAAATCGGCGGCCTGGTCAAGAACGTGATTGCCCTCTGCGTGGGTATCTGCGAGGGTCGCAACTACGGCGATAATTCGAAGGCCTCCATCATGACGCGCGGCCTGGCGGAGATTACCCGCCTGGCGGTGGCGCTGGGTGGCGAGGCCTCGACCATGAGCGGACTGGCCGGCATGGGCGACCTGATCGCCACCTGCTCCTCGCCGCTGTCCCGTAACCACACGGCCGGCCGCCTGCTGGCCGAGGGTATTGCGCCCGACCGCCTGCACGAGCACATGAGCCAGACGGCCGAGTCGATTAAGTCGGCTCCCGTGGTGGCCGAGCTGGCTCGCCGCCACGGCGTGGAAATGCCCATCGTGGAGGCCGTGGTGGCGGTGCTTTCGGGCCGTATCAGCATCGAGGACCTCGCCCCGAAGCTGCTGGGCCGCCGCCTCAAGCACGAGGGGCACTAGGGGCCGACAGAGGTGCGGGTCGCGTTGCGATCCGGGCCCCGAGGCTGGCCTGGCCGTTGGCCCCTTGCGCGCGGGCCCTCCGCGCGGACATACTAGAAAAAGATTTGCATCCAACGACGGATACCGTTGCGAACCCCGAACGTACGATGGCCGGGTGAGTCGCGGCGGTATTCGCGCGTTTGATGCTCAAACCCGTGACGTTCCAACCGACGCTCACCGTTCTGCCCTTCCGCCCGCGGTAAGGGGAACACCGACTAGGAGAAACACATGACCGAGAAGAAGACCGTCGCCCTGCTGTGCGGTGGCCGCTCCTCTGAGCACCCCATTTCGCTCATCACCGCCGCCGGCGTGCTGGGCGCTATTGACCGCACCGCCTACGACGTCATCACTATCGGCATCACCCGTGACGGCCGCTGGTACCTGACCGACGAGCAGCAGCTCGCCGAGCTGACCGCTGGCACCCGCGGTACCGCGGAGTTCCCTGCGGGCACCCAGCAGGTGTTCCTGCCGATGGGTGCAGGCGATTCCCGTCTGGCCCTGATTGACGAGGACGGTAACGTGACCCGCACCGCGCCGGTGGACGTCGTCTTCCCGCTGCTGCACGGCCCCTTTGGCGAGGACGGCACCGTGCAGGGTCTGCTGGAAATGGCCGACCTGCACTACGTGGGTTGCGGCGTGACCGCCTCGGCCGTGGGCATGGATAAGCACTTCATGAAGGTTGCCTTCGAGTCCGCCGGCCTGGAGGTCGGCCCCTACGAGGTCGTCACCAACCGCCAGTGGGAGCACGAGGATCGTGAGCAGATTCTGGAGCGCGTGCTGAAGTTGGGCTTCCCCCTGTTCGTCAAGCCGACCCGCGCCGGTTCCTCCTTCGGCATTACCAAGGTGGATTCGGTGGAGGAGCTCGTGCCCGCGATTGAAGAGGCACGCCGCCACGACCCGAAGATCATCATCGAGGCCGGCATCGTGGGCCGCGAAATCGAGTGCGCCGTGCTGGACGGTCACCACGGCGAGATGCCGCGCGCATCCTACCCCGGCGAAATTGAGGTTGTGGATCAGGATCACGGTTTCTACGATTTCGAGGCGAAGTACGTTTCTGAGTCTTCCGCTGTGACCGTGTGCCCGGCGAACCTGCCGCAGGATGTGCAGGAGCGCCTGCGCGAGCTGGCTGTGAAGGCATTCCTGGCACTGGACGGCGAGGGCCTGTCTCGTGCGGACTTCTTCTACACCGAGGACGGCCGCCTGGTCATCAACGAGGTGAACACCATGCCCGGCTTCACCCCGATTTCGATGTACAAGACCATGTGGGAGAACACCGGTATTTCCTACACCGACCTGATTAGCGAGCTGCTGACCCTGGCGATGGAACGCCCCCTGGGCCTGCGCTAGTTTCTGCATTAGCCGGGGCGCCGTATTCTGTCTTCCGTACGGTGCCCCGGCTTGTGTGCGCTCTCTCGGAGCCATTGCCCCCCACCGGCCGAGCCGTAGGGGGATTCTCTAGAATATATGAGAGACATTCTAATTTCTCTAGTGTGAAAAATCACTTGACGGTTATACTTTTAGGATGTCTTTGCGATTTATTGAGTAAAAGTGCATACCGATTAGGGGCAATGCAAATTTTCGCACAAGTGAATGTAATGCCCGCAAAGGGTAATAAACCCGAATAGGCGGTCGTAAAAATTCCTGACAAGCCCCGAAAGCATACCCAAAAGCGATAAGATAGACGGGAAAGAATCCGCTAATTCGGTAGAATAACTGATGGTGTTCCGTCGCTCGCTGATGGGATACCTATTCACTCACGAAATATCAGAAAGTCAAGGACAACCTTTTGGGAAAACGAAACCGTAAGGTGGTCTCTGCGAGTCTGGCGACAGCACTGGTTGCTTCCGGAAGCCCCTTTGTAGCCTCGTTTGCGCAGGATATACAGGATGCCGCCCAGGTACCGGTGCACCCCGAAAACGCTGCAGACCAAACCCTAGACCCCGCCGTTGACGAACATTCGCAGACGGCAGTTCCTACCCTAGCTACGGTGAGTGCGTGGCCTACCACCGAAGCTACTTCCTCCGCGACGGCCGATGCTGAGGCATCCCCTCGCGCTAGTTCTGATGCCCAGCCGACCCCGTCCGAGAGTGCTGCGCCGACCAAGGAAGCCACTCCGGCACCTTCTGAGAGTGCGGACCCCAC
>NZ_KV810427.1:0-24949 GCF_001812775.1 Rothia sp. HMSC068F09
CCTGGTCTCCGGTGCACCGGAGACCAGGGGAGACTCCAACGGCCATTTCGTCGTACCCAAATCCTCATCTCACGAGCCCTCCCACGATTGGGAGGAATCTGGATCCGATTCAAATCAGGAGGGTGACGGATTCGGATATGCCGGGTCGGGTCGGGACGGGGAAGCCGTTAAAAACCTGACCATCTCTGAACCTAAACGCTCTCGTCATCGCCGAGCTCGAACCCGCCGAACCAGCAGGAGGTAGAAGCGTGAAAGCACAAGACTATTTGATGCTTACCGCTCGAAACGTAACTGAAGCTCAATTCCAATCAGCAATCATCACCCTGGCAACCCGCCTGGGCTGGATGCACTACCACACCCATGACTCCCGCCGGTCGCCGGCTGGCTTTCCTGACCTGGTACTCGTCCACCCCATCAAGCGGCGAACCATCTTCAGAGAATTGAAGACCATGAAGGGGCGAGTCTCCGCAGCACAAATCCAGTGGCTCGACGCGCTCGCTTCGGCTGGCCAGGACGCTGGAGTGTGGAGACCTGACATGTGGACCGCAATCGTGAAGGAGCTGAGTCAATGACTGAGCAAGATACCACTGAGATGCGCCGCCGGGTGCGAGCCATCCTGAATGTCTTGGCCTTTGCCCATGTTCGAGCTGAGGACATAGGGGCATCTGCTGAGGCTCTCGAAGATGCTCCCTTGGAAATGGCGTTGCTAGATCAGCTTCGGCAGGCTGTCACTGAGCAGGGTGCGGAGCACGGGAAGGGTCCATCGTCCTCTGGCTCGCGCTCGCCTCTGGATGTTGCGGCGTTGGATTTGTGGACTGCGGTGGGTCGTTCTGCTGCGGAGACTGCGGCAGCTGTTGGGGTGCCGGCGGAGAAATCTCCAGCTGACACTATGCGTGCCGTCATGCCTCATATCGCTCATGCTAGTCTTCCTGTTCTGGTTTGGATTGGCGAGGAGTGGAGCGAGTGGCAGTCAAAGATTCAGGAGTACCTGCAACCCGTTCGCCGTACACCGATAGACCGCGTGTGCCCTGTCTGTCACCAGAAGCTCCGAATCTGTCGAGATGAATTCGGGGCGACGGTACAGAAGCCGTGTCTGGTTGCTGTCTGGGACGTTGAGGGGGAGCAGGTTCAGCGCGTCGAGTGCTCTGCTTGCTCTGCGATTTGGCCGCGCGCTTTCCTCTGGAATCTGCTGTCTGCCGATGAGGAGGAGGAGACGCTGGTTAGGCTGTCCTCTGGTGTGTAACGGGGGTGGTTGCACAAGGGGGGATGATGACGCTAGACTGTCTCGCTTACCACTGGTGTGTCCTCTGCCTAGCAGGGGGGGTGGTAATGATGCGGGAGACATGTTCAGTCGTGTCGGATTCTTCCTCTGGTGGGGGAGGAGGGAAGGCAATAGCCTCCCCCACCAGGTACCAGCCCGCAAGCTACAACTGAAGAGTGGAAGAAGGAGGAAGCGTAATGGCAACCAGTCGTACCGGTACCGCTCGCTGGAAGAACCTCCGGAAACAGGAACTCGCCGCAGCTTTTGAACGCGGCGACATGCGCTGTCCTATTTGTTTCGTTGCCTATGACTGGCACCGGAGCAAGCAACCGAATAGCCCTGAGCTTGACCACGTGACAGCTCACGCTGAAGGTGGCAAAGATGTTGTAGAGAATACCCGAGTCATCTGCCGCCAATGCAACCAGAGACTCGGTGGAAAGCTCGGAGGCAAACGCTCTCAAGCTCGCAAGACAATCAGAATCGCTGAACCGATTCGACCGAAAACAACGCTGATCCTTTAGCCCCAACCACGCACCCCAGCCGGTGACCTCTCACCGCTATAAGGGGGACATCATCAACCGGGGCAAACCACCTGAAGCAAACAGGACCAGGGGGGTACCCCCTCCCCCGGAGGGTGAGTTCGCGCCCTCCGGCGATAGCGATATATCCACAGCAAATTTCCACATAATACGGGTTCGACAAGGAGTGATACCTTGAGCAAAGGCAAGCCTAAGCAGCTCGAACCTATCGATTTTGAGGGAGCCACCCAAGAGGAAGGCTCCCTTTCTCATGCCACCGCAACCGGCACGCGCCTTGACAGGCTCCGTGCTCTGCGCAGCAAGCTTGCCGCGCACATCGACAACCCCAACACGTTAGCTCGTGACCTCGCCGCGCTCGCACGCCGATTCCAGGACCTCGATAAGGACATCGAGGAACTGGAGCAGCTGGAGCAGCAGTACGGGGCAGAGATTGAAGGAGAGCACCATCATGAAGAAGATGCCCCCTTCGACCCGTCCACTCTCTGAGGTCGCCGCACAGCTCAAGATACCTACTGGAATTGTGGCGACCGGTTGGCCGTCCATTGCTCGGCAGCTCATGAAGATGAGCTACCCGCTCGACCCCTGGCAGATTGATATTGGCAAGCTCATCTTCGCCAAGCGCAAGGACGGGTTCTACGCCGCCGGCGTGGGTGGCGCCGCGCTGAGTCTACCTCGACAGGTCGGTAAGACCCACATGATTGCTGGCTTCATCTTCGCCGCCTGCATCGCTTCTCCGAACACGCTCGTCCTCTGGTCGGCGCACCGCGCTCGCACCCACAACGAGACGTTCCAGTCCATGCAGGGCATTGCGGCTCGCCCGGCGGTTGCCCCGTTCATCTCCCATGTCCGCCGCGGTGCCGGTCAGGAGGCCGTAGAGTTCGCGAATGGCTCACGAATTCTCTTCGGTGCGCGCGAATCTGGCTTTGGTCGTGGCTTCGCAAAAGTGGACGTTATTGTGCTTGATGAGGCGCAGATTCTCACCGAGAAAGCGCTTGACGACATGCTCCCTGCGACCAACGCCGCACCGAACGGATTGGTGCTGATGATGGGCACCCCTCCGAAGCCGACAGACCCGAGCGAGGTGTTCACCCGTCACCGCGCCGAGTCACTCGCGGGGGACCGCGACAAGCTCTATATCGAGTGCGCAGCCGACCCCGGAGCCCGCGCCGACGATAAGAAGCAATGGGCTAAGGCAAACCCCTCATACCCGACCCGAGTCAGCGCTGTCGCAATTGAGCGCATGCGAAAGAACCTCACTCCCGATTCATTCAGGCGTGAGGCACTCGGCATCTGGGACGAATCCACAGCAACCCAGTCAGCCTTCACCCCTGAAGCTTGGCACGCCTGTGAGGGCGAAGCCCCCAAGGAGGGCCGCACCGTGTTCGGTGTGCGATTCTCTCCTGACGGTATGGAAGTCGCGCTCGCTGTGGCACGCCGCCCGGATACTGGCGGCCCAATCTTCATCGAGGGCCTGCGATCTGAACCTCTGTCCAATGGCACCGGCTGGCTCGTAGACTTCCTCGCCGCGCATGCCTCCCGCGCCGCCCAGATTGTTATCGACGGCAAGGCGGGTATCGGCTACCTTACGAACGCGCTCCGTGAAGCAGGCGTGAAATCCAAGACGCTCATCTGGCAGCCATCACTGGACCAGGTCATTGTTGCTCACGCAACGGTAGAGCAGGCAATCATCGGCAAGGACCTCGCTCACAGCAACCAGCCTGAGCTAACCCAGCAGGTGCTCTCCTGTACCCGCCGAAAGATTGGCAACCGTGGCGGCTTCGGCTGGCAGGCTGCAGAAGGCGGTAGCGTCACGATGTTTGAAGCTGCCACGCTGGCTTACTGGGGCGCCCGCGTAACCAAACGCAACCCCGCACGGAAACAAAGGATTAGCGTATGAGTGACTTCTTCCCTATCCCCACCGATGGTGGGGATATTTTTACGCCCACCGAGTTGGCGCAGCTACGGCTCATGCGAGACCAGCTACAGGCCAAGCGCGCCAGGAACCGGGTGCGACAGAACTATTACGACCAGCGTGTAGGGCTCAAAGATCTGGGTATCTCGATTCCTCCGCAGCTGCGGAATATCGATTCGGTGCTCGGATGGCCTGCCAAGACCGTGGATGTGCTTGCTGACCGTATCCGATTTGAGAAGTTCATCTCGACTCATGAGAGCAATACCGACCCGTTTGGTTTGAATGAGTTAGTGGCGCAGAACGATTTTCAGGAGGTGTTCGCCCAGGCGGCATCCTCCGCTCTGATTAATTCGTGCGCGTTCATCACGGTCACTCAGGGCGATACTGAGGCGGGCGAGCCGGAGGTTCTTTGGCTGCCGCGTAGCGCTCACTGGGCTACTGGACTGTGGGATCAGCGCAAGCGCTCGCTCGCCGCCGGGTTGTCTGTGACTCGTACGGATACGGACGAGTTTGGGGACGTGACGGTGCGCGAAGTAACCGTGTACCTGCCGGATAAGACGGTGGTGCTCGGGTTCCCTGCGGCTGGTGAGCGTACTGAGGCTACCGCTGTTGTGCTGCCGAACCCAGTGGGGCGTCCTTTGATGGTTGCTCTGGTGGTGGGGGCTGACCTGCGCCGCCCGTTTGGGCGCTCGCGGATTACGCGGGCGGTCATGTCGCTCACGGATTCGGCTGTGCGTACGATTGTGCGTTCCGAGGTTGCGGCTGAGTTTTTCTCGACGCCACAGCGCGCGATTTTGGGTGCGGACCCGGAGGCGTTGGAAGCGTCGAAGTGGGACGCAGTCATGTCGAAGATGCTCGCGATCAGCAGGGATGAGAACGGTGAGTTGCCGCAGATTCAGCAGTTCTCACAGATGTCGATGCAACCGCACACTGAGCAATTGCGACAGTGGGCGGCGTTGCTAGCGGCGGAGTCGTCTATCCCGTTGGATGAGCTTGGTTTTCCCTCTGATAACCCTTCGAGTGATTCGGCGATTCAGTCGCAGCGCGACCCGTTGCGGCTGGCGGCGGAGCGCTGCATCAGGGGGTTCCAATCTGCGTTGCGTCAGGTTGCTGTGCTGACGGTGGCTTTGCAGCATGGGTGGGAAACCGCCCAGGAGGCAACAATGGTGCAGGCGCACTTCGCGCCGACGGTGCATGTATCGGATGCGGCGGCGGCGGATGCTGTGCTGAAGCAGGTGCAGGTCATGCCGTGGCTCGCGGAATCCGGCGTGGTGTTGGAGAAGCTCGGATACAGTGCGGCGACGGCGGAGCGACTCATGAACGATAAGCGCCGCGCTGAAGGCGTCCAAGCGCTTGGGTTCTATAAGCAGTACAAGGAACGTAAGGATGCTGAGCAAGCTCAGCGGCAGGAGAAGCTCGCGAAGCAACCGCTGGGTGAGTTTGAAGTAACAGAATAACGGAATGATGGCGAGGTACCCCCGGTATGGATATGCAGGATATTAGGTACCTCGCCGAAGGTTTGAACGGTATCGTGGCGGAAGCTACAGATCTGTTTGAGGCACGCATCAGGGAGCTTGTTGAGCAGGGTGCACCGTGGGAGCTGGTGCGTGAAGAAGCACGCCGCATGTTCATCTCACTGGTGGACGGATACCGTGTGCAGGCTGAAGCTTCGGGGGAGGAATGGTACCGGTATCTGCGGGAGCTCGCTGTGGGGGAGGCCGCAGGGTTGCCTTCTGTTGAGGTGCCGCTGGTGGAGCACAGGAAGCTGAGCTCTGCTGTCTGGTGGGCTTCACAGTGGCTAGAAGAGCCGAACGTGGATGTGGAGCGTGCACTGGCGGTGCTGTCCGAGCGACTCGACCAGTTCATCAAGCATGCCGGGCGTGAGAAGGTCACGCAGCTTGCGGTAGCTGATCCGGTGGCGAAGCGTTTCGGGCGTGTGCCGGTGGGTTCCACCTGCACCTGGTGTGAGATGCTCGCTTCGCGCGGGTTCGTCTACACTAGCCCTAAGAGCGCCGGTCTGTTTATGCGGTTCCATTACAAGTGCGATTGCCAGGTGGTGCCCGGGTTTGAAGGCAAGAACCCGGTGGAGGGTTACGATCCTGGCGTGTATAAGGCTCGGTATGATGCGGCGCTCGCGGCGTTGCGTGCGGAGTCGAAGCCTGGAACACGCTTTGTTGATCGGGATGTGGCGTTGCGGATGGGTGTGATGTTTCCCGAGGTGTACGGCCGTAAATCGGCGACTCAGGTATGGGAAGGTGAGACTATCCCTCTTGGAGCTGATGCTGCTGAACGTGTGGCGGCAAAGCATACCAAGCAAGATGCCCAAGCGTTGCAGCGCTGGGCAGAAGGTAAACAGCCGGATGGGACACCATATTATGCGCGACTGCAGAAGGCGATTCTGGGTGAGATTCCCTGGACTCGTGAGCTGAAAAAGCTTCGTCGCGAGTTGGATAGCGCGATTGACCGGTCTGTGGCTTTGGAGTCGTTTACGGTATCGCGATGGGCACCATTAGAGACTTTCGGGGTGGGCAAGATTGAGGAAATATACTCGCTTCGAGGCTCATTCATAGAGCACAGACCGTATATCGCTGCTGCTGATAAACCCAGTGGGGTAAAAACTAGTAGTGGACGAGTTCAGATGCACGTGTACGTTCCTGCGGGGTCTGGGCTCGCGCCGGTGTGGACACACACAGAGAAATATCGGGGGCAACGAGAAATTCTGTTGTTACGAGGTGGTATGCTCGACATAATAGACGTTGAGCGTATGCCTGACGGCTCCCCGCTGGTTTTTGCATATTATCAGGAGGCTCCCCATGAGTAACGAGACCGCAGAAAAAGCTTACGATTATCGTGAAGACCCTGAGTATTGGCGTGCCCCGTTCGATTTTACGAAGCCCATATCTGATGCAAATACTCCGGAGGGGTGGATGCGTGCTGAGTTGAAGGGGCGTTATTTTAATGCTCCGGTGGCACGCCCCGGTGCCGAATATGAGTGGGGTTTAGCAGAGATTAAGCGTAGGTATGAAGCTAAGGAATTCCCCTTCAGAGATAGCGAAGTAACCAGATTGTATCGTGAGAAGGTAGCTAATGGTGAGTTGCCGGATGTTTATGCCGGCACTCCATACGATTTGGCGCTTTTGCCTTTCTAACGTAGTTTTCCCTTTCCGTCCGGGGTTTTGGGCGGCATAACCGAATATAGAACATATTTTTACAACACCACCCGTGTAGACGAGTTTTCGTCTGCACCGGGTGGTGTTGGTGCTTAAGAAGCAAGGAGCAACCCTATGAGTGAGAACACCACTGCTGAGACGGCAGAAGCCTCCGAGCAGCCGCAGGTAACCCCCGCGGATGTCGCGGCGGCGCAGCACGAGCACATGGAGGAACCCGCGTTCCGCACCATCACCTCACAGCGCCAGCTTGACACCATTATCGCCGAGCGACTCAAGCGTGAACGTGCAAAGTTTGCCGACTACGCCGCCTTGCGCGAGAAGGCAGCCACCGTGGACGAGCTGACCACTCGCGCCGAGCAGGCAGAAGGGCGTCTAGCCGAGCTCGAGCACGCGGAGAAGGTGCGCGGATGGCGTGAAGCCGCCGCCACCGAGTACGGTGTTCCCGCTTCCGCCCTGCGCGGGGAGACGCAGAAGGAGCTAACCGAACACGCGGCGCTCTTGTCTGAGCTGCTCCACGGCGGTGCTACCGGTGGTGCGGCGGGTAACCGCACCGTCATCAAGACCGAGGGTGAAGGTGCGGGGCTTGCGCTCAATGGCGACCCGCTACTGGACAAGCTCAAGGGCGTCCTCGGCATCTAGCTAATCCTCTTCTAGGAAAGGAAAAACCGTTATGGCTATTACCGCCGCAACTAAGACCAGCAACCTCGCCGGGTTTATCCGCCCCGAGATTGCGCAGGCATACTTCGCAGAGGTTCAGAAGGCCTCTGTGGTGCAGTCTCTGGCACGTCAGGTGCCTCTCTCTGTCTCTGGTGAGGCTATCCCCGTCCTGACTGAGAAGCCCACCGCCTCCTGGGTGGAAGAAGGCGCTAAGAAGCCCACCACCCAGGCGGGGCTGACCATGAAGACCATGACCCCGAAGAAGATTGCCGCCATCGCGGTGGTCTCCGCCGAGGTCGTCCGTGCGAACCCCGGTAACTACATGGAAGTCCTTCGTCAGGAGATCGCTGAGTCGTTTGCTCGCGCGTTCGACGATGCCGTTATTCACGGCACCTCGAACCCGTTCGGTGTTGGTACTAACCTCGCCTCCACCAGCAAGGCTGTGAAGCTCGGTACTTCTCCTGCGAACAAGGGCGGTATCTTTGCTGACCTGAACTCGGGTCTGGATCTGCTGGTGAAGGACAAGAAGAAGCTCAACGGCTTCGTGTTCGATGACGTTGCTGAGCCGCTGTTTAACGCCTCGGTGGATGCTAATGGCCGCCCGCTGTTCGTGCCTGAGCCGACCGTGGCAACCGCTGCTGTGCGTTCCGGTACCGTGCTGGGTCGTCCCGCTTCGTTCGCTGATACCGTGGCGAACGGTACCGCTGCCGGTTCGGTGGTCGGTATCGGTGGTGACTTCTCGAAGGCGCTGTGGGGCACTGTGGGTGGCATCAACTTCGATGTGTCCACCGAGTCCACCGTGACGATTGGCAACCAGCTGGTCTCTCTGTGGGAGAACAACCTGGTCGCGATTCGCGCCGAGGCCGAGTTCGGTTGGCTTATCGAGTCCAACGCTCACTTCGTGAAGTACACCCTCTAACCTGGGCTGGAGGTGCGTGGCCTGTGATGATGGATGATTTTCCCGAGGTCACCGTGGAGGCGTTGCGGGCGCGTTGGCCGGATATGCCGCCGGGCTCTGAAGAGCATGCTCGTGTCCTTCTTGAGGATGCGGGCGTACTCATCCGTGCGGCAGCGCCCGGCTGGTTCAACCTGCCGGCAGAGGCTATCACGATTGTGGCGTGCCGGATGGTCAAGCGCGCCATGGCTGCAGGGGCATTTGTGGAGGGTGCGTCATCTTTGACGCAGACGGCAGGCCCTTTTAACCAACAGGTTAGCTTCGCAAACCCGAACGGGGATTTGTACCTATCACGGGCTGAGAAGAAGCTGCTTGGGGTCGGGTCGCAACGCGCCACCACCATTGACCTATTCCCTGCCTCCGGTTGCGGGATGGGAGGTGAAGGGCATGGGGTGGCTCAAACCCCGGTTCACGGTTTCACACTCGGCCTGGACTGAAGAAACACCTGACGGTTGGGGTTCCCCTACTCGGGGCTGGAGTGCCGCGGTGCAGGTCGAGGTGTTTGGGTGGGCTTCACCGGGCGCAGATTCTGAGATTCGGGATACCGCGACCGGGGTTCACCGTGATCTTGACCTGTACGCTCCAACCGGGTTCACCCGCCCCCGCGACAGGGTAACCGTGGACGGGGTGCTGTACGAGTGCGTCGGCTGGCCAGAAGACTACACGCACGGCCCCTTCGGATTCGACGCGGGTTACCGTATCAATCTCAAACGACTGGAAGGATGACAGACGAGTATGGGCAAGACGAAGGTGAAACTGACACTGGCGGGGTTCTATGGGCTGCGCACCAGCCCGGAGATGCTTGCCGCCCTGAACACGGAGGCGGCGAAGGTTCAGGCTCGTGCCGGATCCGGGTTCGCGTCCTCAGCGAAAGCTGGCGCGAAAACAGCGGTGGCGCGTGTCTACCCGACCGGTGCCGCTGGTGTCCGGGCGGAAGCTAAGCACGGTGCCCTGTCCAAGGCCGTGGGCGGGTGGAACCGATGACACCGCAGGTTGGTTCTGGCCGTTTGTATGCTCCGGATGTGTTCGCAGCGCTCCGCAAGGAGGCAAAAAGCTTGTGGGGTTCCCCGGTGTATGTAGCGGAGCCACCGAACCCGCGCCCGGACGGCGTGTTCGCGGTATTCACCCCTTCGGGTGGTGCCGAGGGGTCCCCAGCACATGGGCAACGAGCATTCATCGCCGACGTGTGGGGTTCCACCGCGCAGGATGCATACAACGCGGCGGAGATGTTGCGTGGCGCGCTGCGTAGCATCGTGAACCAGGAGATCCTCGTGAGCGTTGGAAAGCCCGTGCTGGTCTACGGTGTGGAGCCTGTGGGGGGTGTGGTGTGGATGCCAGACCCTGACGATAAGATTCCGCGATTCCGGATGAACTTCACGGTGACGTACCGGAACACGCAAATTGACCTGTTATAGCCCCTGTTGTGGGGCGGGAAGGAGCATGTTATGGCGCTTGTTGCTGATAATGTGCGTGTCGCTGTTACCGGCGGCGTTTATGTTGGTGCCATCGGCACCGCAACCCCTGCTAACGCGACCGCCGCGGTGGACGCGAAGCTGAAGGACCTCGGCTACATCAGCGAGGACGGGGTGACTCAGAGCATCGACTCTGACACCAGCGAAATCAAGGCCTGGCAGAACGGTGACGTGGTGCGTGTCATCCAGACCTCGCACAAGGTCACTTTCCAGTTCACGCTCATCGAGACGAACGAGGAAGTGCTCAAGCTGTTCTACGCGGACACCACTGCGAACGGGTCGCTGGTGCGAATGACCGGCGCACAGTCCCCGCACCAGACGTTCGTGCTGGACGTTCTGGACGGCAAGAAGGTTCTGCGTATCGTCATCCCCGACGGTCAGGTAACCGAGCGTGGCGAGGTGACCTACAAGAACGGTGAGGCTGTCGGCTACCAGGTGACCGTCACCGCGTACCCTGACTCACAGGGTGTGAAGGCGTACAAGCACCTGGGCACCAAGCTCTAATAGGCTGGTTTAGATTTGCGGCACGCCCCTTCTTCTGGTTGTGCAGTGTGGTTGGCTCCCTTTGAGGGTTTCTGGAGCCACAGGCCGCGCACACCAGAGGGGCGTGCCGCGCTCGCTTCCCCTACGAAACCCTACCCGATACGTTTTGATTTGGAAGGAAACCCCTCATGTCGGAGAAGAACTACGCGTTTACCCGCACCAGTGACAAGAAGGCTGCAGGTGGCGCGCCGGTTGTGAAGGTGAAGCTGCGCGGCAAGACCTGGCAGGTAGACCCCGCCGCGCTGGATGATGCGGAGCTGATGGAGCAGCTGCTCGCGATTGACGAAGGCAACCCCAAGGGTATGTTCTCCGCGGTGGAGTCGTTGCTCGGTGCCGAGGCAAAGCAGGACGTGTTCGAGACGCTCCGCGACCCTGAGACCGGGCGTGTACCCATGACCTTGTTCACCGGGTTCTTTACCGACATGATGAACGCGTTGAACCCAAACTCCTAAAGCTCGCGGCTCTCCTGCGAGAGAACCGCGAGCTTGTGGAGATTGACCTCATCCGCTACTACCATGCCCCGTACGCCGCCCTTGCCGCGGAGTATGGGGCACAGTTGGTGGCGGCGATGGTCGTGAACCTGCCGCCAGATTCGGCGACCATGCGGCATTATGCGCAAGGTTGGGGGCTGGAAGCCCAGCTACTGGCCGGGGTGTTTGACCGGCTGGTCGAGGCGAACTGGCAGCGCAGTGCAGACGGGCAGAAAGGCCGGAACAAGCCGAAGCCTCTGCCTCGCCCCGGTGTGCAGGGCGCTGGTGTGCGTGTCGGTTCGGGCAGTATGAGCCTGGACGAAGCAAAATACTGGCTGGCGCAGCGGCGAGCCGGCGGTGGTGTCGTAGTGGGGCAGGAAACAATCAAATAACCGGATAGAGGAAGTGATGATATGGCTGGCGGGTATGAGCTTGCGAAGGCATACGTGACTGTGCTCGCCTCGACCAAGGGCGCGGGCGCACAGATTGTGTCTGAGATTGGTGATGCTGGCGACCGTGCAGGTTCGCAGGCAGGTACTAAAGCATCCTCAGCGTTCGGGCGTATCTTCTCATCTTCCGTTGCCCCGCTGGTGGCGAAGGCTATCGGCGGTATCAGTATCGGCTCGGTTTTTGGTACCGCGTTTGCGAAGGGTTTTAACCGCCTGAAGGCTATTGATGTGGCGCAGGCGAAGCTCCGAGGCTTGGGCAATGACGCTGACGCGGTGTCCGTGATTATGCAGAACGCGTCCGCGTCTGTGAAGGGAACGGCTTTCGGCCTGGACGCAGCGGCAACCGCCGCGGCTGGTGCGGTCGCCGCCGGTATCCAGCCGGGCGAACAGCTTGAAGCTGTCCTAAAGTCGGTCTCCAACTCCGCCGCTGCGTCAGGCTCCAGCATGGAGGAAATGGGCGGAATCTACGCTAAGGTCGCGAGTGTCGGCAAGGCACAGAATGACGTCCTCGCCCAGGTCGCAGACCGAGGAATCCCGATCTACCAAGCACTGGGCAAGCAGCTTGGCGTGACGGCCGAAGAGGTCTTCAAGATGGCTTCCGACGGCAAGATCAACTTCGAGCAATTCGAGAAGGCGATGACCTCCGCCGCCGGTAACGTCGCATTCGAAATGGGCAACACGCTACCTGGCGCGTTCGCCAACGCACAGGCTGCACTAGGCCGTTTCGGCGCGAACATCCTTACCGGCATATATCCGGCGCTCACCAAATTCTTCCTGGCATTCCAGGGGTGGATGAAGCCGGTCGAAGCATTCGGTAAGGTTATCGGCGAACAGATTGGGGCGGGTATCACCAAGGCTGGGGAAGCCATTAGCGCCTTTGCTGCGGGCTTCAAGTCCACCATGGGCGATGGTAAGAGCTTCACGGTCACCTTCGAGATTATCCGTGAAGAGATTGCCCGGTTTGCCTCCGCGTTCCAGACCCAAGGCACGGGCATTGTCGGTGTAGCCCAGAAGGTAGGGGCATTCCTTGGGACCGTCTTACCTCCTCTTCTGCATTCCTTCGTCTCGGTTGCACTGAATATTATCCGAGTGGTGGGCTCCCTGGCGGTTGCGTTCAAATCCGTACTCCCCAGCTTCAGTGGAGCTGGGGACGGCGCAAACATAGCAACGAGTGCATTCGATATCCTCGAGTCTTCTATCCGTCTACTCTCAACTGGCCTCTTCCAGCTCTCCCAGTTCATCGAAAACCATCAGCAGGGAGTCGGCAGGCTCGTCCTCGCACTCGGGACCGCCGTCACCGCATACAAAGGCGTGACAACCGCAATCGGGCTGGGAAAGAGCACCATCGAATCCTACAACACCGCTATGGGCGCCATTTCGTCGGCCAAAGACACCGTCATGGGCGTAGCCGAAGGATTCAAAATGCTAACCAGCGGAGCAGGCTCCGCCCGAGAAATCGCAGAACTCGGAAGGAACTACCAGCTGGGTGCAACCGCCGCCTCCGTCTACGAGGTCGCAGTCCGCGCAGCAGCTACAGCACAAACCGCCTTCAACACCGCCGCCGCAAACATCGCAGGCAACCTCTCCAAAGCATTTGGTCTGATGAAGGCTAATCCCTTTACCTCTCTGGTCGGTGCTATCGGCATCGTAGCAGGTGCGCTCGCCTACTTCTTTACTCAGACGGAGACTGGGCGCGCCGCGTGGGAATCGTTGATGCAGGCTATCCAGCCCGCACTGAACACAATCCTGCCACTCATTGGCCAGCTGGGCGAGAAGCTCATCCAGTCACTGCAACCGGCACTTCAGCTCATCATCCCCGCCCTGCAGCGGTTCGCAGTCATGGCAACCCAGCTATTCACTGAGGTTGTCCAGGCTGTCCAGCCAGTCATTGACAGGCTTATCCCGCTCATCGGTCAGGCAATCGCGGCACTCATGCCCATTCTGACGCAGATGGGTGCGGCGCTCATGGCGTCCCTGGGACAGATTGGCCAGCATCTTGCACCGCTGCTCCCGATAATTGTCCAGTTCGGCACCCAGATCATGCAGGCGCTCGCTCCGGTGGGAGAACAGCTGATGAATCAGCTTGTCCCTGCGCTCGCTCAGCTGGGAGCTGCGGTCATGGCGATGCTCCCGCAGATTATGGAGATTTTCCGTCAGCTGGGGGAGATGTTGCTTCAGCTCGTGCCGGTGTTTGGTCAGATTGTGGCGGTAGTCGTGGATTTGGGTACTCAGGTGCTCGCTGCGCTGCTGCCTGCAATTCAGAGCCTTCTGCCAGTGCTTGCGGCAATCGTGGGGGCGGTGGCAGGTGTTGTCGTTGTCCTCGTGACCTCGCTGATTCCTGTCTTCGCCTCCGTGGTGCAGGCAGTCGTCCCTCTCATCACGACGCTGATTGACATTCTGGTGCCTGCAATTCAGGCGGTCCTGAATGTGGTCACGACCGTGGTGCAGGCAATCGTCCCGATTGTCCAGGGCGCCCTCAATATCGTCGTCGGCATCATCAAGACGGTGACCGCAATCATTAAGGGCGACTGGAGCGCCGCGTGGGAGGGCATCAAGCAGATTGTCGCTGGTGTCTGGGAAGTCATCAAGGGCATTGTCGTTGGTGCAATCAACATCGTTAGCTCCATCATCACGAACGCTGTGAACCTGATTCGTAGCATCTGGGATGCCGCCTGGAACGGTATCGGACGAATCGTCTCAACCATCTGGGAAGGCATTAAGAACGGCGTGGCTGCAGGCATCAACACCGTGGTCGGATTCTTCCGCTCGATGGGCTCAGATATCATCGGCGTGGTGCGGGGCATCCCTGGTCAAATGATCTCTATCGGCCGCGACATCGTGGGAGGTATCGCATCTGGTATCCGCAACGCCGCCGGCGCGGTGATGGATGCCGCCCGCAGTGTCGTCAACGCTCTGCCTGATTTCGTGAAGTCTGCTCTAGGAATTCACTCGCCGTCTCGTGTCATGCGTGACCAGGTGGGCGTGTGGATTCCTGCGGGCATCGCCGCCGGTATCGACAAGACATCCGACATGGCTGTGGACGCGGTGCGGTCGATGACGGACGCTGCTGTTGAGGCGGCACAGGATGGGATGGGTTCTCTCTCGATGGCGCTCACCCCGGGCGCTATCAGTGGCGGGTTCAACATCGGTGGAGTTGCCGCTGGTGTGGGTCGCGCTTCGGCACGCGCTGCTGTGGCGACCCCTGCTGTTGGTAGGGCGTTGCATGTGCATGTGAACGCTGGCGAGGAAATGGCCCCCGAGCGATTCGGTCGGCGTGTTGGTGAGGCCATGTCGCACCAGCTTAGCGGTTTGGAAGGAGCGTTGCTGTGATAGGTAAGGACGGGCTCCGCGTGGAGCTGACCGGGGCGCACGGCACCCTGGTACTCACAACCTTTGAAGAGCCGGCAGGAGACTTGGAAGTGTGGGTAACCGACCTGGCGGGCTGGGTCGGCGGCGTTGGAGTTGAGTCTGATGATGCGCAGCGCAAACTCGGGCACGGCATGGTTCACGCCCCGGCACGCCGTACCGGCCGCACACTCACGCTCAAAGGCAGCGCTGTGTCGAACACGGGCGTGCAGGTGCGCGAGCTTGCCGACAGGTTCGTTTCATCCCTGCTGTGGGATGGGCGACTCGGCACGCTCCGGGTCGCCACGGACACGCTCGACCTAACGGGAGAGGTCCGGTTGGATGGGGACGTGAAGGTGGAGTTCCTTGGGGATTCCGCCTTTCTGTTTGAGGTGCCACTGTTTGCACCCGAGCCGTGGCTGTACGCGCCACCGCGCACCTACCAGCTTTACCCTGCTGGCGCGGGGGTTGGTTTGCGGTTCCCGCTGTTCGTGCCTGAGCAACCCACACGCGGTGTGCTCTCGTTTGGCTCGCAGGCCCCGATGACAACCTCGATCGTAAATGAAGGCAACGTGGATGCCTACCCGATTTATACGGTGCGTGGAGATTGGTCTAGCGGGTTCCGCATCACTGCGGAGAACCGGATTATCGAGTACCCGTACGCGGTATTGGCAACCGCGCCAGTCACAATCGATTGCGCCCGAGGCAGGTTGCTGATTGGTGGCGTGGACAGGACGAGTGAGCTGGTGTCGCGCGAGTGGCATAAAATCCCGCCGCGTGCCGGGTTCGTGCCGGTTGTGCAGGCGCTCGCGCCGGCAACCGGTTGGGTCGATGTAACCGCACGCTCAACATACATTTAGGAGAGAACATATGAGTGTTGGTTTTGGAATGGCGCCGGACGCGCAGGGGAACGGAACCACCCCTGACGACCTGCAGGCAGTGCTCGCGGCGCAGTACCCCGAGCCGGGCATTATCTCCGGCTGCACGGTGGGCACCCGCTCCAGCATGGAATACGTCATCGCCCCGGGCGCAGTCGTGGTACATATCGCGCCGAGCCGTGCGGTGCTGGTGCCGGTGGTCGGGCAGACCATCACCACGCGTCCAGCGCCGCCGACCGGCGCTCGCACCGACTACGTTTACGTGGAGCAGCAGACCCAGCCCGTGAACGGATCCATTAGCGCGCGAGTCGCGGTCGGCACCCAGGTGCCGGACAATGCGGTGGTGATCTCTAAGCGCGAGATTAAAGCGGGTATGACTGGCACGAATGCTGCACCCGAGACCGCCAACGTGACATTCGCCCGACCTATCGGCGGCACCCTCGGTGTGCTTTTCTCGCACAAGACCGAGACGGATACGGTACACGACAAGACGGACGGCGTGATTACGCGCGGCAAGGGCATGTTCTTCCTGCCCACCGACCGTACCCTCGATATTCGACTCACCTCGTCCATCTCAAGCGTCGCCGCCAACGTTGCGAAGGGGACACTCTCCACCTCCGCAGCTTCCAGCTCCCCGTCCGACCGGGGCAGCGTGAACTACGACATTTACATTGACAACAAGTTGGTGCTACGTCGCGAACGAGTCTTCACCAACGTGTGGGACACCGTCGATTATTCGGACGTGGTGGTGCTGCCGAAGGGCTCGCACACGATCCACTACACCGTGAGCCTGCGCGTGTGGGGCTGGGAGAAATGGACCACCCGCTATGAGGGCTTCGGAGCGAAGTACCCCTCGGATGTTCTGCGGGTTATCGACATGGGCGTGGCGAAGGAGTAGCTGTGGGATTCAGGCTGTACTGGCTGGATACGGTGACCGGTGCGGTCGGTTCCCCCATCCAGGACGTGACCGCATGCTCCTGGGCAATCAGCCTAAACAAGGTCGAGGAACTGACTTTCACGATTCCGAAGCGGAGCTTGGCAGGGCACCAACGCACAACCTATGAGCCACTCACAGGCGGCGTGCTCCTCACCCACACCGGGCAGGACGGCACCGAGTACCCACTTATTGCCGGCCCAATCATCGATTGGGGCACCGAAACCGGTACAAACCTGGAACTCAAGTGCGCGGGTGTGCGTGAGTTGTTCGAGCGGCGCACCATCTGGGACACCCTAACCTACAAGACCATGAGCCTGGGCGAGATTGCCTGGGCTCTTGCTGTTCACGGCATGAACCGCCCCGGTGGCGGACTGCCGGTGGTGCACGGCGTGCAGGGTGGGCTCGGGGCACAGACCCGAGATCGCACCTACGAGCGGTGGAACGTCGCGAACAACCTCATCGGCAAACGCTGGAGCGAGCTGTCGGCGGTTATTAACGGCCCCGATATTATGCTGCGCCCTCGCTGGAAGAGTGAGGCACACACTCATATTGAGTGGGTGTTCATGCACGGGGTTGAGGAATACCCGTTCATCGCGCAGAAGTTCACGCCGGACTTCGATACAACCGCGCTCGCCGCAGCCGACATTGAGGTGAAGGTGACCTCCACGGGCAAGGACATCACGCACCGCATCTGGTGCACCGGCGCAGGAGAAGGCGAAGGAACCGCCATCGCCTGGGCGGAGAACCTTACTCAGGTGTGGCGCGACCGTGCACCGTTTGTGGAGGGCATCATCACCGATGCAGACCAGGCCGACACGTTCGTGCTGAAGCAGAAAGCTGAGGGCGCTTTAGCAGCGCGGGCAAAGATGATTGACCAGGTCACCATTGAGATGGGCACCGACAGGCTCGGTGCACCGCTCGGATCGTGGTTCGTGGGCGATACCGCCACCGTCACCCTGGCAGGCTGGTTGTCGGTGCCGGATGGGACGCGGCAGATGCGCATCATCAAGATGACCGGTACCCTCGCCGGGTCGGTGACGCTGGACTTTCAAGAAGCATCCTGGCAATAAAAAAGACAGGGAGGTAACCGGTGGTTGATTATATTGACCAGCGCCCCACGCCCGCGCAGGCGGTGGACACGCTACGTGCGCAGCTCATTAGGGCACGCACGCCTGCGTCCACGCCGCACGGTATTAAAATCGCGCGTCAGAACGAAGCGACCCTGTACCTGGATTCCACCGGTTCGGCGCGCCGCTGGGACGGGGACACGCTCGCGAATTTCGATGAGCGTCTGTCCGAGGCGGGCAAGGTCGTAGCGCAGGCACGACAAACCCTTCAGAAGGCTGAGCATGGTCTGGTCGAGGCGGAGTCCCGCATCCAGGCAGTGGAGCAGCAGACCAGTAAAGACGCCATCACCAAAAAGGCGGTAGCGGGACTTAAAGGTTTGTCAGAGCCGTGGATTGGGCGGGACATGATTGTGCCCGGCAGTATCGATGTGCGGCGTTTGAACGTGACGCAGGAGTTGGCCGCGCAGGTGGTGCGCGCGATGAGTGCGGAGACGAAGAAGCTAGTGGTGACCGAGGACGCGATTTTGAACCGAGCCACGATTATCGAGGGACTGGTGACTTCGAAGGTCGCAGCGAAACTTGTCACGAGTGGCCTGCTTCAGACGACGGAGGCGGAACGGCGCGGCCTGAAAATCAACTCGTCCGGCATCACCGCATACAACCACTTGGGTGAACAGACTGTAAAGATTGACGCCAATGGTGTGGAGAATGAGTTCCGCGGCACCTTCCACACCTCCGACAAGTCCAAGCCTGGCCTCTCGATTTACACCACCCCCGGTCGCGGCCCAGCGGGGAGCATAGACTCGGTCATCGAGATGCGCACCGGTGCGAGCAATGCCACCACACCCTCGGGTGTGGTCCGCATGAACCCGCAGGGCGCGCTCACCCTCGGTGTGCAGCCCTCGGGTACGAACCCCGCCGATGTGAAGGGGCTCGTGGTGCTCCCTGACGGGGACGTGACCGTGCAGGGGCGCATGATTATGAACCAGGGCATGTACCTGCGCACGCTTATTGAGCAGTCTGAGACAACCATCTTCATCTCGATTGGGCCGCTGGAGATCCCGCGCCACTCTGCGGTGCGTAGACGGGTTACGTTCCGTGAGCAGGTGCAGCTCCCTGTGGTGGTTACGCAAGCTGCCCACTCGATCTGGCCGGTTGTGTCGAATGTTTCCTCAAGTTCCAGAAGCCACGTTGAGGTGATTGTGCACAACGTGACGAATGATCTCATCCGGGATGCGTGGGTGGATGTCGTCATCCTGCCCATCAAACGATAAGGAGAAACGAAGTGACTTTGGAGCAGTGGCAGGCTAAAGCCCTGTACCTTCAGGAAGAAAACGAGAAGCTGCGACGTGAGCTGCTGGATGAGCGGATTCTTGCCGGTGTCATCCGGCTAGAATCCCCTGAGACCGCCCCGGCACCTGATCCGGAGCCGGTGGTGGGTGAGGTTATCGACCCGGGCGAGCTGGTGGGCGATGGGCTCTAAAATCGAGGTGAACTTCGGCAAGACCGGGTACCCGCCCGCCACCACCGGCGCCGTTGCGTTCATCCCCTCCCACCCTGGCGTCGAGCCCGGCACTGCCGAGACGACCGGATGGCTCGGGGCAGGGCAGCAACTCTATAAGGATGCCACCGAGACAGACATGGTCAAGTTGGCTGTGCCAGAATCTGGTGCAGTGTCCTATGATGTGGTCGCTTACCTCAAAGATGGGGATGGAGTGATGCTGGAGGGGCAGCCCGTGCAGCGTCTCACCATCCAAGCCGGAGACGGTACCGTGACGCTGCAGGATGTGCCACTGCTCGTCCAGGCAGGGGAGACCGTGACGACGCAGACCTACGCACGCCCCTCCTGGGCGTCCGTGCCGGTAGAAGCACCCGCTCCCGCGCCGGTACCGCGCCCGAACAACCCTGGGAGTGATGACGGGGGGCATGTTGCCCCGGTTGCACCTACGGTACGTCCCATCCTGGACATGTCCGAGGTCCGCGACTATGTAGACAAGCAGCAGCGAATTTTGGACGCGAAGCGCTCCTACCGGGCACGGATGCGCTCGATCGTGCCGCCTACCTATTTTTACCCCGACTACTGGAAACCGGTCGCGGAGCAGAACTGGCACACCATGGCGCAAGCCGCCGAAGTCTGTCCGTTCCTCATTATTAACCCCGCGTCTGGTCCTGGAGAAGGCCCCGGCTCCCCGCAGTACAAGGATTTCACGAATCAGCTCAAGCTCAACCGCGGCGAATATGGGCAGAAAATCTACGGGTACGTTCGGACGGGTGCATCGATTGGGGAGCCTCGTGATCTGGAGACCCTGTTCGATGAGGTGCGCAAGTACATCGACTGGTACGACGTGGACGGCATCTTCTGGGACGAGGCGTATAACGGTTGGGGTGACCAGGCAGGCAAAGAAGAATTCCACCACCGCATCGCCGACCGGTTCAATGCGCTCTACCCGTGGATGCCCACAATCGTGAACCCCGGTGCGAACACCACCGCAGGGATGGTCGGTACGGGCTGGCACATGATGACCTTCGAGCAAGAAGCATCCCTGTACCTGACTGATAAGTACCTCGTGCAGGAGCACTATAAGGGGCAGCCGAGGCAGATGTTCTGGCATTGCATCCACGACATCACAGGGTTTGAACAGGCGGTGCAAGTGCTGCGCCTGGCGGACACCCTGAACGTGGGCATCCTTTATCTGACAGACGACACAATCTGGGAGACCAAGAACGGAGTGCGTTCCAGGACAGCGAACCCGTACGATCGTTTGCCTGCCGCATGGCTGTGGAGGTTGCAGATTGCGTGGGCGAAGGGTGAACTGGATGATTACCTCACCCAGGTTGATATTCTGCGGCAGAACCTCGCCGTGCTTGAGTCTGTCAGGGCTCCGGCGGAGGCGCTAACTGCTGCGAGGTTGAAGATCCAAGCAATGACAGGAGGGAACTAGATGGGTATGAGTGACCAACTGGCAGAGTCCGGTTTCGTGCCCGCTTATGGGCTGGTGACGGCGAAGTTCGTGACGCACCAGCACGCGGCGGGCGGTGAAACGGATGGTGTGCCGGTACAGGGACGTGTGGTGTTTACGCCGACTACTCGGGTTGCGGATGCTGGGACCAGGCGCGTGTTTGTTCCTGCGCCGGTGACCGGCTGGCTGCGTGACGGGGTGCTCTGGGACGCGCCACGCGGCGGGAACCAGGGAGTGCACCTGATGGCTCCGAGCCCGGGGGCGGTGCCTTCTGAATGGGGGTACCGTGTGGAGGCGCAGCTACGGGATGTCGCGGGATGTGCCGCGCAGCTGTCGTACCCGAGCATTTATGTTCGCGCGGGTGTGACGCTAGATTTGGCGACGGTTGCCCCCGCCGGTGCGGAGAGCACGATTCCTGCGCCGGTACCTGTGAAGGGTGAACCTGGGGACCGTGGTGAGCGTGGAGAACCCGGACCCAAGGGCGACCGTGGGGACCGTGGTGAGCGTGGAGAGCCTGGCCCCAAGGGTGAACCTGGGGGCCGTGGTGAGCGTGGAGAACCCGGACCCAAGGGCGACCGTGGTGAGCGTGGCGAGCAGGGTCCTAAGGGTGAACCCGGCGGGCTGGACGCGGAAGCAGCCGCACTTGTGCAACGCCTCGCCTCCGGGGCAGCCCCGCGCGATACTGGCTGGCGACGCGAAGAGTCCCCAGCCCTCGCCGCCGGAGCTCTTTTCTACCGCCGCGTCGGAGACTGGTGCATCATCGCCGCCCGCGGCGGCAACTGGGACACTATCACTGTCCACGACCGCCCAGACATCACAGATTTGAATTACCACGACAGGGGCGAAAAGATTCGTCTCAGCAACAACGTTCCACCCGGGTGGCAATCCAACAATCCTGTACTAGCCCCCGTGGTCACAGACACGGGAGAACCCCGAGGTATCATTCTCCTCCACGCAAGGGGCGACGGGAATCGTATCACCTGGCGCCGCGGGACCCTTGACCTTTCCCCACAAAACCGCAGCAACCTGCGGTGTGGCCTGCTCATCTACCCAGCCTCCGACCCGTTCCCGACCGCACTGCCGGGCACCCCCGCCTAAACGTGGCGCGGGAACACCAAAAAAATTATTCACTGAGAAAGGACGGTAACCAGACATGGCTACCATCGCACAAGAACTCGCCGCCTCCCAGGACGCCGACCTGCTCAAGCGCGCCACCCAGGCCGCCCAGCGCCAGCGTATCCCCAACGCCCAGTACTCCGTCGAGGCAAACATTGGGCTGCTCGTCTCCCTGCCCGCCGGGGCAGGCTCCACCCAGACCATCGCAGACGAACACGCCTACGCCGTCGCCGAGCATGCCAAAGCCGTGGCTGCACTAAATGAGGCACAGGCCGAGCTGGACGCCAAGCGCGCCGCGCTCGCTTCCCCTGGTGCGGACCCGACCCGCGTGACGGATGAGTACATCATGCACGCCATTGGGGTTCTCTTCAAGGCGCCCAACGCCGAAGAAACCACCACCGTGGGAGAGTAGGCGCGGTGATGTTGCCGGAGATTCCCCGCATCGGGCACCCGGTGCTGGACGGCATCATCCAAGCCGTCGTCTCAGTCGGAGCCGTGCTTTTCTCACTGCTGATTGTCTGGCTCAAGTGGGGTGCCCCGCAATGGGAGCGTCTGAACTCCAAGGTGCGCTCCATCAAGGAGCAGACCAACAACAGCCATGAGACGAACCTGCGCGATGACCTGGACAAGGTTCTTGAGCGGGTGGAGCAGGTGAGTGCAGCGCTGACACAGATGCAGGGAGATACGAACACAGCCCTGCTGAACGTGGTGAAACGCTTGGATACCATCGCCGAGGACTTTACTGCAGCTCGCGCCGAGCACGCCGATTTTCGGCGAGACATTGGCGGGCTGCGGGAGGAGATGCGGCATGCGCGTAAGCGCCATGATGCCAGCGAGGACAGAATTACTGCCATCGAAACATTGGGTGGCTCATCTTTTGCCCGCGCTATGAAGAAGGAAGATTAGCCCCCCCACGTGGGGGCTTCAACGTTTAAGAAGGAGTAGCGATGAGGTATCTCGTAGAAGTTATTGAGGCTGAACAGGCGCCGCAAGGTCAGCTGGCTCAGCCGCAGTCAGTGCCGGCACCTGCACCGGCTACTCACCGCACGGTGGATGCTGTTGCGGCTGGTGCTGACCCGACCGGTGCAGCGGATTCGACTGCCGCAATTAACCAGGCTATCCGCCGTGTTCATGAGGCTGGTGGCGGTACCGTACACCTGCCGGCAGGTAGTTATAAGGTGTCCGCGCCGTTCATTGAGCTGCTGGGCGGCGTTCACCTGCAGGGTGCTGGTCGCGAATCGACCATCATCTTTGCGGACACTGGCGCAGGGGCGGAGCAGAAGACGGCGATTATCCACGCGGGCACCTGGCTCACCCCGCGTGTTGGCAAGGACAATCTGCTGATGGGTGTCTCGGATTTGTGGATTAAGTCTTCTCACCCTCGCCCGTCGCATGTTTCGTCGGCGCCCCCGCGCCCTGGCCAGGATGGTATGCACCCGAATATTGGCGGCGTCCTCCTAAATACCGAGCTGGGTGATAATCCTCCCGAGCCTGACGGCGCCCACCGTATCGAGAATGTCCTTATTTGGGACGCCGCGTTCGGTGTGGCTGTGCTGGGTCTGGACGACCAGGGATGCCAGCTGCGGAACATTCGCGTCCGCCGCACTCTGGGCGCCGGCGTCGTCATCGGCAAGTCACCGGAGCACATCACCTCTGTGACGGCTGGCCGCCGCGAGATTGGTGCGGCAGACAATATCCTCGACGCTATCGATGTATCGGGCGCGAATATTGCAGGTGGCACTAATGCGGGCTTCGAGATTTACGCGACCAATACCACTCTGATTGGTTGCAAGTCCTGGTACAACCGCCGCTCGATTCACGGGGCAGAGGGGCGACCAGGCGGCATCTGGGACACCTCCAACATGCACCGCTTCACCGCCGCCGGCGCAGGCTTCTTCATCCGTGGAGGACGCAACATCCTCACCGCGTGTACTGCCCAGGAGAATGGCGGTCACGGCTTCGTGCAGGTCGGTCATTCCTCGCAGATCACCGGGTGCCGTTCTGCTTCGAGCTCCTGGCATGACTGTGTCAGCGGTGATGCTAAGCCCAGCGAGGCGGCGGACTTTTTCGTTACGAATTGGGCGCATCACCTCATCTTCTCGAACAACATTGCGCAGGCAGAGTACAAGGGCAAATCCGCGAAGTACGGTGTCGCCGTCGAGAAGTGGGCACACGACATCAGTGGCACCTCAAACATGACCGTGGACATCCCCACCCCGCACCGCGCCACCGACATGGGCGTGGCTGTGAAGCTGGAAATCAACAACACCATTAATTAAAAGGAGAAAACAATGAAGTATCAGGACATCACCGAGTACGATGCGACTTCGTTCACCGCAGCGAATCGCACTATCGACGACATCGACACCATTGTTATTCATCATTGGGGCAACGACGGCCAGCGCTTCGAGGACGTATGCAATTTCTTTGTGGGCGGCCCCGGTACCAGCGCCCATCTTGTCGTTGAGGCTGGTCGTTGCGCCCAGCTCGTAGAGTTTAAGGACATCGCCTGGCATGCGGGCAACTGGGCAGCAAACCAGCGCTCGATTGGTATCGAGTGTCGCCCCGAGATGAGCAATGAGGATTTCGAGACCGTCGCACAGGTAATCGCTGATCTGGAGACTTTCTATGGAAAGTCCTTCTACATCAATGGCCACAAGGAATATTTCGCGACTGCTTGCCCCGGCCGATGGTACGACCAGCTCGACCGCCTCATCGACCGCGTGAACGCGATCAAGGAGGGCAAGGTCGAGCGCGGCATCGAGGGTGTCCCCGCACCCCTGGACAAGGCGGAGGTCTCGGCGCTGCGTGCGTCGTGGGAGAAGCTGCAGAACGCTGTAGATGAGCTGGGCAAGGAGATCGACAACAATGCGTAACCTGTCTCGCCGTCAGCGTGCCGCCCTTCGTAAGGGCATTTATCTTGTTGCGCCTGCGCTGTCTGCGGTGCTGGTCGTTTTCGGTGTTTGGACGAATGAGCAGGCGGCTACCGTGACCGGCGCTGTGACTACCATCCTCACGACCGCGCTCGCGTTCTTCAACACTGACCCGGACCTGTATGAAGGCACCGCCGGCGATGGCGATGCATCTGCGGAGCCTGGCGGCTCTGCTGAAAGTGGGGAGTAAATGGGGACCAACCCCAACCGCCCCCTATTTCTACCCCGGAATATCAAGGAAGCCAGGCTTTTTCATAAACAAGGCTTTCTAAAACTTGCGGGGTA
>NZ_KV810427.1:25049-97988 GCF_001812775.1 Rothia sp. HMSC068F09
GTTCCCCCTCCTCTAAGGGGAATGCAGGGGATTTCTTTTTCGTGTATAGTTGGGGTTAAGGAGTTAAACGACCCCTCTGAAACCCTGAGCCTCACCTGTTGGTGTGGCAATAACGCTCGGGCGGCCGCGGCTTTATGCTTCGGTCTAGAGGACCGTTCGGGGGCGTCACCGGCTAACTCCTCATAACTTTTGTGAAAGGCATCCTGCTAAGTGGCGGGGTGCCTTTTGCTATGCCCAGAAGGAACCCTAAAGATGCGGTGCATGTGTACCATGCCAGCAGAACTCAGTAAGAAGCTAGACTAGAATACACACATGGAACCTGAAAAAATCCCTCCGACGCTGAGCGACCCTATCACCTTCTGCGTAACTAAGATTACGCCGCCGGCACCAGCTAATAAGGCTGAGGCCATGAAACGCCAGTGGGTGCTTGAGGAGCGCTTTAAACGGGGGTCGCATGTCCAAATGCGTACTATCGCACGCGAGTATGATGAGCGTACCGCAGCCGGTGAGGTTCTTATCCCAGAGAGAATTCCACCGTTTCCTCCAACAGACGGAGCCTGATTAGGATAGCCACATATTCTGATGTCCTATGAAACTGCCAGCATCATGTGTCTGTATCTGGAAGATGTGAAATTACTTGGGGCAAACCTATTTGCAGGCTACGTTAGGTCCCCGCGCAATCGGTTCAGAAGCTAATTGCCTCAGCGTCATTGTTACCCTCGCAGAATGTATGTACATCTTTGGAACCGCAAAGATTGAACTATCGAGGAACCGGGGCAGAGAGGACATCATCCCGCCCACTAATTCGGACCCCTAGACTCGCAGCCGTCTGATGTGTAGCTTCGGTCTTATCCTTGGCTTTCTGCGATCCATTGGAGTAGTAGCAAGCTAGTAATACAAAGACAAATGACGAGATAAGAAGATAGATTTTCGTGTACACTTGAGGTTAAGGAGTTAAACGACCCCTCTGAAACCCTGAGCCTCACCTGTTGGTGTGGCAATAACGCTCGGGCGGCCGCGGCTTTATGCTTCGGTCTAGAAGACATCGGGGGCACCACCGGTTAACTCCTCATAACTTTTGTGAAAGGCATCCTGCTAAGCGGCGGGGTGCCTTTTGCTATACCCGCTTGCCGTGGTTTTATGACGCACAGATTGGGGGAGGCGCCCGGCCGGTGACGAAACCGCTTGCGGGTCGCGCGGGAGCCCGTATAGTGGGAATTATCGGCGGTACTGCACACCCCGCGCCTATCATGAGCGCCCTAAACGGCGTTGCACATAGCGCCGGTGTGGGTACACATTTTTGCATATTATCAGGAGGCTCCCCATGAGTAACGAGACCGCAGAAAAAGCTTACGATTATCGTGAAGACCCTGAGTATTGGCGAGCTCCGTTCGATTTTACGAAGCCCACGTTTGATGTAAATACTCCGGAGGGGTGGATGCGTGCTGAGTTGAAAGGGCGTTTTTTTAATGCTCCGGCTGCGCGCCCCGGTGCCGAATATGAGTGGGGTCTGGCAGAGATTAAGCGTAGGAACGAAGCTAAGGAATTCCCCTTCAACTACAGCGAAGTAACCAGCTTGTATCGTGAGAAGGTAGCTAAAGGCGAGTTGCCGGATGTTTATGCTGGCACTCCATACGATTTGGCGCTTCTGCCTTTCTAAAACTTGCGGGGTACCTAAGTACCTCTCTGGTTTAAGGGCAGAGACCCCCTGTGTTCCCCCTCCTCTAAGGGGAACGCAGGGGGTCTCTTTTTCGTGTATACTTGGGGTCAAGGAGTTAGACAATTCCTCTGTAACCCTGAGCCTCACCTACTGGTGAGGCAATAATGCTTGGGCGGCTGCGGCTTTATGCTTCAGTCTAGAAGACCGTCGGGGGCGTCACTGGCTAACTCCCTATAACTTTTGTGAAAGGCATCCTGCTAAGTGGTGGGGTGCCTTTTGCTATGCCCGCTTGCCGTGGTTTTTATGACGTACAGATTCGGGAGGGGGGAGGGGGGAGGTGCCCGCCCGGTGACGAAACCGCTTGCGGGTCGCGGAAGAGCCCGTATAGTGGGAACTATCAGCGGTACCGCACACCGCCCGAGCCCTATCAACAGCGCCGTACACAGCGCTGCGAACGGCGCCGGGGGAGCGAGTACCGCCGATACACACCACACAACCACCGATGGTTCACCGGCAACTTTCCATACGCCCCACACCCGGTAACCTAACCACGAGCTAAGGACCAACGATGAGCCAGCCGAACTTCCCACCCGCCCGACTCTTTGACGCTTTCGCCAAGCCCGCCTCCACCGAACAGCCCGCGAAGAAGGGCCTGCTCGGCAAGCTGGGCCTGGGCGAACCCTCCGAGGAGGACAACTACACGACCGTCATGCTGGTCGGCTTTAACTCCGCCAAAGAACCGCCGGGCAACGGTGAGGACGCCCTCGACGTGATTCACCGCGCCTTCGACCCGTGCGATGAGAGCCCCGGCTTCGACATGGACGACTTCTACGACTACGGTTCCGTTGCCCCGCAGCTGCAGAAATCCGACGACTCCGAATCCACGGTTTTGGTGTGGCCCAAGATGTTCTACAACATGGTCACCATCCCGGAGCGCCGCCTGCGCCTGCTCGTGGTGACCGGCCCCGCCCCGAGTCTGTGCCTGCAGCGGTTCATGACCCGCTTCTTCAAGTACGTGAAGAAGCTCCACATGGACCACGCCATCTTCGTTGAGACCTTCGAGGATCAGGTGGCGCACACCCGCCCGTACCCGTACACGCTGACCACTCACGACGAGAAGCTGGCGGCAATCCCCGGTATTCTGCACGAGGACTACACCGGTTCTACTTCGGTGACGATGGCGATGTCTGCGCTCGCCGCCGAGCACGGCCTGCCCTCCTCGGTCATGCTGCGTATGAGCATCCCAGGGTATCTGAGCTTTGACCAGCAGAACCCGCGCGCGGTCGTGAGCCTGATCGAGGCGCTGGAGGTCATCCTCGGCATTAAGGTCGAGTCGGAGGAGTACGACAGCCTGCGCACCCACGCCGACGAGTGGGAGGCGGAGCTCGCCGAAGAAATGGCGAAGGACTACGAGAAGGTCGAGCTGGTGCGTGAGATTGAGCAGAGGATGGATTCGACCCTGCGCACTGTCTCCGGCGAGGTGATTGCCGAGGATATTGAGGGCTACCTGGATTCCCTCAGCGGCGCATCCGAGGGTGAAAACCCTGCCGATGGTGGTGCTGGAGCCCCGGAGGATTCTTCGGAACGTTAGGTTCGTTCGCGCATCGGCCGCAGGTATGGGAAAATGATAGGTAACTATGCCCATACCCGCGCCCAGCATCTCGAAAGGATGATGTGATTGGCACCCATGTCGAAGAACCCGCCCGTTCCGGCGGCGACCGACCCCGCGATTATTCGCAACTTCTGCATTATCGCTCACATTGACCACGGTAAGTCCACCCTCGCGGACCGCATGCTGCAGGCCACCGGCGTGGTTGCCCCGCGCGATATGAAGGCGCAGTACCTGGACCGCATGGACATTGAGCGTGAGCGCGGCATCACCATTAAGTCTCAGGCCGTGCGCATGCCCTGGGATGTTGACGGCACCTCCTACGCGCTGAACATGATTGACACTCCCGGCCATGTGGACTTCACCTACGAGGTTTCCCGCTCCCTGGCCGCGTGTGAGGGTGCGCTTCTGCTCGTGGACGCCGCCCAGGGTATTGAGGCTCAGACTCTGGCTAACCTGTACCTGGCGATGGAGAACGACCTAACCATCATCCCGGTGCTGAACAAGATTGACCTGCCCGCGGCTCAGCCCGATAAGTACGCCGAGGAGCTGGCGAACCTGATTGGTTGCGAGCCGGACGAGGTTCTGCGCGTATCGGGTAAGACCGGTGAGGGTGTTGAGGCTCTGCTGGACCGTATTGTGGAGGCGATTCCCGCCCCGCAGGGTGACGCATCCGCCCCGGCCCGTGCCATGATTTTTGACTCGGTGTACGACTCGTACCGCGGTGTGGTCACCTACGTGCGTGTTGTGGACGGTAGCCTGCAGCCGCGTCAGAAGATTAAGATGATGTCCACCGGCGCTGAGCATGACCTGCTCGAAATCGGCGTGATTTCCCCTGAGCCTGTCCCGTCGAAGGGCCTGGGCGTGGGCGAGGTGGGTTACCTCATTACCGGTGTGAAGGACGTCCGTCAGTCCCGTGTGGGTGATACCGTCACCTCCGCCGCGAAGCCTGCGCAGGAGTCCCTGGGTGGTTACGAGGATCCCAAGCCGATGGTGTTCTCTGGCCTGTTCCCGATTGACGGTTCGGACTACCCGGCGCTGCGTGACGCGCTGGATAAGCTGAAGCTCAACGATGCCGCGCTGATTTACGAGCCGGAAACTTCTGCCGCGCTGGGCTTCGGTTTCCGCTGTGGCTTCCTGGGTCTGCTGCACCTGGAGATTGTGCGTGAGCGCCTGGAACGCGAGTTCAACCTGGACCTGATTTCGACCGCGCCGAACGTTATTTACGACGTGGTGGATGAGGCTGGCAACGCTAAGCGCGTGACCAACCCGAGCGAATTCCCCGAGGGCAAGGTCGCGACCATCCGCGAGCCCATGGTGGCGTGTACGATTATTGCCCCGAGCGAGTACATTGGCGCGATCATGGAGCTGTGCCAGTCTCGCCGCGGCCAGATGGGCGGCATGGATTACCTCTCCAAGGACCGTGTGGAGATGCGTTACCGCCTGCCCCTGGCAGAGATTGTGTTCGACTTCTTCGATCAGCTGAAGTCCCGCACCCGCGGCTACGCCTCGCTGGACTGGAAGTTCGACGGCGAGGAAGAAGCTGACCTGGTGAAGGTCGACATCCTGCTGCAGGGCGAGAAGGTGGACGCGTTCAGCGCCATTACCCACCGCGATAAGGCGTACTCGTACGGCCTGATGATGACTTCGAAGCTGCGTGAGCTGATTCCTCGCCAGCAGTTTGAGGTGCCGATTCAGGCGGCTATCGGTTCGCGTATTATTGCCCGCGAGAATATCCGCGCGATGCGTAAGGACGTTCTGTCGAAGTGTTACGGCGGCGATATTTCGCGTAAGCGTAAGCTGCTGGAGAAGCAGAAGGAAGGCAAGAAGCGCATGAAGATGGTCGGTCGTGTGGAGGTCCCGCAGGAGGCCTTCATTGCGGCACTGTCTTCGGGCGAGGAGAAGGAAAAGAAGAAGTAGCCTTCTCAGCTCTTCCGATGTAGGCGGCGTGCTCTATCCCTAAGTGGGGGAGGGGCACGCCGCCTTTGCTGTGCCTAGGCTGATGCAGGTTGCTTGGTGATTAGGAATCACCCATATTTGATATTCATTAGGGTGTAATGCGTGTTACCCCTTGTCAGGGCACTGCATGAAAGAGTAGAGTTAGCGTGGGTGTAGCATCGATGATTACGCCCACGGTTTTACATTCAAAGGAGAATATACATAAATGGGTAACGAGAAAAACCTTTGCAGTCAGTCTAATTTAGTTAAAGAGTTGGACTTTGGACGTCTTGATGCAGAGTCTGATAGAAGTATCTTAAATTATTTTGTTCAGACAGGGTCTGTAGAAGAAATAAAGGAAGGAAAATATCTAGTTCTCGGACGAAAAGGTTCGGGAAAAACCGCTATATTTAAATACCTTGAAAAAGAAGAGCATACCAAAGACAACGTCGTATCACTAGACCTAAAAGAATATCCATATGCCGCGCACAAGATGCTTAAAGAGAATGGCATGAGTGATGATAATGCTCATACTCTTTCCTGGATATTCTTAATCGTTCTAATATCTATAAAATTTTTGGATATTAAAGATAAACTATCTAGAAAAGAGCGCAAGGTCCTAAATAATGCCCTAAAGGTAATGGGTAAATATAGCAGTCTTAATTCAGTTTTTACCTGGATTAAGAGAGTTAAGAAATGGGATTTAAAAATTTTGGGGTCTGGCGCTGGCTTGGAAATAAGTGATTCCATGGATGATTCACTCTCCGTGCACATGCATGAATTTATAGAACAAGGTATCAATGTATTAAATAGTTACTACAATTCATCAGGGAATCCTGTCACGGTTTTAATTGATGGAATAGATGATTCATGGGATGGAGAAGAGTCCACTAAGAACTTCATAATTGGTTCTCTCCGTGCAGTGAGAAACTTGTACTCCGAGCTTGACAGAACGAAAAGTATGGCGCCTGCAGTTATGTTCCTTCGAACTGATATTTGGGATTCAATTAATTTTAATGACAAAAATAAATACATGCAAGATGCGGTAAAGCTCAATTGGAGTGATGAGAACCTTGTATCAGTTGTAGAAGCGCGTGCTAAATATAGCATTGGAAAGAGTGACATTGGTTGGGTGGAGATATTTGAAACAGGCGCACCTATTAGAAATCGACGAGATTCTAAGGGATACATATTATCTCGAACCATGGGTCGCCCAAGGGACATTCTAAGTTTCTCCAGGTTGGCACTAAATAAGGCGCAGGAGTTAAACCATCCAATAATCAAAAATTCAGATATTACAGATGTTGAATTGGAGTATAGCGAGCATATATATAACGAACTTGAGAATGAGTATAAGCTGAATGGAAATTGGTTTAAAAATTTTGAGAAAATTGTTCAGAAAATTAATAAACGTTCCTTCTCTATGGATGAATGGGTGGGGAAAAGTGAAGAAGTAGATGGCAATTTCGAATATAAAAAGGTTTTTGATACGTTATTTAATGTTTCTGTTATTGGTGTAATACAAAAGGGTGGAAGCACTGGTGGTAGTAAACATGTTTACAGGTACAATAGTCCACGTCTTAAATATGATGAGAAAACGACATTTACATTCCATCCTGCAATCGTAAAGTATCTCGGGCTTAGAGATAGGTAATTATCAAAGGGTGCGGGCATCTCCTATAATGGGGTGTCCGCACCTTTGCTTTTTCAGGAGGCAGAATGCCCGCCCAGCCCACCGGCGACCCCGCACCCCGCGACGGGCGCATCCCCGCCACCAGCGCCGCAGGATGCGAAAACCGCGACTTCAGCCTCTACGTGCACATCCCCTTCTGCTCCGTACGCTGCGGCTACTGCGACTTCAACACCTACGCCACCGAAGACTTCGGCGACGGCATCGGCCTCGGCACCTACGCCGACGACGCCATCGCAGAAATCCTCTTCGCCGCCCGCACCCTCGAAGCATCCGGCGTCGCAAAACGCCCCATGCACACCGTCTTCTTCGGAGGCGGCACCCCCACCAAACTGCCCGCCAGCGACCTCGTGCGCATCCTGCAGGCAGCCATCGACGTATTCGGCCTTGTCGAGGGCGCGGAAGTCACCACCGAAGCGAACCCCGATTCCGTCACCTTTGAGGACCTGCAGACCCTCAAGGACGGCGGCTTTACCCGCGTCTCCTTCGGCATGCAGTCCGTCGTGCCCGAGGTGCTAAAGGTGCTCGACCGCACCCACACGCCTTCCAACGTGCCGAAGGTCGTCGCCTGGGCCAAGGAGGTCGGCCTGCAGGTGTCCGTGGACCTCATCTACGGTTCGCCGGGGGAGACCCTGCAGCAGTGGGAGCGCAGCGTGCGTGCCGCCATTTCCTACGAGCCCGACCACATTTCGGCGTACTCGCTCATCGTCGAAGACGGCACCAAGCTTGCCGCGCAGATTCGCCGCGGTGAGTACACCATGCCCGATGAGGACCTCATGGCGGATATGTACCTGCTCGCCGAAGAGCTGCTCACCGAAGCCGGCTATAACTGGTACGAGGTGTCCAACTACTCGCGCAGCGAGGACACCCGCAGCGACCACAACCTCGCCTACTGGCGCAACCAGGACTGGTGGGGCATCGGCCCCGGCGCGCACTCGCACGTGAACGGTACCCGCTGGTGGAACGTGAAGCACCCGGTACCCTACGCGCAGAAGGTGCGTGCGGGGGAGTCCCCGGCGGCCGCGCGCGAGGTGCTAGACGCCTCGACCCGCGCCTTCGAGACCATCATGCTCATGATTCGTGTGCGCGAGGGCCTGGCGATGCGCGAGCTACTCGCCGTCCACGACGAGGCGCAGTTGGGCACGTCCCTGCGCTGGCTCGTCTCCCAGGGGCTCATCGAACCGGATGCGCTCACCGCCTCCGCCGAGCCCGACCCGGATGCGCACGTGCGCCTGACCCTCAAGGGTCGCCTGCTCGGCGATGCCGTGACGCGCGAGCTGCTGCCGGAGGTCTCGGAGGCCGCCGAAGACTGAAGGCTCGGGGAATGGGGCACCCGCTCCCAGGCGCCCGCCCCTCTGACACCTACCCCCGGGCGCCCGGATGACGATTCCGGAGGGAGCGATGGGCCGGCCCCCGCGTGCCATCAGGTGCGCCAGAGGGTAGAAGCGCGGGGTGGGGAAGGGCTACCTTCCGCGTATTCGCTGGGCCGCACCGGGCCGCGCGAATGTTGCGAGAAAAAAATTTAAAAATTTTTTTCTGAGGGATTTTTGACCGCTTATCGGTGGGCTTTGGTGTGGAATCTTTGGGTTTGATTCGGAAATTTTCGCTGGACTAGCTCAAAGGTATGTGGGTTTTTAGTGGGTTTTCGTGAGGTGCCGGTCACCGGGTTTTGGAAGCCGCCGCAAAGGCCTAAAAACTTTCTCCAAAGAGCGTTTCTCAAGTTGTGGTTGAAGGTTAGGCTGTGCCATAATAGTTCACGGCAGGACGGTATATGTCTAACAGCGTGTTCTCGTCTTTGCTGAAGTTGAGTGAATACGGTTGTGGGCTCCTGGCAACAGGGGCCCACGATCGTTTAACGACGATTTCCAGCGGGGTTGTTTGGTGCCGTTACGTGCCTCTCCCGGATTCGCGATAGCCTCCGCCGGTTCGCGGGCGGCACGAAACTGACTTAATGGCCCAGCGTGCAGACTCGATGGGGGAGCTGACTCGAGAGGCGAGCCGACGGGCACCGAAGACGCAGACTTAAACGATAGGGGCCCGCACCGAGTGGTGCGGGCCCCTTAAGTATTCAAATTAAGTATTCAAAATGCGGTGCGGCGTTCGTGAACGCAACCGGTTCGGCGTTAGTCGCCAGACCTGGTGCTTTAACCTAGTTGCTCTTCACCACGCGGTCGAGCAGGCGCGGGTTCACGCGGTAGCTGTACGGCTCACCGCGATTAACCTCAATGCCGGCGCGTACCGAAGCAATCGCCATGAACAGCCACACGAGCATCCCCAGCACCAGGGCAATGTTACCCAGGCCGGGCACAAAGCCCAGGATGAAGCAGACAACAATCAGCAGAGAGGGCACGAGGGTGAAGTTCATGGCCTCGAAAGCTTCCTGCTCAGCGAAGGGTGCGTTACGGCGGCTCACGTAGAACACCGCGGCGGAGGGAAGAATGCCGAGAATCCCCCCGAAATGCGCGAGAGTCGCGCGGTTACGGTCCTGAATCACGCTAATCTTGCGGGTTTTCTGAGGCCCGGTGGCCGGGCGTGCGTCGTTAGTCACGAAAATCCTGGTTCAATCGAAGTATCTTGTGGTGGTCACCGTCGAACGGCGAATCCGCCCGAATGGGGCGAACCGCGTGGGTGGTGACGGCCCTTGAGTGTAGTGAAGCACCGCCGCGGCTCAACGGAGCGGCCGCATCGGTGCTCCACCATTGTACCGCCTCAAGCCAGCCCCGCCGGCGGTTAATGCGCTGGATTGCAAGGTTCTGAGCAAACTCACATCCGCACAGCGCGGTTACGCGCCGGGCTCGGTGAGAAAGTCGATGAGCGACTCCACCGGCCCCAGCAGGGTCGGGTCCAAATCGGCGTAGGAATCCACCCGCGAAAGAATGTGCTTCCAGGCCTGCGCCACATCCGCCTGCGTCTCGTGCGGCTGGCCCAGGCGGCGCAGCGTGCCCTTCTTGAAGTCCTCGCCGCGCGGCACCTGCGGCCAGGCCTTCAGGCCCAGGACCGAGGGCTTGACCGCCTGCCAAATATCGATGAACGGGTGGCCCACAATCTTCACGTGCCCCGCCGCACCCGGAACGGCCAGCGCCTCCGCAACGATGCGCTGCTCCTTCGTGCCCTCAATGAGGTGATCCACCAGGATACCCAGGCGGCGGCCCGGGCCCGGGGCAAACTCGCGCACCGCGCCGGCCAGGTCGTCCACACCGTGCAGCGGCTCCACCACGATGCCCTCAACGCGCAGGTCGTGGCCCCAAACCTTCTCCACCAGCTCGGCATCGTGCAGACCCTCAACCCAGATGCGGGAGGCTCGCGCAACCCGCGCGGGGGCGTTCTTCACGGCGATGGAACCCGAACGAGAAATCGTGCGCTTGGGCGCCTTAGCCGGTGCCGGAGCAACAATCTCAACGGGCTCGCCCTCAATCAGGTAGCCGGTGCCGAGCGGGTAATTCTTCACGCGACCCTTGGCGTCCTCCAGGCCGAAGAAGATAGCACCGCCGATGCGTTCAGCGCGCACCACCTCACCCACCCAGCCGTCCACGCTCTCGATGAGCAAGCCCCGCTGCAGGGGAACCTTGCGCGCGGGCGGGGCCTTGCGGCTCAGGCGGTCTGCGTTCAGATCCTGTGCGCCCCAGCCGTAGGGGGAGTGGTGGGTACTCAAGGTATTCTCCTTCGGATGGTGCGGAAACGACCGGTTAGGTGGGCGGGAAGACGGCGCCGGATGCGCAGTAAACGCCGCGCCCAATAACCGCCGCCGGGCCGCAGGCGCGCCGCGGATTAAGCGGATAGCGGGAGCAGCCCCTTTCAGCCTAGCCATTGTATCGGCTCGCGTACACTATCCCATAGAATTGATACGACTATGGTGGCGGCGCGCTCATCGAGCGCCGTCACCATCTTGAGAGGAACAGGAACACAGACACATGAGCCACTACGAGACTCTCGGCGTATCGAACGACGCCAGCCCCGAAGAGATCAAGAAGGCGTACCGCAAGAAGGCACGCCAGCTCCACCCCGACGTGAACCCCTCCGAGGACGCTGCCGAAGAGTTCAAGCGCGTCACCCTCGCCTACGAGGTGCTCTCCGACCCCGAAAAGCGCCGCAACTACGACACCACCGGTGACGAGCAGGGCCGCGCGGGCTACCCCGGAGGCGGCGGCTACCCGGGCGGCGGATTCAGCGGCTTCGGCGGTTTTGAGGACCTGCTGAACATGTTCACCGGCGGTGCCGCAGGCGCTCGTGGCCCCGCATCCCGCGTGCGTCAGGGCCAGGACGACCTGATTACCGTCTCCATCAGCCTGCAGGACGCCGTATTCGGCGTCGAGAAGACCATCGAGCGCCGCTCCGCCGTGACCTGCAAGTCCTGCAACGGCGAAGGTACCGCCGAGGGCACCCAGCCCGAAACCTGCACCACCTGCGCCGGCCACGGCTACATGCAGCGCCGCGTACAGTCCATCCTCGGCACCGTCATGCAGCAGGTCGAATGTCCCGACTGCCACGGCTACGGCACCGTCATCAAGACCCCCTGCCCCGAATGTCACGGCCAGGGCCGCGTGCGCGAAGACGTGCCGCTGACCTTCACGATTCCCGCCGGCGTGCACGACCAGGCACGCATCCGCCTGCGAGGCAAGGGTGAGGCCGGCCTGCACGGTGGCCCCAACGGCGACCTGTACGTCGACCTGAACGTCAAGCGCGACAAGTACTTCAGCCGCGAGGGCGACAACTTGGTCACCACCGTGAACATCCCCATGGCCGCGGCGGCACTGGGCACCGTCATTCCGCTGAAGACCTTCGACGGCGACCAGGAAGTCAGCATCCCCGCCGGCACCCAGAGCGGCGACACGATTACCCTCAACGGCCTGGGCGCGACCGTGCTCGGCACCGAACGCCGTGGCGACCTGCTCGTGCGCGTTCAGGTGACGACTCCGACCGACCTGACCGAGGAACAGCGTGAACTGCTGCGCCAGTTCGCGGCCCTGCGCAACGAGCCGCTGAACGAAGGCTCGCAGGTCAAGCAGCGCGGTGGCCTGTTCTCCCGCCTGAAGGACCAGTTCAAGTAAATCTCTGTAGCGGATGCGGTACCCGCCGGGCCTTTCCGGTGGGCGCCGCATCCGCCGCGTTTATGCGGGGACGACCCCGAGACGGCGACCGCGCCTCGTAGCCGCGTTGAACCGCACCTCCCGCACGAAGCACCGCCCATAAGAACCCAAGGAGCACTATGAGCGCCCCCATCTTCTACATCAGCGCCGAAGAGTACGAGACCCTCACCCCCGGCGCATCCTTCGAGCTGGACGGCCCCGAGGGCAAGCACGCCCTCGTCAAGCGCATGGAAGTGGGGGAGAGCATCGACCTGGGTGACGGCACCGGCCGCCGAGCCGTGGGCACCGTGCACTCCCTGACCGACCGCGGCGTCATCGTGCGCGTGGAGCAGCTCCGCGAGGAACACACCAGCCCTCGCATCTACCTGGTGCAGGCGCTCGCAAAGGACGGCCGCGACCTGCTCGCCATTGAGACCGCCACCGAGCTGGGCGTATACGGCGTGCTGCCGTGGAGCGCGGACCGTTCGATTGTGCGCTGGAAGGGAGAACGCGCCGCCAAGGCGCACACCAAGTGGCAAAACACGGTGACCGCCGCCGCGAAGCAGTCCCGCCGCGCGCTCATTCCCGAGGTGTACGACCTGTACAGCACCACCGACCTGGTGGAGCTCATCGAGGAGGTCACCGGGCAGGGTTCTGCTGTGTTCATCCTGCACGAGCAGGCCACCGAACGCCTGAGCGCTCAGGCCGCCAAGCTTGCGGGCGGGGAGAACCTGCCCGAAGAAATCTACCTGCTCGTCGGCCCCGAGGGCGGCATCAGCGACCGCGAGGTGCAGCTCTTCACCGAGGCCGGCGCGCACCTGGCGCTGCTCGGCGACGAGGTGCTGCGTTCTTCCACCGCCGGGTCCGCCGCCATGTGCACCCTGAACGTGGTGCTGGGCCGCTGGTAGAGCGCCGCCGCTAAACCCGGCCGGTAAAACCCAACTGCTGGAACCCGGCCGGGGCGTGACGCATCACGCACATCTATACTTGTAAATACATCACTAGCCAAGGAGCCCATATGACTACCTCCCGACCGCTGTCGACCGCACGCACCGTATCCTTCAAAAGCGCCGCAGAGATGATCGCCGTGCTCGGCCCGCAGGACGCGCACCTGAGCATCATCGAGGACTACTTCGAGCAGATTAGCCTGCGCCCCAAGGACCTGGACGTGCTCATCACCGGCCCCTCCGAGGCCGTCAACACCGCCGCAAAGCTGCTGAATGAGCTGCGCGTGCTCTCCAGCCACGACACGCAGATTACCGTTCAGGTGATCCACCGCCTCATGGGCATGCTCGGCGAGGAGCTGAGCAACCCGGCGCACTCGCTGTCTACCAGCATCCTCTCCACCCGCGGCACCACGATTCGCCCCAAGACCATTAACCAGAAGAAGTACGTGGACGCTATCGACGCGAACACGGTGATCTTCGGTATCGGCCCGGCGGGTACCGGTAAGACCTACCTGGCCATGGCGAAGGCTGTGCAGGCGCTGCAGAGCCACGAGGTGAACCGCATTATCCTCACCCGCCCCGCCGTGGAGGCCGGCGAGCGTCTGGGCTTCCTGCCCGGCACCCTCAACGAGAAGATTGACCCGTACCTGCGCCCGCTCTACGACGCGCTGCACGACATGCTCGAGCCCGAAACCATCCCCAAGCTCATGGAGGCGGGCACCATCGAGGTCGCACCGCTGGCGTACATGCGCGGCCGCACCCTCAACGACGCGTTCATCATCCTCGACGAGGCGCAGAACACCACCGCCGAGCAGATGAAGATGTTCCTGACCCGCCTGGGCTTCGGGTCGAAGATGGTCATCACCGGCGATATCACCCAGGTTGACCTGCCCGGTGGCGCCGCATCCGGCCTGAAGCAGGTGCGCAACATTCTGCAGGGCGTGGAGGACATTCACTTCAGCATTCTGGAATCCTCCGACGTGGTGCGCCACACCCTGGTCTCGAATATCGTCTCCGCCTACGATCAGTGGGGCGAGGACCAGAAGGCCATGGAACGCAAGCGTAACCGCAAGGTCAAGCGCGCCACCATCGAGGCTGCGGCCGAGAAGCTTCTGGACCGCGCCGGCATTAACGGCGGCTCCGAAAAGAACGCCAAGCAGAACCCCGACAACGCACAGACCACCCCGGAAGGACGCTAAACGGTGGCAGAGATCGAATTCGACTGCGAAGAGCCCGCAACCGGTGCTGACCCGGCAACCGACGCGTTCGTCCGCGAATCCTTCGAGGCGGTAGACACCGAGGTGCTCACCCGCCTCGTCGAGCACGCCTTCAAGCGCATGCACCTTGCCGATGACACCTACCTGTCCATCGCCATCGTGAATGAAGACGAGATGGAGCGCGTGCACATCGAATGGATGGACCTGCCCGGCCCCACCGACGTGATGAGCTTCCCCATGGACGAGCTGGAACCGGGAACCCCCGAAAACCCCTCCAGTGGCATGCTCGGCGACATCATCCTCTGCCCGCCCGTTGCCGCACGTCAGGGCGCGGATGCGGGCCACAGCACCCTGGATGAGCTGTGCCTGCTCACCACCCACGGTATTCTGCACTGCCTCGGCTACGACCACGGAACCGCCGAAGAGGAAGCCGAAATGTTCGGTATTCAGCGTTCGATTCTCGAAGAGTTCCTGGGCCGACCCGCACCGGTCGAGACTCGACACTAGGGGAGCGGCATGGGTATTTTCATCTCGATTCTGCTGGCTGTCGTGGCGCTCGGCTTCACGGTGGTGGCCGCAATTGCCGAAACCGCGTTCACGTACCTGCCGCACAACGAGGCGGAAGAAGCCGTGGAGGCGCATCCCGGCACGCTCGGCGCACACGTTCTGCAGCGCACCCTCGACGGTGACTCTGAGGTGTACACGCACCCGCTGCGCCTGACCCGCCTCATCGCGGCGGCGGCCGCGGTGCTAGCAACCATGACTTTCTGGCTGGAGCTCGTGGACGTTCAGGCCCTCGCGGTGTTCCTGACCCTCGTGCTGGTTGCCTTCGTCGGCTACCCGGTGCTACACGTGCTGGCGCGCTCCGCGGGGCGTAACCGCCCGGTTTCGTCGATTCGCGTGCTGGCCCGCCCGGTGCATTACCTGTCGAAGCTGCTGACCCCCGTGACCGGCCTGCTCGATCACCTCGCGACGCGCATCGCCCCGGCCCGCGAGGCAGAGGCCCCCGCTGGCGTGTTCGAGGAAGAGGAGCTACGCGAGTTCTTGGAGCGAGCCTCCGACGCCGAGACCATCGAGGACGACGAGGCGCAGATGGTGCAGTCCGTGTTCGAGATGGACGACCTGCGCATCCGCTCGCTCATGGTGCCCCGCACCGATATGCTCACCGTGGGTCGCGACGTACCGCTGCGCGAGGCGCTGAGCCTGTTCCTGCGTTCGGGCTATTCCCGCATGCCGGTGATCGGCGATTCGAGCGACGAGATCCTGGGTATTCTCTACCTCAAGGATTCGATGCGCACCTACATTCTGCACTCCGAGGCCCCCGAGGGTACCCCCATGCCGACCCTGGTGGAGATCATGCGCCCGGCCCGATTCGAACCCGAGACGAAGCGCGCCATGGACCTGTTGCGCGATATGCAGCGCGAGTCCACGCACGTGGCGATTGTGGTTGATGAGTACGGCGGAACCGCCGGTCTGGTTACTCTGGAGGACCTGATTGAGGAGCTGGTCGGCGATATCTCTGACGAGTACGACCACGAGCGCCCCGAGTACACGCTGAACGATGACGGCACGTTCCGTCTGTCGGCTCGTCTGGGTATTGATGAGCTCGGCGAGATTTTCGGTATCGACCTGGAGGATGAGGACGTCGACACGGTCGGCGGCTTGCTCGCCAAGCACCTGGGTATGGTACCGATTGTTGGTTCTGAGATTGAGATTGACGGTATTCATATTCGTGCGATTGGTTCGTCGGGCCGCCGCCACCAGGTGGATATGTTGCAGGCCTGGTACGAGCCGCCTCGTGATGAGCAGGAGAACGCTGAGGGTTCCTCAGAGGCTCATTCTGCTGAGGTTGCTGACCTTCTCACCGTGGATACCGAGCCGCCCGCTGTGACTGAGCCGCATGCGCATCCGGACCTTCCGGGAGATACCGCAGAGGCTGAACCTGCCACCGACAAGCACGGCAACCGCTAAATATCGAACGTAGACACCGCATCATCCCATACACACTTTGAGCCAGCCCGCCGCCGCCCCGAAGGCGCAGGCAGATGAGGCTGACACCCCACACACCCCGCACGGGGTTTGATAAGGAGAAACACAATGGACCAGGAGTACACCCCGCTCGATTTGAGCACTCTGGACTTGAGCACCCCGCTGCCGACCTACCCGAAGGATTTCCGTTCGGGTTTCGCGTCGCTGGTGGGCCGTCCGAATGCGGGTAAGTCCACTTTGACGAACGCTATGGTTGGCCAGAAGGTGGCTATCACCTCGAACCGTCCGCAGACGACCCGCCACACGATTCGCGGTATTGTGCACAAGGACGAGTACCAGCTGATTCTGGTGGACACCCCGGGTATTCACCGCCCCCGCACTCTGTTGGGTGAGCGCCTGAACGACCTGGTGGCCGGCACCCTCTCGCAGGTGGATGTGCTGGGCTTCTGCATTCCGGCAAACGAGAAGATCGGCCCGGGTGACCGCTACATCGCCTCGCAGCTGGTGGCTTCGAGCAACAAGCCGGTCGTCGCGATTGTGACCAAGGCCGATACCGTGAATTCCGACGAGCTGCGCGAACAGCTGCTGGCCGTCGAGGCCCTCGGTGAGGAGATCATGAGCGCCGAGCGTGCCCAGCGCGCGAAGCGTGCGGCCCACCGCGCCCAGAAGAAGGGCGGCAAGGGCGGCAAGAACGCCTCGACCCCCTTCGCGAAGGGCTCCGGCCCGGCAGCACAGCGCCGCGCCGGCGAAATCTCCGAGCCGATGCCCGTAGACGGCAAGGGCGGCTGGGCGGCCATCATCCCGGTGTCCGCGATTCAGCATTTCCAGGTGGATGCGGTCGCCGACCTGCTGGCGCAGTACGTTCCGCTCTCCCCGCCGCTGTACCCGGAGGGTGAGCTGACCGATGAGCCCGAGGCAACCCTCATCGCCGAGCTGGTGCGCGAGGCCGCCCTGGAGGGTGCGCGTGAGGAGTTGCCCCACTCGATTGCCGTGACGGTTGAGGAGATGGAATTCCGTGAGGGCCGCCCGGCGGATAACCCGCTGCTGGACGTGCACGTGAACCTGTACGTGGAGCGTGAGTCGCAGAAGTACATCATCATCGGTAAGGGCGGCTCGAACCTGCGCAAGATTGGTACGAAGGCCCGCGAGCAGATTGAGGCAATGCTCGGCACCCGCGTGTACCTGAACATCCACGTGAAGGTTGCTAAAGAGTGGCAGTCTGACCCCCGCGCCCTGAACCGTCTAGGCTTCTAGGCCAGCCGCCCGAGAGGGGGTCGGTCACCCGGAGAACGCCGCCTAGTCCGCGTCTTTCGGGTGACGTGCACCCCTTTTCTTTTCGGCGCTCATAGCGAAGAATGTTACTCTGAGAAAATACTTGCTCACCGGCAGAAAGAGAATAGGTATGCCCCAGGCACCTCGCCTACGAAGCACCGGGCGCCATATGCGCACCTCGGTGATGACCTCGAAACGTAATCGCTGGATTGCCCTGCTGACGGCCTGCATGCTCGTCATCGTTGTTGGTTTCGGCGGCGTATTCGCCCTGCGTATGCGCAATAACCTGCACACGCAGGAGCTGAACATCAGTAACTATAAGGACGGCCTGGAGAACGGCGCGCTGGACATCCTCATCATCGGCTCCGACACCCGCAAAGGCAATAATGGCGCCTACGGTGACGAGGAGGACCGCAATTCTGAGGCTCGCGCGGACGTCATGATGCTCCTGCAGATTAGCAAGGACCGCAAGAACGTGAGCGTGCTGTCCTTCCCCCGCGACCTGATGGTTTCGGTACCGCAGTGCACCGACCCGGATAATGGCACCGTCTACCCGGCCGAGGATAACGTTCAGATTAACGAGTCGCTCTCTCGCGGCGGTGCGGGCTGCACCGTGGCGACCATTAGCAAGCTGACCGGTGTGAACATCGACCACTTTATGCTGGTCGACTTCAACGCTGTGAAGGAGTTGTCGAAGGTTGTTGGCGGCGTTCAGGTTTGTGTGGACGCTCCGATTGATGACGAGTACAGCGGCTTGAAGCTTCCCGCGGGTACTTCCACCGTTGAGGGTGAGCAGGCTCTTGCGTTCCTGCGTAGCCGTCACGGCTTCTCGGATGGTTCCGATATCGGTCGTATTCAGGCTCAGCAGGGCTTTATGGCCTCGCTGCTGCGCAAGGTCAAGAGCGAAGGAACCCTGTCGAACCCGGGCCGCCTGGCAAGTATCGCCGAGGCGATTACCCAGAACGTGACCGTTGACAAGGGCCTGGGCAATATCGGCACCCTGATTGGTGTGGGCGCAACCCTCGGTGGTGTGGACCTGTCGAACGTGGTGTTCGCGACCGTGCCGACCGAGCCGTGGACCCAGGACTCGAACCGACTGCAGGTTTCCGAAGCGGCCAATAATGTCTTCCAGCGTCTGCGCGATGACAAGTCGCTGAAGGAAGAGGAAAAGCCCGCAGAAGCAGCCCCAGCGGTTCAGCTGAATCGTGAGGCACCGGTGAGCGTGTACAACGCGACCGGCCTGGAGGGCCGTTCCGCCACGATCGCCTCGGTGATTGAGGGCTTGGGCTACACGAATGTTACTCCGGGTACTTCGGCTACTCCGACGAACTTCACCACGGTGTTCTACTCGACCGGTTACGAGGCTGAGGCTCAGGAGATTGCCGGCAAGCTGAACGTCACCCGCGTGGTGGCAACCGAAGAGGTTCAGGGCGTGTCGGTGACGATTGGTACTGACTTCCCCTCGGGCGAGGCTATGGAGAAGCAGGAGGCGGCCATCGCGGGTAACGCGAGCGGCCAGACCGCCGACCAGAACAAGTGCCAGACCGCCTTCGCCTTCTAGACACCCTACGGGGTTGTCTCCGGTGAGTGAGGGGGGCGCATCCGCCATTGCGGTGGGTGCGCCCCCTTTCGTGTGCCCAGGCGTATGGCCGCGTGCGGGCGTAGTCGTCGACCTCGTGTTCTTCCAGATGATGGACGGGCCCGACCGCGCCGGCGGTAATCTTTTACGGGCTGTGATAGCGTGGAGGCATGACCACTTACGGTGAGAGCATGAGCGGCGCGCACCGCACCGCAGTAAACCTGCTGCTTATTCGCCGGAACGGGGCACGCTAGAACCTGCCGCGACCGTTCCGGCTTTTTGACGCGGCATCTCACCAGCATCGATACGATGCACCGCCTTGATGACGACGGCCCGGGACCCGATACCCGGGCAAAGCACAGGCCCCGAAGCGGGCTGCACGAGACGGACCAACCCACAGGAAATTCATCATGAAAAACCACCAGAAGCCCAGCCCCATGCCGGTACACAAGTACCGCCCCTTCCACGAGCAGATTGTTGTCGACCTTCCCGACCGCACCTGGCCGGACAAGGTCATGGAGAAGGCACCGCGCTGGTGCGCCGTGGACCTGCGCGACGGCAACCAGGCGCTGATTGACCCCATGGACACCGACCGCAAGCTGGCCATGTTCAAGCTGCTGGTCAAGATGGGCTACAAGGAGATTGAGGTGGGCTTCCCCTCCGCCTCGCAGACCGACTTCGACTTCGTGCGCACCCTCATCGAGGACGGCCACATTCCTTCGGACGTGACCATTCAGGTTCTGGTGCAGGCCCGCGAGCACCTGATTGCCCGCACCTTCGAGGCCATCGAGGGCGCACCGCAGGCCATCGTGCACTTCTACAACTCAACCTCCGTGCTGCAGCGCCGCGTGGTGTTCCACCAGGATCAGGAGGGCGTGCTCGACATCGCCCTGCAGGGTGCGCGCCTGTGCCGCAAGTACGAAGAGCAGATGATTTCCGATACGAAGATTATCTACGAGTACTCGCCCGAGTCCTTCACCGGCACCGAGCTGGAGTACGCGGCCCGCGTGGTCAACGCCGTGGCCGACGAGCTGGAGATTGGCCAGAACGGCCGCGAGCTGATCGTGAACCTGCCCGCAACCGTCGAGATGGCCACCCCGAACGTGTACGCCGACTCGGTGGAGTGGATGGACCGCAACCTGAACCACCGCGAGCACATCGTTCTCTCGCTGCATCCGCACAACGACCGCGGCACCGGCGTGGCCGCCGCCGAGCTGGGCTACCTGGCTGGCGCGGACCGCATCGAGGGTTGCCTGTTCGGTAACGGCGAGCGCACCGGTAACGTCGACCTGGTGACCCTGGGCCTGAACCTGTACACCCAGGGCATTGACCCGCAGATTGATTTCTCGGACATTGACGGTATCCGCAAGACCGTCGAGTACTGCAACCAGCTGAAGGTGCACGAGCGTTCCCCGTACGGCGGCGACCTGGTCTTCACCGCGTTCTCGGGTTCGCACCAGGACGCCATCAAGAAGGGCTTCGAGGCCCTGGAGCGCACCGCCGCCGAGGCCGGAAAGAGCGTGGATGAGGTTTACTGGGAGGTCCCGTACCTGCCGATCGACCCGCGCGATTTGGGCCGCACCTACGAGGCTATTATTCGCGTGAACTCGCAGTCCGGTAAGGGCGGCATGGCCTACCTGCTCAAGCAGGATCACGGCCTGGACCTGCCGCGCCGTGCGCAGGTGGAGTTCTCGAAGATTGTTCAGGCTCGCACCGACGCCGAGGGCGGCGAGATGACCAGCAAGAAGCTGTGGGACATCTTCGCGGACGAGTACCTGCCCGCCACCGATTCCGAGAAGCGCTGGGGTAAGTACCGCATCGAGTCGATCAACATTGATTCGGCCGATACCGGTGCGACCACCCTGCGCGTGGCCCTGAACATTAACGGTCACACCTACAACCGCACCGCATCGGGTACCGGCCCGGTGGATGCTCTGCAGAACATCCTCTCGGGTGAGGGCGTGGATATTCGCGTGATGGATTACTCCGAGCACACGATGTCTTCCTCCTCGACCGCGAACGCGGCCTGCTACGTTGAGGCCGCCGTGGATTCGCGCGTGCTGTGGGGTATTGGCGTGGATAACTCGACGACCCGTGCGGCTCTGAAGGCCATGATTTCGGCCGTGAACCGTGCGCTGCGCGACGCCTAAGCTACGCGGGTTTTCCGCGAGGGCGGGGGAGCGCATCCGGCGCGGATAGGCGCATTTGACTCGCTCGGCGGCGTTCCGCGGTGTGGACGGGGCGGTTTGCGGAGGTGATATATCACCCTCCGCGGACCGCCCCGTCGCCGTACCCCTGCTGTATCCTTGAAGGCGTGGAATGGATTCAAGCGATTATTTTGGGCTTCGTTCAGGGCCTGACAGAGTTTCTGCCGATTTCGTCATCGGCGCATCTGAACATTGTTGGCCAGATCCTGCCGGAGAAGGCCGACCCGGGTGCCGCGTTCACCGCGATCACCCAGCTGGGCACTGAGACCGCGGTTCTGATCTTCTTCTGGCGCGATATTGTGCGCATTGTGAAGGCGTGGTTTGGTGCTCTTGCCGGCCGCGTGCCGCGTAACGATCCGGACGCCCGCATGGGTTGGCTGATTATTATTGGCTCCCTGCCCATCGGCATTTTGGGTCTGCTGCTGGAGGACTACATCGACACACAGTTCCGTAGCCTGTGGATTGTGGCGACCATGCTGATTGTGTTCGCCGTGTTCCTGGGTCTTGCGGACCGTTTCGGCCGCGAGCAGCGTGAGCTGAAGGATCTGACGTTCCGTCACGGCCTGCTGTACGGTTGCGCACAGGCGCTGGCACTGATCCCGGGTGTTTCTCGTTCGGGCGGTACCATTACTGCGGGTCTGTTCATGGGTTACACCCGTGAGGCCGCGGCGCGTTACTCGTTCCTGCTGGCCATGCCCGCCGTGTTCATGTCTGGCCTGTACAAGACCTTCAAGGTGGTCACCGGCGAGGAGGCCACCGGCTTCTACGGTATTCCCTCGACCATCGTGGCTACTCTGGTCGCGTTCGTGGTGGGTTACCTGATGATTGGTTGGTTCCTGAAGTACGTGTCTTCGAAGTCCTACGGCATTTTCATTTGGTACCGCATTGCGCTCGGTATCCTGATTTTCGTTGGCCTGGGCACTGGCGTTCTGAACGCTACTTCTTCGGCGTTCTAAGGCTTTAGCCCTCAGCGTGATATGACATACCCGTCCGTGAGTTTCTCACGGGCGGGTATTCTTATTGGAGTAGATTTTTTGGCATCCGCATGCCCTGAGGTTGGGCGGCGGGTGTGGCGCGTCCACCGGTTGTGGGCGTTTTTACAGAAAGGAAACCCATGCGAGCTTGGGATGCCCCCGCCTCTGTGACTCTGCCCGGTCAGGCTGCGCTGCCGCGCATTTTTGATACTTCTGCCGGTGAGATTGTTCAGGTTCAGGAGGATAAGGCGGCGAGCCTGTACGTTTGCGGTATCACCCCGTACGATGCGACGCATATGGGTCATGCCTCCACCTACGTTGCTTTTGACTTGCTGCACCGCGCCTGGCTGGATGCGGGCGTGCCGGTGACGTACGTGCAGAACGTGACCGATGTGGACGACCCGCTGCTGGAGCGTGCGACCGCGACGAACGTTGATTGGCGTGAGCTGGCTGAGGATCAGACGGAACTGTTCCGCACCGACATGAAGGCGCTGAACGTGATTCCGCCGGCTCACTATGTGGGTGTGGTGGAGTCCATTGAGTGGCTGTTCCCGCTGATTGAGGACCTGTACCGCCGCGGCCTGGCGTACCGCGTGCCCGGCTACACCGATGAGCAGGGCGTTGAGCAGCCCGACGGTGACGTGTACCTGGACCTGCAGGCCGTGCGCGCGCTGCCGGCCAACGCTGAGGGCTACTCGTGGGCACCGGGCGAGGTATCGCACCTGAGCCGCGACGAAATGCTCGAGATTTTCGCTGAGCGCGGCGGCGACCCGAACCGCCCCGGCAAGCGTGACGCGCTGGATCCGCTGCTGTGGCGCGTCAAGCGCGAGGGCGAGCCGAGCTGGGATGCCGGCGAGCTGGGCGCGGGCCGCCCGGGCTGGCACATCGAGTGCACGATGATTGCCCGCCGTTTTGTGGATGGTTCGCTGACCGTTCAGGCCGGCGGTAACGACCTGACCTTCCCGCACCACGACCTGGGTGCGGGCCATTCGTGGGCTGTGTCTGCACGCCCGCACGCCAAGCACTACGCGCACACCGGCATGGTCGGTCTGGATGGCCACAAGATGAGCAAGTCCCGCGGCAACCTGGTGCTGGTTTCGCGCCTGCGCGCCGCCGGTGAGGATGCGAACGCGATTCGCCTGGCGATTATGGGTCAGCACTACCGTTCTGACTGGTTCTGGACCGACGAGCTACTCGAGCACGCGAAGGCCCGCCTGGACACCTACCGTCATGCGGTGTCGGTGGCTGAGGGCCGTGAGGGCGCGAGCGACGAGGCGGCTGTTGAGCTACTGGCTGCTGTGCGTGAGGCGCTTGGCGAGGACCTGAACGCACCGGCGGCGTTGGCTGCTGTGGATGCGTGGGCTGTGAAGGCTCTGGCGGACACCACCGTTGGCGGTGGCGCGCTGGTGCGTGACGTCCTGGCGGCACGCCTGGGCGTGGTCCTCTAAGACGGCTTCTATAGCAACGCCCGGCTAGGACGAGACAGCGCGGGGGAGCGGCGCTACGGCATACGGCCGTGGCACCGCCCCTCGCGCTTTTCTGTGTTCACTCCGTGCACGCCGTAACCTCCGGTAGAATGAGTAGAGATTTTTTGCTGGAAACGCTCTCCCCGCCGAGAGGACCCAGCCCGTCAGCACAGACCCACCCGAGGAGAACCACCCCGTGAGCAGCGGCACCCCCACCCCCACCGGCGCAATTAACCGCCGCGGCCCCTTCCGCCCCGGCGAGCGCGTCCAGATTACCGACGAACGCGGCCGCATCACCACCATCACCCTCGCCGAAGGCGGCGAATACCACTCCCACAAGGGCTTCCTCAAGCACGACGACCTCATCGGCGCACCCGAAGGCACCGTCATCGCCAACACCCACGGCATCCTCTACCAGGCGCTGCGCCCCCTCTACAAGGACTTCGTGCTCTCCATGCCGCGCGGCGCGGCCGTCGTCTACCCCAAGGACGCCGCCCAGATCATCGTCAAGGCAGACATCTTCCCCGGCGCACGCGTCGTCGAGGCCGGCGTCGGCTCCGGTGCGCTGTCCATCGCGCTGCTGCGTGCAGTCGGCGACTACGGTTGCGTACACTCCTTCGAACGTCGTGAAGAGTTCGCGGACGTCGCCCGCGGCAACATCGAGACCATGTTCGGTGGACCCCACCCGGCGTGGAAGCTGAGCATCGGCGACCTGCAGGACACCCTGCCGCAGGTTGAAGAGCCCGGCAGCGTCGACCGCGTTGTGCTCGACATGCTCGCGCCCTGGGAGTGCCTGGACGCCGTGGCGGAGGCGCTCGCACCCGGCGGCGTGCTCATCTGCTACGTTGCGACCGTAACCCAGATGTCGCGCCTGGTCGAGGGCATGCGCCTGGACGGCCGCTTCACCGAACCCGAATGTGACGAGACCATTGTGCGCGGCTGGCACGTGGAGGGCCTGGCGGTCCGCCCCGATCATCGCATGGTTGCGCACACCGCGTTCCTGGTGGTGGCTCGTCGCCTGGCCGACGGTGCGGTACGCCTGGCGCCGAAGCGTCGCGCCTCCAAGACGGACTTCTCCGAGGAGGACATGAACGCGTGGATCCCCATGAACGTGGGTGAGCGCGAGGTGACCGACAAGAAGATTCGCCGCGCAGCCCGCGATGCGAAGAACCTTGCCGCGCACGCCGCCCGCGCGAACGAGATTGCGCTCGAGCAGAACGGCCTGGAGCCTGAGAAGACCGCCGAGGCTACGCAGAGCACTGAGGCCGCGCAGGATGTCGAGGCCGCTGAATAATTCATACGGGCACGCGGGGGCACGGGTATCAGCCGGTGCCCCCGCGGCGCGCCCACAGGTTTTGTTCTCAGGCCCCGCCCGGCCCGTTGATCCCCGAAACGCCGGGGCAGAGCTAAGAACCGCCGGAAAAATCTAAAACCGCCGGGATGAGCGTGGAATAGCTGAGAACAGCTGAGAACTACTGGGTCAGCATGTGAGCCCGCAGAGAATTTGGCGCCCCGAACCCCGGCCGAGCCGCGCGTTCTCGATAGACTGAAAGTACCAACCCCGTCCTCGATGCGGCCCTGACGGAGCCCGCGCATCGAGGCAGCCGAAGGGCCCGCCAGCAACAGCCCGACCCGCCCGGACACGCATAGGAGAGACCGTGACCCCCCACGAATCCGCAGACCGCAACGGAACCCCGCAGCACGGCACCGCGCACAGTGCCGCATCCGCCGCGCCGCACTACTCCGCCGCGTTCGGTTCGACCTCCCTGCCCGGTTCCCAGCCGGTGAGCGCGCAGGAGTACGACGCCGTGCTGCGCCGCCTCACCGCCGCCGAGGCAACCCGCGACAATATGAGCCGACAGATTCGCGGCGCGGGGGAGAAGAACCGCAAGCTCGTCGAGGCCATCACCAGCATGCGCTACCAGGTGGAGCGCCTGCGCGCCTCCCTCTCGCAGAACGTCATGCCGCCGCTGAACTCGGCGATTGTGCTGGCCGTGCACGAGGGCCAGACCATGACCTACGAGCAGGTTGCCGACGATAAGACCCCCGCCGAGATTGACACCTACCTGGACGTGCAGGTTGGCGGCCGCCTCATGCGTATTCCGGTGTCCCCGCTGATTGACCTGTCCACCCTCACCCCCGGCATGACGGTGCTCCTCAACGACAAGTCCGAGGCCGTGGTCGCCCTGGACACCGAGCCCTTTGGCGACGTGGTGACCGTGCGCGAGGTGCTCGACGGCGAGCGCGTGCTGGTCGATACCTCCTCGGGCGCCCAGCAGGTGGCGCGCGTGGCCGGTTCCCTGGATGTTGAGCAGCTGCGCACCGGCGACGCGGTGACCCTCGATACGCGCACCCGCATGATTACCTCGCAGGTGCCCGCCTCCCGTTCGCAGGAGCTCGTGCTTGAGGAAATCCCGGACGTCACTTACAGCCAGATCGGTGGCCTGGGCGCGCAGATCGAGCAGATTCGCGACGCGGTGGAGCTGCCCTACCTGCACCCCGAGATTTTCGAGCGCTACCACCTGGCACCGCCCAAGGGTATTCTGCTCTACGGCCCTCCCGGTAACGGTAAGACCATGATTGCTAAGGCCGTGGCGAACTCCCTGGCCGCCCGCGCCGCCGCGCTGAACCCGGGGTCGAATACCCGCGGCTACTTCCTGAACATTAAGGGCCCCGAGCTGCTCGATAAGTTCGTGGGCGAGACCGAGCGCCAGATTCGCGATATTTTCGTGGCCGCCCGCGAGAAGGCTGAGGCCGGTCACCCGGTCGTCGTGTTCTTCGACGAGATGGAGTCGCTGTTCCGCATGCGCGGTTCGGGCCGTTCCTCCGATATTGAGACGACCATCGTGCCGCAGCTGCTGGCCGAAATTGACGGCGTGGAGTCACTGCAGAACGTCATCGTGATTGGCGCGACCAACCGTGAGGACCTCATCGACGCCGCCGTGATGCGCCCTGGCCGCCTGGACCTGAAGATTCGCATTAACCGCCCGGACGCCGCCGGTGCCGCCGAAATCTTCGGCCTGTACCTGACCGAGGACCTGCCGCTAGACGCTGCGGAGGTGGCCGCCGCCGGATCCGTCCGCGCCGCCCTGACCTCGATGATTGCCGCCGCAACGGGCCAGCTGTACGCGCGTACCCCCTCCACCGCGTACGCCGTGGCGACCGTGGATTCTTCCATGATTGTGGGCTCTTCGAACGCCGCGACCGGCCACCTCTCCACGCACACGCTCTACCGTGGCGATTTTGCTTCGGGTGCGGTGATTCGCAATATTGTGGACCGCGCGAAGAAGGCCGCGATTAAGGAGCAGCTGCAGGCGCTGACCGCCGCCGGTGCTTCCGGTGCGGCCGAGGTAAACGGCGCGGCGGGTGTGGGTATTGGCACCCGCCACCTGCTGGAGGCGGTACGCGCCGAGTTTGAGGACCAGGTGGATTTGCCGCCTCTGCCCGATATCGAGGATGCGCTCACCGTCGCCGGTGTGCGCGGCCGCCTCGTGTCGGTGGAACCGGCCCGCTAAACCGCCTTTACACGCATGAGCCGGGTCGCGCTCATCCGGCACTCACCGAGCGCTTATCCCGCGACACGACCGGCATTACCGCAGGTCCAGACTTTATATAGGAACCCTTCAGGAGAACCCCATGAACTCCACACCCAGCTACGGCGTGCACCGCATCATGGGCGCCGAAACCGAATACGGCGTCATCGCACCCTCCGCGCCGGGCACCAACCCGACCGTGCTGTCGGCGCTGGTGGTCAACACCTACGCCAAGCTCGCCTTCCGCCGCGGCGAGGCCTTCCGCGAGCAGCTGCAGCGCCGCGCCCTGGCCGCCGAGCTCGCCGCCGAGGAGGCCCGCCAGGCCGAGAACTACTCGACCGAACCCAGCGCCCCCGCCGCCCCCGAGGGCCAGTGGCTGGGGGAGTCCGAGTCGCCCCTGCGCGACGCCTTCGGCCGGGTGCAGGACGCCTCCACCGCGCACTCAAGCCAGATGACCCACACCCGCACCGAGCTGACCAGCCAGGACATCGCCCTGGAGATTATGCGCGAGGCTGGCGTGCAGGCGCCGGGCGAACCCGCCGAGCCGCGCAGCGCCCTGGATGCGCTCGCCGGCGTACACGGTCGCGGCGGCTTCCCGGAGCGTCTGGATTGGGACCGCGTGACCATGAACGCGATCCTGCCCAACGGTGCGCGCCTGTACGTGGACCACGCGCATCCGGAGTATTCTTCGCCCGAGGTGCTGAGCCCCGCCGACGCGGTGCTCTACGACGCCGCCGGTGACGCGCTGGCTTACCAGGCGCTCGTGGAGCTGGGCAAGCACGCCGAGGACCTGCCGCAGGTGAAGCTGTACAAGAACAACACCGACTCTAAGGGTCAGTCCTACGGCGCGCACGAGAACTACCTGATTAGCCGCGAGGTTCCGTTCGAGCAGGTGGCGGATGCGCTCCTGCCGTTCTTCGCCACGCGCGCGATTTTCACGGGTGCGGGCCGCGTGGGTATCGGCACGCACGGTGAGGTTCCTGGCTTTCAGATTAGTTCGCGCGCCGATTTCTTTGAGCGCACGATTGGTCTAGAGACCACGATTCGCCGCCCGATTGTGAACACGCGCGACGAGCCGCACGCGGACGAGTCGAAGTACCGCCGCCTGCACGTGATTCCGGCGGATGCGAACCTCTCGCACTACTCGAACCTGTTGAAGTTCGGCACGGCGGCGCTGGTCATGAACCTGATTGAGTCGCACAGCGAGCAGCACCCGGTGCTGCCGGGTGTGCGCCTGTCCGACCCGGTGGCGGTGATGCACGCGGTCAGCCACGATTTGTCACTGTCGGTTCAGCTGCCGCTGGCGCCGTCTTCGGCAACCTTGCCGAACCCGGTGTCGACGAGCGGTTCGGCGAGCGCCCTGCAGATTCAGCGTGCCTACTACGAGGCGTCCCGCGCGCACGAGGAGTCGAACCCGGCGGGTGTGGATGCGGCGACCGCGCAGATTCTCGACCTGTGGGGCGAGGTGCTGGACGCCCTGGAGACCAACCCGCTCTCGCTGGCGGACCGCCTGGACTGGGTGGCGAAGTACGCGCTGGTGCGCGGCTACGTTGAGAAGGGCGTGGATTACGCGAACCCGAAGCTGAAGGCGCTGGATTTGCAGTACGCTGATATTGATCCGTCGAAGAGCCTGTACCATCGTCTGGTGGCGCGCGGGCGCATGCGCACGCTGTTCTCTGCGGAGCAGGTGGAGCGTGCGGCGTCTGAGCCGCCGCGTGAGACGCGCGCGTTTTTGCGCGGCACGCTGATGTCCCGCTGGCCCGAGGAGATTCTGGGTATTAACTGGGATACGGTTTCGTGCCGTGGCCGCTATTCGAAGGAGCTGACTCGCTTTACGATGATGGAGCCGACCCGCTACGGTGCCGCCGAGGTGGAGCCGCTGCTGGAGGAGGCAAACCACTCGGATGCGCTGCTGAACGGCCTGCGCTAGGGCGCGGGGGCAGTGTCGGGGTTTGGGCCCGACGCGGGGCGTTTCAGCCCCCAAACCCACACGAACTCACATTCCGTCCCGGGGCTGATACCCCCATTCGGAAGAGTGAAAACCACAAAACCCACAAAACCCACAAAACCCACTGAGGCGGTGCATCCGGTGCATCCGGCGCGGGAACGCAACCCGCGCCGACCGGCACCACCGCCTCCGCCACAGACCAACTAACCAAACTAACTAACCTAACCAACCTCAAGGAGAGAACCATGAGCCGCGAACGCATTAACGCGCAGCAGACCGAAACCACCGCAGCCGAGCAGGAGCAGGAACTGACCCTGGCCGCCTCCCACGTGGTTTCTGACGTGAGCGAGGTCGACGACCTGCTCGACGAAATCGATGGCCTGCTGGCCGAGAACGCCGAGGACTTCGTGACCGGCTTCGTCCAGAAGGGCGGCGAGTAACCGACGCACCTGCGCGCCGGGTCATCATCATGGAACACCGCATTTTCGGCATTGAGAGCGAATTCGGGCTCAGCTACGTCCCGCACGGCATGGGCCGGCTGAGCATCGAAGAATCCGCCGCCGCCCTCTTCAAGCCCGTACTGGACCAGTGGCGTTCGACGAACGTCTTCCTGCCCAACGGCGGCCGCCTCTACCTGGACGTCGGCTCGCACCCCGAATACGCCTCCGCCGAATGTAGCAGCATCGACGAGCTGCTCGCACAGGAACGCGCCGGCGAGCTGCTCTTCGCCGACCTGGCGCGCACCGCCCGCAAGCGCCTGCTCGCCGGTTCCGAGGGCCGCCCCCTCGACGGCGAACTGTACCTGTTCAAGAACAACGTGGATTCGGCGGGCAACTCCTACGGCAGCCACGAGAACTACCTGATTAGCCGCAAGCTACAGTTCAACGACCTGATTGCCCAGCTCGTGCCGTTCCTGGTAACCCGCCAGATTCTGGTGGGCGCCGGTAAGACCCACCCGCAGGGCGGCCCGGTGCCCGGTTCGACCGACCCGGCCTCCAGCACGGGCGTGCCCTCGTACTCATTCTCGCAGCGTGCCGACCATATTTGGGAGGCGGCATCTACCTCAACCTCTCGCGCTCGCCCGCTCATTAACACCCGCGACGAGCCGCACGCCGACGCGTCGAAGTTCCGCCGCATGCACGTCATCAACGGCGACTCGAACATGGCCGAGCCGACCGTGCTGCTGAAGATTGCCAGCACCGACCTGGTGCTGCGCATGCTCGAGGACCGCTTCCCGGTCACGAGCCTGGATATTGTGTCCGTCCCGGCGGCCCTGCGCGCCATCAGCCACGATCTGACCGGCACCGCAACCTTCCAGACCACCGACGGGCAGTACTACACGGCGTTGAGCGTTCAGCGTCACTACCTGGATGCGGCACGCCAGTACGTGCAGCAGTACGGCGCACACCACCGCCACGTGGACTACGCCCTCAACCTGTGGCAGCGCACCCTGGACGCTATCGAGTCCGGCGACTACAGCGGCATCGACACCGAAATCGACTGGGCCATCAAGAAGAAGCTTCTGGATGCGTACATTGCCCGTGCCCGCGCGGCCGGCCAGCCTGCCGATTATGCGAGCGCCCGCATCCGCCAGCTGGATTTGGCGTACCACGACATCGATCCGGACCGTAGCGTCTTCCACGCCCTGGTTCGTCGCGGTGCGGTCAAGCGCATCCTGCCCGAGGGCGCCGCAGAGGCGGCGAAGACCGAGCCGCCGGCAACCCGCGCCACCCAGCGCTCGCGCTTCATTAACGCGGCGGTTGCGGCGGGGGAGCAGTTCACCGTCGATTGGGTGCATCTTAAGCTCAACGCGTACCCGCAGCACACCCTGGTGTGCAAGGACCCGTTCGCGACCGACAGCGAGGGCCTGCAGGAGGTACTGACCCTGCTGGAAGGCAAGGCGCGTCAGCACCGCGAGGCGGCTTTCCCGCCGCCCTGCTAGACAAGCCCTGCTAGGCGAACTCTGCTCGGGAAACACGTGAGGGGGCGTTTGCTCCGGCGAACGCCCCCAACCCCGCAGACGGCGCCCCAATCCTGCGGATACTCCGTCCGCGCACAGCCTGCCCACAGCAGCGGACGGTAGCATGAGACCGCCCAGACCCCGTACCTGTAAACTATTCTGAAGGCGCGCGCATTATCCGGCGCGCACACAACCAGAGGATATATCATGACCAAACGCTCACCCCTAACCTATATCGGCGTCGGAGGCGTCGCCCTCGCGCTTACTCTCAGCGCCTGCGCCCCCAAGGCCGGTCCCAACGACGACCTCTCCGGCGTCAAGTACACCCTCAAGAGCGCCACCGCGGAGCCCGAGGTGTCCTTCGCGACCCCCTTCGCCGCATCCACCCCCACCGCGCACGTGATTGAGACCGGTAACGGCGACTCCATTAACGATGGCGATTTCGTGCTCGTTGAGGCGGCCGTGTTCAACGGTGCTAACGGCAAGGTGGCCGGTTCCACCTACTCCAGCGAACCGATTCTGCTGCCCATCAACGACCAGCTCAAGCAGGCAGCCCCCGAGGTGTACGAGAAGCTCAAGGAAATCAAGGTTGGCGGCTCCTTCTCCTACAGCACCAACATCCTGCAGCAGCGCACCGCCTCCGGCACGCCCACCGCCTCGACCGCGTCCCCGGGTACCGCAACCAACGTTGAGGTGTACACCGTCAAGGCTAAGCTACCCAAGTACGCCACCGGCACCGCTCAGCCCGCCGACCCGTCCCTGCCCTCCTTCACCCTGGACGAGTCCACCGGCAAGGCTGAAATCAAGCTGCCCGACACCAAACAGGACGTCACCGAGCTCGTCTCGAAGGACCTCATCGAGGGCACCGGCCCCGAGGTGAAGGCTACCGACACCATCTACGTGCGCTACCTCGGTGTGCAGTACTCCGACGGCAAGGTCTTCGACGGCAACTACGAGAAGATCCCCGCGGCGCTGTCCCTGCAGGGCGTTATCAAGGGCTGGACCGCCGGCCTGACCGGCAAGAAGGTCGGCTCCCGCGTTGAGCTGATTATCCCGGCAGACCAGGCGTACGGTAACGAGTCCGCCAACGGTTCCACCCCGACCGGCACCCTCGTGTTCGTCGTGGATATCCTGGGCGCCGAGGAGAACCCGCAGACCCTGCAGCAGGCTCAGGCCGCTTCCGCCGCCGCTGCCTCCGCATCGGCTTCGGGCGCCTCCACGGATGCGGCCACCGCAACCCCGGTACCCTCGGCTACCGCGCAGTAAACCCGGGAACGCTACCCACGTTTTCAACCGCGATCGCCGCCCACATGAGATGGGCGGCGAGCGCACCCCACCATTTCGAATCACTTCGAATCAATCAAAGGAGACCACCATGTCTTTCGGCCAGCGTAAGCTCGACCGCGAAAAGCCCGAAATCGATTTCCCCGAGGGCGACGCCCCCACCGAGCTGGTCATCACCGACCTGATTGAGGGCACCGGCGCCGAGGTCGTTCCCGGTTCCCGCGTGCTCACCCACTACGTCGGCGTGGCCTTCTCTACCGGCGAGGAGTTCGATGCTTCCTGGAACCGCGGCGAGCCGCTGCCCTTCCAGGTGGGCGTTGGCCAGGTTATCCGCGGCTGGGATGAAGGTCTGCTCGGCATGAAGGTCGGCGGTCGTCGTCGCCTGGAGATTCCCGCCGACATGGCCTACGGTGACCGCGGCGCGGGCTCGGTCATTAAGCCCGGCGAGTCCCTGATTTTCGTGGTGGACCTGCTCGACGTTCGCTAAGGACTAGCCAGGTTCTCACGCTTCTTGCGTAAGAGATACTCGGCCCGGCGCCTCACCCTCGACGGGGGAGAGGCGCCGGGCTTTTGCGCACCGGGGATGCGTGTTGATGGCGCGTGCCGGTAGGCTTTCTATACCGGCTCGCCCTTCCTACGGCTCTTCCGTATCCCTCCCGTAACCTTCCCGCAGCCGTCCCGCACGCTCAACGAGTGCCGCGGAACACAAATCACCCCGGTATGATGGAACCATGTCCACCGCAGCTCAGCTTTTCATGACCCTGAACCGCCTCGCCACCGTCGCCGAGGCGCCCGACGAAGCCACCCGCCGCAACGGCATCAGCCGCGACGAGTTCCTCAGCCTCCTGGGCATCAAGACCTCCGCCCCCGGGGCCGCGCTCTCCGAGGCGAGCGAACGCGCCTTCGAACGCGCTAAGCAGACCCTGCGTGACGCCGGCGCGCGCATCACCCACTTCACCACCGACACCTCCGGACGCTACCGCCTCAACGCAGAAGCCCCCAACTCGCTGACCGCGTGGAACCCCACCGCCAAAGAATTCTTCCTCCTCAACGCCGAGCTGCGCGGCTGGGAAGGCACCGAACTGCAGGACGAGGCCTACCGCATCCTGCGCAAGATTGCGCTCACGAGCGAACACCTCACCGACGAGGCGCTCACCGCGGCTAACGTCACCCGAATCGAAGAGATCAAACGGGACAACCAGCCGCCCCTCATCAAAACCGTCAAGCAGCGCGCCCGCGACCTGCACGCCTACCGCGAGCACATCCAGCGCCTGCACTTCAGCGACGACCCGCACCTCTACGAGCTCTTCACCGCCTACGCGCAGCGCAAGACCCTCAATTTCACCTATCAGGGCAGCGGTGGAGACATCAAAACCTACGAGAAGGTCAGCGTTGCCGGCCTCATCTACAGCTACGGCTCCTGGTATCTCGTCGCGCACTTTCCCCTCGGCGACAAAACCCCCGAAGAGCGCAAGACCTACACTTACCGCACCGACCGCATCCGAAGCCTCGACGTGTTCTCAAGCATCGACCCCGCACCCATCAACCCCGCCTACGAGGCCCGCACCCGCCTCAAGAAAATCAGCGGCTACGAAGAGACCCTCACCGTCCTCGACCCCAACCCCGGCGCCGAGGACCCCGCCGCACCCTTCACCGTGCCCTCCTACGGCGCCGTAGACAGCGCCATCGACGCCACCTGCGCCGGCTGGCTCATCCAGCCGCACCACGACGCGAACCCCGCATCCGGCAAGACCCTGACCGGCCGCCAGCAGGACAGCCACGCCGCCCAGCGGGAACTTTTGCGTGAGCTCATCGCCCTGCACACCGGCGAACCCGAAACCCCCGCCAAGTGGTTCCTCACAACCCAGCGTTCCCGCAACGACGCCCTCGACGATCTCGACGACCTCATCCTCGCGCTGCACCGCGCCGACCGCTGGGCCGACGTCCACGGCGAGGCGCCCATGCCCCTCAACAAGCTCAACCCCCTCTACCGCGTCGACAACAACAACGCAGCCAAGCTCGACAAAATTATCAACGCCATCTACGAAGACTTCGACGAGGTGCCCTTCTACTCCGAGGCTAAGGATCCCGACGCAGCCAACCCCGCCCGTCTCAACCTGCTCCCCGAATTCAGCGATGGCGCCGCGTCCCTCACCCTGCTCAACTACACCCGCCTCACCGACACCGAGCTGGCAATCCTCGTCTTCACGCTCTCCGCAGCCGACCTGATGTACTCGGGTGACCCGCGACCGGCCGCGATTCTCGCCGCGCTCGCGGAGGCCTACCCGCGCACCACCGACTACGCGAAGCACCTGCTCTTCGCACCCGAGGACCCCCTGTTGCAGGAGGCGCGCGCCGCCCTCGCCAGCGGACGCGCCCTCACCATCACCTACGGCACCCGCGCCGCGGAACGCGTCGTCGACCCGGTAGCGCTCACCCTGCACCGTGACCGCCTCTACCTGCACGCGTGGTGCCGCGCCAGCGAGGCACGCCACCTCGCCACGCTGTCTGAGGACGCCGCCGCAGAGAGCCATGCCGCCGAGGAGGCAAAGCCCGCGAGCGCGGCGGGGGAGAGCGCCTCCACCAATTCCACCAGCGCCGAGCCCACCCCCGTCGAACCTGTCTTCTGGCGCAACTTCCGCCTCACCCGCATCAGCAGCTACGCGCCCGCAGGCGAAGCACAGCCGCACTACATCGGCCCCAACCACGACAGCACCGTCAACGACTGGCACGCCAAGCAGCACAAAACCACCACCAACCCCAGCGTCGAGCTGCGCATCCACCCCACCGACCACACCCCCGGCGGCGAAACCCTCGAAAACCTCACCGCAACCTACAAGCGCCGCAGCGCCGAGCACGCCCGAAAAGGCACCAAAACCACCCACGTCCGCGTGCACTACAACAACATCGCTGGCGCCGGCGACAAAAACATCATCGACACCGTCATTGCACACCGCGGATCCCTCGAAATCACCGGGCCCGCGCACCTGCGCGCCGCCCTCCTCGAGCACCTCACCGCCCTCGCCAACGCCAACCCCGCTTCGCCCAGAGAAAACTAGACCCTACACCCATCCGCAAAAACACGACTAAAACCCCCAGAACACATCAACACCCCACCAAAACAACACCTCAAAACTTGTATAATGGTGCCCATGTCTTGGTGGTTCTGGATTTTGCTATGGGGCGCGCTCATCATCTGCTCGCTCCTCTACTTGGCATGGTTCACCTACAAAGCACTCACTCGCGGTTTCACGCTACTCGACGAAACCGTTACCTGGGTCGAGTCAATCGAGGGACAATTCGACACCGCGCAAGCAAACGCCACTCGAAAACTCCCGCGAGACACCACCCTCGGGGTATTCACACCCATCACCGAGGCATACAATAACTACGAACAAGGCAAACAGACACGCAGGTCTGAGCGGATCAAGCGACGGGTCTCCCGACGAGATCGACTCGGCCAACCTCAAAACATCGGAGACCTGCTCTAACCAGAAAGGCACACCATGGGCCAGATTTTCAGCCACCCCGCGACCATCATCGTCGTCATCCTCCTCGTCGTCCTGCTCTTCGGCGCCCCCAAGCTCCCCGGCATGGCACGTAGCCTCGGCCAGTCCATGCGCATCTTCAAGACCGAGGTCGAAGGCCTCAAGAACGACGCCAAGAGCGACCCCAAGAAGGACGCCACCAAGGCAGAGAACGGTGAAGAGGTCGTCACCGGCGAGGTCGTAGACAACGGCAAGACCGAAACCAAGTAACCAACGGTCTCAACACACCACGCCCCAAACCCGTGCCCGCCCACCGGCCGGCACGGGTTTTGCGGCACCGCCCCCAAACCCCTCAGCCAACCATAGGCACAGACACCCAGAGGACACCCCCGTGGCAACACCCGACCAGGACGTGCGCAACCGCAAACTCAACCCTGAAGCGCGCATGGAACTCAAGGAACACCTACGCGAATTTCGCGACCGCTTCATCAAGGCGGCCATCGCGACCATCATCGCGGCCATCATCGGCACGGTCTTCCTCTACCAGCCCTTCATCGAAATGATCTCCGCACCCCTGCAGCAGATCAACGCAGAAACCGGCCGCAACGCCAACCTCAACTACGGTTCCGTTGCATCCCCCTTCGACCAGCTGCTCAAGGTCGGCATGTACATCGGCATGGTGATTGCGTCCCCCGTCTGGCTCTACCAGGCGCTGCGATTCCTGCTACCGGCGCTGCACACCAAGGAGAAGAAGTATCTCTTCGGCTTCCTTACCGCAGCCATCTTCGCTTTCGGCTGCGGTGTGGCCATCTCGTACTTCACCCTCCCCGGCGTCGTCTACGCACTGCTGAAGTTCACCCCCGTCAACGAAAGTAACTACATTGACGCCGGCGTGTACATCTCCTTCATCCTGAAGTTCGTTGTGACGTTCTCCTGCGCCTTCATCATCCCCGTCATTCTCGTCGGCATTAACATGCTGGGCCTAATTCGCGGTAAGACCATCCTGAAGTCCTGGCGCTGGGTCGTCGTCCTCGTCGCGGTCATCGCGGCACTGACCGCACCCGGTAGCGACATCATGATGATGTTCGTCCTCATGGCGCCGCTACTCATCTTCTTCTTCGCGGCCATCGGCATCTGCATGTTCAACGACAAGCGCCGCGACCGCAAGCTCGCCAAGCTGGCAGAAGGCGCAGACGAAGCAACCCTGAACACCGCAACCAGCGCCGAAGACCTGGCCAATATGGGCTACTTCGACGAAGAAAAAACCTCCTAAACGTTCCTGACGGAACACCACATCACGGGTACTCGCCGAAAGGGCGGGGCACAGATTCACCTCTGCGCCCCGCCCTTTCCGCATACCCGCCCCCGGACGGCCCCAAAACCCAGAAGGCGCGCCGGATGCGCTCGCGGTCGGGCTCGAGCCGCCGCGTGCCACCCGTGTTTTCACCCGTGTGTTCGCCCGTACCTGATATCTGCCGGAAGCCGCCGCTTCGAGCCGAGCGCCGGCAGGCCAGCCGCTACACTGGATGTACCATGACTAAGCACCACGCACAGCACACTTCTGACGCACACACTTCTACCGCTTCTAACGGGCACCCCGGCACCGACTACGCCGCCGCCTACGCCGCATCCCGCGAACGCTCCGCATACGCCAAGAGCGCCCTGGGCGCGTTTGAGGCCTCCCTGGATTTCCCGCTGGACGACTTTCAGCGTCAGGCGTGTGCCGCTGTGGAGGCGGACCGCTCCGTCCTCGTGGCCGCCCCCACGGGCGCGGGTAAGACCATCGTGGGCGAGTTCGGCATCTACCTGGCGCTACGCCGCGGCATGAAGGCGTTCTACACGACCCCGATCAAGGCGCTGAGCAACCAGAAGTACCACGATTTTGTGCGCGCGTACGGCGAGGACTACGTGGGTCTGCTGACCGGCGACACGAGCATCAACACCGAAGCCCCCGTGGTCGTGATGACCACCGAGGTGCTGCGCAACATGCTCTACGCCAACTCCACCACCCTGAACGGCCTGGGCTACGTGGTCATGGACGAGGTGCACTACCTGGCGGACCGTTTCCGCGGCGCGGTGTGGGAAGAGGCCATCATCCACCTGCCCGAGCACGTGAACGTCATCTCCCTGTCGGCTACGGTGTCAAACGTCGAGGAGTTCGGAGCCTGGCTGGACACGGTGCGCGGCGGCACGGACGTCATCGTCTCCGAGCACCGCCCGGTACCCCTGTGGCAGCACATGATGGTCGGCCACCGCGTGGTAGACCTCTTCGTGCCCGAGGACAACTCGGCACACGGCAAAAACGGCAAAAACCAGGAGCCGGAGGAGCAACTCTCCCGCAAACAGGCAAAGAAGGCGCAGAAGGCCAAGCAGCGCGGCGCATCCGTAGAGGCGGGCGCCAACCCTCTGCTGGCCGGCCTGCGCCTGAACCCGCAGCTGAAGGCACTACGCCCCGGCTTCCATTCCGGCCCGGGACGCGGCCGCTACGGCGGCAAGCGTGAACGCTTCCGCCACCGCCGCGAAGGCTGGCTCAACGAAACCTTCAGCAGCGGCGAGCGCGGCCGCTCAGACCGCACGCGCCGCTACTCAGACGGTGAGCGCGGCGAACAGGCACCGCTGCGCCCCCAGCGCATCACCCGCCCCGAAATGGTCCGCGCCCTCGACAAGCAGGGTCTACTGCCCGCCATCTGCTTCATCTTCTCCCGCGCCGGATGCGACGGCGCGGTCAGCCAGTGCGTGGCAGCCGACATTACGCTCACCACCCCCGAACAGCAGCAGACCATCCGCGCCTACATTGCGGAAGCAACCGCTCACCTGGACACCCGCGACCTGAACACCCTCGGCTACTACGAATGGCGCGACGGCCTGATTCGCGGTATCGCGGCACACCACGCCGGCCTGCTACCCCTCTTCAAGGAGGTCGTGGAGGCTCTCTTCACCCAGGGACTGGTCAAGCTGGTCTTCGCCACCGAAACCCTCGCGCTGGGCATCAACATGCCCGCACGCACCGTCATCCTGGAAAAGCTCACCAAGTACAACGGCGAATCCCACGTAGACATCACCCCCGGCGAATACACCCAGCTGACCGGACGCGCCGGCCGCCGCGGCATCGACATCGAAGGCCACGCGGTCGTCATGTGGCGACCCGGCCTGTCCCCGGAACATGTGGCGACCCTCGCCTCAACCCGCACCTACCCGCTGAACTCCTCGTTCCGCCCCACCTACAACATGGCGGCAAACCTCATCGCCTCCTACGGCGCCGAACGCACCCGCAAAATCCTGGAATCCTCCTTCGCACAGTTCCAGGCCGACAAGTCGGTCGTGGGCATCGCCTCCCGCGTACGCAAAAACGAAAACGCCCTAGAAGGCTACCGCGAAGCCATGGCCTGCCACCTCGGCGACTTCACCGAATACGTACAGCTCAGCCGCCAAATCGCCGAGCTGGAGAAGAAAGCCTCCAAGAGCAACGAACGCCACGCCCGCGCGCAGGCACACCACAGCATCCAGCAGCTGTTGCCCGGCGACATCATCTACATCCCGCACGGCCGCTCCCGCGGCTACGCGGTCGTCATCACCCGCTCCGATTCGCACGCCGACCCCCGCATCGGAATTGTCACCGAGGACGCGCACCAGCGCACCGCCTCAACCCGCGACTTCGAGGGCGCCATCGAACCGGTCTCACGCATCAAAATCCCCAAGCGCCTAAGCCTCAAAACCCCCAAGGAACGCCGCGACACCGCAAGCCGCATGCGTCAGGCACTCTACGACGGCCGCGCCCCGCGTGCGCTCGCACAGCAGAACATCCCGGCACGCCAAAACAGCATCGACGCGCAGCTGGAGGCTCTACAGTCGCAGCTACGCAACCACCCGTGCCACGGCTGCTCCGACCGCGCAAACCACATGCGCTGGGCCGAACGCTGGCAGAAACTCAACTCCGAAACCGAAGGGTTGCGCCGCCAAATCGCCCGCCGCACCAACACGATTGCGCAGGTCTTCAACCGCATCGCACGCCTGCTGGAAAGCTACGGCTACGTCGAACGCACCGAGGACGGTGAACTGTCGCTAACCACCGGCGGCCAGGCCCTACGCCGCATCTACGGCGAACGCGACCTACTCACCGCCCTGTGCCTAGACGCGCACTTCCTCGACGGCCTGGAACCAGCCGCCATCGCCGCAACCGTCGCCGCCCTAACCTACCAGGGCAAACGCGACGCGGTAGAGTACCTGGCGCACTACCCGCATCCCTCCCTGCGCGCACCCATCGCCACCATCACGCAGCGCCTCGCCGACCTCAACGCTTCAGAAGAACAGTTCAAGGTCGACCTGACCCCGGCATGCGACTTCGGCCTGGTCGAACCCATGTACGCCTGGGCAAACGGCGCCCACCTCGCAAAAGCCATCGAGGACACCGGCCTCGCCGCCGGCGACTTCGTCCGCTGGGCAAAGCAGGTACTGGACGCCCTGGACCAGATCGCGCACATCCGCTCACTGGACCCGGTCATCCGCGCCCGCTGTGAAGAGGCGATCGAGGCGGTACGCCGCGGCGTTGTGGCGCTGGACGTCTAGCGCGCTCGCGGTGTGTCTCTAGCGGTGGCCGGGGGCTCCCCGCCGCCATCGCCGTTCCATCATTCGATACCCCCCGGAGGGTGCGGGTCATTCTTTGTCGTGAAAGGATGCACATACTACCGCAGCCCCCGGGGGTGCTTTTATACTCGGACTAGGGCCTGTTGGGGTGTTCCGCCGCGTTGGCGGATGCGCCCCGGGCCCGAGTCCCAGCGTTCCGCTCAATGGCGAAAGGATTAACAATGGCCACCCGTATTTTTGTGGACGGTAGCGTGTACAGCCCCGTCGACCCCTATGCCACGGCTCTCTTGACGGAGGACGGCGTCGTCCGCTGGGTTGGTTCTGATGCGGGTGCTCATTCGATTGCCGATGAGTCCACCGAGGTGGTGGAGCTCGATGGGGCCCTGCTGACGCCCGCTTTTGCGCGCGCCCTGGCGCCGGTGGGCGGTAAGGAGCCCGTCGAGATCCTCGAGTACCTGGATGTCTACCGCGCCGTGGGTTACCACACCCATACCCTGCTGGCTTCCATGGATGATGCGGCGGATCTGGTGTCGGCCCTGCGCCACAACATCGAGGAGCACGGCCCGACGGATATCCGTCTGGTTCTTGATGCTTCGGGCCCGCGGGTTGAGGGCCGTGAGCGGGCGGGCGTCGACCTTGAGGAGCTGGTGAGCGCGATTAAGGCGCTGCGTCCGCTGACCGAGGGCCCGCGCGCGCTGCCGGGTCTGTCGCTGACGGGTATCCACGTTCCCGCGGGGCTGGCGGAGCGCTACGCCCAGGTGGCCGAGGACGCCGCGCTGGTTCTGTCGATTGACGCTTCCGCAGGTTTTGCTACCGCCGCCGAGGCCGCCCTGTCGATTCGTGGGGAGCGTCCGTGGCTTCCGATTCGCCTGGACGCAGCGTACAGCACGGCTCAGGATCCCATTAGCGATGAGTGGTTGCAGAAGCTGGCCGAGGGCCGCGTGCACCTGGGTTTGAGCGTGTGCGAGCCGGAGTCTGACGAGGACGATGAGGCTGTGCAGGCGCTGGCCACACTGGCCGCCGGGGGAGAGGGCCAGGAGTCGGTGGCTTCGGTTGCGCGCCGCGCGAATGCCGCGGGCACCTCGATTGCGTTGGGTTCCGATACCCAGCTGTTTGCGCCGGGTGCGTGGGCCCTGGTGCGCGCGCTGGTGAACGATGAGCACGGCGTGTCTGCACGTAGCGCGTTTGCGGCGCTGACCCGCGGCGTATACCGTCTGGCGCATGAGGAGAACCCGTTTATGGGCCAGCTGGCGCCGGATACCCCGGCCTTCGTGACGCGTTGGCGTGTGGAGGCGCTGATGGTTCAGGCTCCGGATTCGCGCGTTGCCTCGTGGAGCACCGATCCGCGCGCCCGGATTCCGCTGCTTCCGGTCCTGGAGGACGACTCGCCCCTACCCGTTCTTGAGTCTATTTACACTGAAAGTAAATAATTTTTTCGGCTAGTCCACCACCTTTTACAGGAAATGAAATACCCAGATACCCCATTGCGTACCGTCGCTCACATAGTTAACCGGTATACTGGAAATCTACACTGCCCGTTTTATATGCACACGTGAGAGAGTATTATGCGCGTTCTGACTGTCATCCCGACGTATAACGAAAAGGAGAACCTACCGGTTGTGGTGGAGCGTCTTCGCAAGGCAGCTCCCGAGGTAGACATTCTCGTGGTGGATGATAACAGCCCCGACGGCACCGGCCAGATCGCTGACGAGCTCTCGGCCAAGGACCCTCAGATTCACGTTCTGCACCGCACCGTTAAGGACGGCCTGGGCGGCGCCTACCTGGCGGGCTTTGACTGGGGTCTGGAGGCGGGCTACGAGATTCTGATTGAGATGGACGCTGACTGCTCCCACCAGCCCGAGCAGCTGCCCTCCCTGGTGCGCGCCGTTGAGGCGGGCGCCGATCTGGCCATCGGTTCGCGTTACGTGCCGGGTGGCAAGACGAAGAACTGGCCGGCTCACCGCCAGATTCTCTCGCGCGGCGCTAACCTGTACACCCGTATGGTGCTGGGCACCTCCATCAAGGACATCACCGCAGGTTTCCGCGCGTACCGCCGCGAGGCCCTGCAGCGTCTGAACCTGGACGGCATCGATTCGAAGGGCTACGTGTTCCAGGTTGATCTGGCGTGGCGTTCGGAGCAGGCCGGCCTGAAGATTGTCGAGGTGCCCATTACCTTCGTTGAGCGCGAGGTGGGTGCCTCGAAGATGGACGGCAACATCATCTTCGATTCGATGTCGAAGGTGACCCGCTGGGGCCTGAAGAGCCACGCGGAGAAGCTGAAGAAGGCCCTGGGCAAGAAGTAGTCCCGGGTCATAACCCAACCTCATATGAGGGGCCGGGTCGGATGCGCATTACGAGCATCCGCCCCGGCCCCTTTCTGTTGGAATCCTCCGAGAGCCCCTAACGCCTCTCGCACATGACGGGCAGGAAGGCATCCGGGGTACACAAAAGGGGCCTTTCGGCGGCTCACATGCCGCTGAAAGGCCCCCCTAACGTATCTAGACGTTCCTTAGACCGCGAAGTGGTTGCGGTAGTACTCCAGGCGCTCCTCCAGAGTCTTCTCCAGTTCTTCAATGCTGCGACGCTCCATGAGCATGTCCCAGTGGGTACGTGCGGGCTTTTCGTCCTCGGCGTTGGCGGTGGAATCACCGTTGACCAGGAAGGCCTCCTTGCCGGACTTTGCGGTCCAGACCGGGGGAATCTCTGCCTCGGCCGCGAAAGTCACGAAAACACGGTCACCGTCTGCGGTGCGGTACTCGACGCGCTGGCGGGGTGCCGGCTGCACGTTCGATTCGGTTTCCATCGACTGGGAACCCAGGCGCATACCGCGCAGGCTACGATCGCTCATTTTTCCTCCAGTGTCCGTCGTGTGCGCCGGGCGGCGCTTCAGGTATAACGTTGGGCGGGGGAGAGCTATTCCCTCGAACGTTTACAAAACATCCATTATATCGGTAATAGTCTCCGCCCGCCCACTGTGCAGGGGTTGAACCCTATGAATTTTTTAGGTGCCTGCTAGCCGTTGATGCCGTAGCTTCCGGGTGCCTGCGGTGCGCTCTTGGGAGCCGCTGCTGCGGGCTTCTTCGGCGCGTCCGCAAGGTCGGATGCGGGCAGGGTGCCGAACGCGTTGCCCAGGCCTCGCAGTGCATCGCCGAGTTCGGTCGGGATGAACCAGAGCTTGTTGGCGTCGCCTTCGGCGAGCTTGGGCAGGGTCTGCAGGTACTGGTAGGTGAGAAGCTGCTGGCTGGGGTTGGCCTCGTGGATGGCGGCGAAGACCTTCTGCACGGCCTCGGCCTCACCGTTTGCGCGCAGGATGGCGGACTGTGCGTCGCCCTCTGCGCGCAGAATCTGTGCCTGCTTTTCACCCTCTGCACGCAGGATGGCGGCGCGGGATTCACCCTCGGCGGTCAGAATGTCAGACTGCTTCTGGCCTTCTGCGGTGAGGATTGCCGCGCGGCGGTCACGCTCAGCGCGCATCTGCTTCTCCATGGAGTCCTGGATGGACACGGGAGGCTGAATTTCCTTGATATCCACGCGGGAGACGCGCAGGCCCCAGCGGCCGGTGGTGGAGTCGAGCACGCCTCGCAGCTCCGCGTTAATCTGATCGCGGGAGGTGAGGGTCTGCTCCAGGTTCAGGCCGCCGACGACGTTACGCAGGGTTGCGCTGGTCAGCTCGTCCACGGCGCGAATGTAGTTGGTGATTTCGTAGGTTGCGGCCTGGGGGTCGGTGACCTGGAAGTACACGACGGTGTCGATGCCGACCACGAGGTTATCTTCGGTAATCACGGACTGCGAGGGGAAGGACACCACCTGTTCGCGCAGGTCGATGAGGGGCAGCACGCGGTCAATCACGGGGATGACGATGTGCAGGCCGGGCTTGAGAACGGCGCGGAACTTACCCAGTCGTTCGACGATGCCGGCTCGTCCCTGCGGAATGACGCGCACGGTCTTGGCGAGCATCGTCAGCACGAAGAGGATGAGTAGGACCGTCAGAATAAGGCTGATAGGCATTATTTCTCCTTATCGGTGTGTTATATGGCGTGTTTTTGGGTATCTGAATCTGCTTCTAGAGCCGGTATTCAGGTGGGTATTAGCTGTGGGGGAGAGGCTCTACGATTGCGGTGGCACCATCAATAGACCTGACCTTCGCGAGGCTTCCCGCGGGGAGCGTTCCGGAGGCGGTGCGCGCCGTCCAGGTGTCGCCAGCCAGTACCACCAAACCGGTTTCGCTAGTCACATCTTGAGTGATGCGTACCTCAGACCCGATGAGTGCCTCGACATTGGTGGCGGTGTTACCGGCCGACCGATTGAGCTTCTTGAGCAGCGGCGGGCGCAGGCCAAGAACCAGAATCAGGCAGATCACTACGAAAATAACGGTTCGGATGAGCATGTTATCCACGAAGGGCGATATTGCCGCGGTAATGCCTGCGCTGATCGCCAGCATGAGAAAGAACAGGTCGAGGCTGAGCATCTCAATAACGGCGAAGGCGAGGGCGAGAACAACCCAGAGCGTCCAGGGTGTCTCGAAGAGCCAATCCATGTTTCCTCCTTCGGAGTTTCGGAATGTGTGCCGCGCGGGTGCAAGCTCAACACGTCTCGGACGTACCGGGTTCTGAGTCATCAATGTCTCGGCGGCCTACGCTCATTATGTCAGGTGGGGCACCTGCGGGGACAGGTTATGACGGAAAATGCGGGTGAATACATCGAGTGTTAAGACGGCGTTCAACAAGGCAGAATCGAGTATTCATCAACCTCCTTAAAAAGCCGATAATATACATTATGTAAAGTAGGCCTATTTTTCGCTACCCTACCGGCGGTTCACCGGTGCTTTCTGCGCTCGGGCTGGCGTGGGCCAAACCTGCGCTCTTGTAGTACGACTACGCTGTTCTCGTCCACTGCTCTGAACTCCGCGCGCTTCAGCTTCCTCAATCCGCAGCAGCTATGCGTTCGAACGCCTGACCGTTCACGCCCTGCGGCGCGTCCCGGTAAACGACAGGCACCCGAGACCCTGCACCCTTCGGTGCGCTCTGTTCGTCTCGGGTGCCTGCTATCTATCGATTTCTAGAGGATTTCTAGAGCTTTCGACCTCCAGAGCTCCTAGCTCTTCTCAGCCCGGCTTCTTGAAATCAGCCTCTGAGGCTCTCACCTCTGGCTACTGATTCTCTAGTCCTCCGCATGCTTCTCGCTGAACTCTACCCAGGCATTGAGCACTCGCTCCGCTGCACCGGATGCAATGGACTCGCGCGCATCAGCCAGGGCCTGAGTGAAACGCGTCTCAAAGCTCTCGCCGTTGGTCGGGCGGTAGGCCACCAGGCCGGCGGCCGCATTGATGAGCACGGCGTCGTGAATGGCGCGCAGCGGGCTCTTCGGGGACTCCCCCTCCCCCGCCAAAATTGCGCGGAACACACCCGCGTTGTACTCGGCGTCGCCGCCTCGCAGCTGCTCCAACGGTGCGTTCTGCAGACCATACTCGGTCGGATCGAAACGGTACTCGGTCAGCTTGCCGTCCACAGCCTCCCACAGGCGGCTCGTGGTGGCGATGGTCAGCTCGTCCAGGCCGTCGTCTCCGCGGAAAATCAGGGCGTGATCGCCGCGCTCGGCGAAGACGTGAGCCATCTTCTCGGCCATGACCGGGTTTGCCACGCCGATTGCCGATGACTTCACGCGGGCCGGGTTAGTCATGGGGCCCAGGTAGTTGAAGGCGGTCGGAATACCCAGCAGGCGGCGGGTCGGGCCCACATGGCGCATGGCCGGGTGGAAGGTCATCGCAAACAGGAACGTGATGCCGGTCTCGCGAGCGCACTCGGCGACGGCGGGAATGAGCATGTCCAGGCGGATTCCGAGGGCTTCGAGGACGTCTGCGGAGCCTGATTTGGAGGTGGAGGCGCGGTTGCCGTGCTTGACGACGGTTGCGCCGGTGCCTGCGATGACGAGGGCAGCCATGGTGGAGATGTTGACGGTGTTTTGCTGGTCGCCGCCGGTGCCGACGATGTCTACGGCGTGGGGGTCGATGTCTACGGTCTCGGCTTTGGCGATCATGCCGGCTGCGAGCGCGCCGAGTTCTTCGGGGGTTTCGCCCTTGGAGTGGAGGGCGGTGAGGAAGGATGCGAGGATTGGCTGTTCGGTTTGGCCGGTCATGATTTGGTCCATGGCCCAGGCGACTTCGGTGTCGCTGAGGTTCTGGTGCTTAATCAGTTGGTTGAGGATGTATTTCCAGGTGATTTCGTGCGTAGTCATGTTTTAAGTGTAAAACCCCCGTCGCGTATCTGCACGGTTGGGTGCAGTATGCGAGACGGGGGTTTACTAGGCGTGATGCACCTTGGTTGTGCTTAGCGCCGGGGTGTCTTCGGTTTAGTGGAAGGAGTCACCGCATGCGCAGGAGCCTGCTGCGTTGGGGTTGTCGATGGAGAAGCCCTGCTTTTCGATGGTGTCTTCGAAGTCGATGGTGGAGCCGTCGAGGTAGGGTGCGCTCATCTTGTCGACGATGACCTCTACGCCGTCGAAGTCGCGGACTGCGTCGCCGTCGAGGACGCGCTCGTCGAAGTAGAGCTGGTAGATGAGGCCGGAGCAGCCGCCGGGCTGGACGGCGATGCGCAGGCGCAGGTCGGTGCGGCCTTCCTGTTCGAGGAGTGCGCGGACCTTGGCCTGTGCGACTTCGGTGAGGGTGACGCCGTGGGTGGGCAGTTCGGTGGTGGTTTCACTCATGAGTGTTGTCCTTTGTTGTGTTGGTTGCCCGTGTTGGCCGTGTGCGGTGTTGCGGGCGTTTTAGCCTTCACGATACGCGCCGGGGTGAGTTCTTCACAACCTGGGTTGTGTGTAGTTCGCCGGGGGCGTGAGCGTTTGCGTATGGGCTTTCACGGTAATTCTGCTTCTAGGATACCGAAAAAGTGGGGGTTGGGGTTTGGTGGCCCTTCTCCCCCACTTTTTGCGGGTTGATTTAGCGGGTGCCGAGTGCGCTAAGCAGCAGTGCCTCCGCCAGGATTGCGTTCTTGAAGTCCGGGATGTACAGGGACTCGTTGGCGCTGTGGGCGCGGGTGTCGGGGTCTTCCACACCGGTGACCAGGATCTGTGCCTGCGGGAAGGTCTGCTTCAGGTCGGCGATGAACGGAATGGAGCCGCCCATGCCGGTCTGCACAGGTTCCAGGTCCCAGGCAGCGCGCATGGCGTCCAGGGCGGTCTGCGCACCGTCTGCGTCCACCTCGGTCGAGAAGGGCATGCCGGAATCCACGGCGGTGTAGCTGACCTCGGCGCCGTGGGGTGCGTGGGCCTTGATGTGCGCGGCGAGCGCGCGGTGTGCGTTTTCGGGGGTGTCGCCGGGTGCGAGGCGGGTGCTGATGCGTGCTCGGGAGAGGACTGCCAGGGTGTTGGAGGAGGTTGCGATGCTGGGGATGTCCATGCCGATAACGGAGATGGCCGGCTGGGTCCACAGGCGGGAGGCGACGGTTCCGGTGCCTGCGAGGGGTACGGAGTCGAGGATTCCGGAGTCGTTGCGGAAGTCTGCTTCGGCGTATTCGAGTTCGGGTTCGGGGGCTCGGTGCAGGCCTTCGACGGCTACGGCGCCGGTGGCGTCGTGCAGGGTTGCGAGGAGCTGCGCCATGAGGGTGTGTGCGTCGAGCATGGGGCCGCCGAACATGCCGGAGTGGATGGCGTGGCTGCCGACGCGTACTTCGATGTCGCCGGATGCGACGCCGCGCAGGCTGGTGGTGAGTGCGGGTACGCCGGCGCGCCAGTTGGCGGAGTCTGCGACGATGATGTAGTCGGCGGATAGTTCGTCGCGGTAGGTGTTGAGGAAGGAGACGAAGGAGGGTGAGCCTGCTTCTTCTTCGCCTTCGATGAAGAGTTTCACGCCGAGTTTGAAGTCATCGCCGAGGGTTTCGTTGATGGCTGCGAGCGCGGCGAGGTGTACGAGGATGCCTGCTTTGTCGTCTGCTGCGCCGCGGCCGTAGAGGCGGTCACCCTTGCGGGTGGCGACGAAGGGTTCGGTGTCCCACAGGTCGAGGTTGCCGGCGGGCTGTACGTCGTGGTGGGCGTAGAGCAGGATGGTCGGGTAGCCTTCTGCGGCGGGGCGGGAGGCGATGACGGCGGGCATGCCCTGCTTTTCGGTGCCGTCTGCGGTGGTGTAGGTGGCGCGTTCGATGCGTACGTTGTCGAAGCCTGCCTTGGTTGCGAGCGCGGCGACTGCCTCGGCGCTGCGGTCTACCTGGGTGAGGTCGTGCGATTCCCAGGCGATGGAGGGAATGGCGACGAGGTCGGTGAGGGTTTGTAGGGTGGCTTCGAATCGTTCGTTGATTGCGTCGTTGAGGGCGCTGTGGTGGGTGAATTCAGTAGTCATGTTTCTACCTTACATCGCGGGGTGTGGGGGTGTGTTATTCGGGGTCTTGCGGTGGGCTGGTGCTGTGTTGTTTCAGGCTCTGGTGTGGTTTTGTTGTGGAGGGGGTGTATCTGTGTGTGTCGGGTATGATGGGAGGGTGTTTGGTCGTAAGAATAAGAAGGCTGAGACTGAAGCTGCTCAGCCGCAGGTTGTAGAGGAGCCGCAGGCTCCGGTTGATCCGAAGTTTACCCCGAAGAAGGGCCGTCCGACTCCTTCGCGTAAGGAGCGGGAGGCGGCTCGTCGTAAGCCTTTGGTGGGCGGCGGGGATCATGCGCTTGCGAATGATCGTGAGGCGCGTGCTGAGCTTCGTCGTCGTGAGCGTGAGGATAACGCTAAGCTTCGTGCTCGTCAGAATGAGGCGTTGCGTGGCGGTGATCAGCGTTTCTTGCCTCTTGTGGATCAGGGTCCGCAGCGTCGTTATATCCGTGATTACGTGGATGCGCGCCGTAACCTGGGCGATTTCATGCTGATTGTTCTGCTGGTTCTGCTGGTTGGCGGCTGGATCGGTCAGGGTGTTTCGGGCTCGTCCGAGGTTGGCGTCTCGATTTATTACGGTTCTGTGTATGCGATGTACGCCGCGATGCTGCTGTGGGTGATTGATTATTTCATTCTGTGGCGTGGCCTGAAGAAGAAGCTGATTGCTAAGTTTGGCGAGGTTCAGCGCGGTGGTGGTATGTACACCTTTAACCGTGTGATGATGGTTCGTCGTTGGCGCCGTCCGGTTCCGATGGTGAAGTACGGCGAGTACCCTCGCTAGGTCGTTAGTGCCCTGTGGCGCGGTCCCGTGTTGGGGGTTGCGTTTGTGGGGTGTGGGGAGAGGTCCTGATTGTTTGGGCCTCTCCCCTATTTTTATGTCTTCTGTTTCTCCTTACGCGGCGTATGTATCGCGGCTAGATGTCGATTTGGGAGTAGAGAATCTGCCATCTGCCGTCGCGGTGTTCGAGGGCGAAGATGTAGATTTCTCCTTGCTTGTCGCTGCTCCAGGTTTCTTGGCGGCCGTCGGGTTCCACATCGGTTTCTTTGTCCCAGTCGTGGCGGGTTTTCAGGCGGTAGGTTTGGTCGTCGTCGGTCCAGGGCTCGCCGGCGGGCTTGAAGTATTGGATGCCGTCGATGACCCAGCCGCCGCGCCGGTAGAGTGCTTCTATCTCCCGGTAGATTTTGAGTTCTCCGTCATTTGTCGAGGAGAGAAATTCGCGTGCTTTGCTGTAGTCGCCGGTTTGGATGCCGTAGTTAATCCACTGGTTCCAGGCGTCCATGGTTTTGCGGATGCCGTCGGCGGTCTTTTCGCGGTAGCCGTCTTCGGGCGCGTTGGGCTTGGGGACGTTTTGGGCGGGGCCGTTGGCATCTGCTTTGCGGTATTCGCCGGCGCTGTTGCCGGTGCTACTGCTTGGGCTGCCGTTGGTGGTGGCTGCGCCGGATGCCGTGGATGCGCCTCCTGCCGGCGTGGTTGTCGTGGTGTCGTGCGGGGCGCACGCGGTGAGCATGGTGCCGAGGCTGATGAGTGTGCCTCCCGTCAGCATCGACCGACGGTTCAGCGCGTTGGGGGTCATGGGCGGTCCTCCACATCGTTGTAGTGCATGATTTCCCGTCTATCTCCATTATGCGGGGTGTGCGCCTAGAACCCGTTATTGGTCTATTCCCATCGTCCGGTTGTTGCCCGATTGTTGTCCGGCGGTGGTTTGTCCGATTACGTAAGCTGTGCTGGCGGACTACCCTGCGCCCTAAGAACCCATCGCGGCTATTACCAGCTAGCCCTCTTATGCGGGCTCTCTAACCGCGCAGAAACGCAGGGGGGCACCGCCTCCACCCCAACGGGTAGAGAGCGGTGCCCCCCTCAGCACGCCGGGAGCGTGAGGCTCCCTCCCCCGCCAGTCACCCGGCGGGGCGTAAACCTTTTAGCGGCGAGCGCGGCGCAGCTTCACCAGGCCGCGGTTAATGTGTGCCGCCCAGAGCGGACCCTCGTACAGGAAGGCGGTATAGCCCTGCACCAGGTCGGCGCCAGCATCCAGGCGTTCCTGCACGTCCTCGGCGGTGGTCACGCCGCCAACGGAGATGATGGCCAGGTCGTCGCCGATTTCGCGCTTGAGCAGGCGCAGCACCTCGAGGGAGCGGGGCTTCAGCGGTGCACCGGAGAGGCCGCCGGCACCGATTTCCTTGACCTTGGTCATATCGCTGGTCAGGCCCAGACCCTCGCGGGCGATGGTGGTGTTGGTGGCGATGATGCCGTCCAGCTTCAGCTCCTTGGCCAGGGCCGCCACCTCGATGATGTCCTCGTCGACCAGGTCCGGTGCAATCTTCACGGTCAGGGGCACGTGGCGATTGGGGCTGACGCGGTCTGCCTCCTCGCGCACGGCGGTGAGCAGCGGGCGCAGGGACTCGATGGCCTGCAGGGTGCGCAGGCCGGGGGTGTTCGGGGAGGAGACGTTGACGACCAGGTAGTCTGCCTGCGGTGCCAGGGTGCGGGTGGAGATCAGGTAGTCGTCGATGGCGTTCTCGAGTTCCACGATCTTGGTCTTGCCGATGTTCACGCCGATGATGGGGCGTACGACGCCTCGGTATTCGGTTTCGAGGTCTGCGCGGGCGGCGGCTACGCGCGGGCCTGCCGCAGCGGCGCCGTCGTTGTTGAATCCCATGCGGTTGATGACGGCCTTGTCTTCGACGAGGCGGAAGAGGCGCGGCTGCGGGTTGCCGGGCTGTGCCTGGCCGGTAATGGTGCCAATCTCGACGTGGCCGAAGCCGATACCAGCCAGCGCGGCAATGCCCTTACCGCCCTTGTCGAAGCCCGCGGCCAGGCCGAAGGGCGAGGGGAAGGTGATGCCCATGACGGTGGTGGCCAGTTCCGGTGCGGGCTGGAAGTACTTGCGCAGCGCGCGGGTGATGCCGACGTTACGCAGGGTCTGAACGCCCCAGAAGCCGATGTGGTGTGCCTTCTCGGGGTCCATGCCCTTGAAGAAGATGTTGAAGAAGGTCGGGTAGATGCGCATTTGTTCTCCCTAGTGTTGGAGGTGTGGGTGGTTTGAGGGGCGGCGAACCGGGTCGCCGCGTTGGGGCGCTAACGCCGGGCTTAGTAATCGGCCTACTCGGCGGCTACGGCGTCGACTGCGCCCCCGTAGCGGCGGTCGCGGCGCGCGTACTCTTCGACGGCTTCCCAGAGGGTGCGGCGATCGACGTCGGGCCAGAGCACGTTCATGAAGACGAACTCGGCGTAGGCGCTCTGCCAGAGCAGGAAGTTCGAGATGCGCTGCTCACCGGAGGAGCGCAGGAACAGGTCAACGTCGGGCAGGTCGGGTTCGTCCAGGTACTTTTGGATGGTCTTTTCGGTGATGCTGCCGGGCTTGAGCTTGCCCGCGGCAGCGTCCGCCGCGATGGCTGCGGCCGCGTCGGCGATTTCTGCACGGCCGCCGTAGTTCACGCACATGGTGAGGGTGCAGACGGTGTTGTCGATGGTTTCGCGCTCGCAGAGCTCGAGCTCTTCGATGACGTTCTTCCACAGCTTGGGTCGGCGACCGGCCCAGCGGATGCGCACACCCCAGGTCTTGAGGGTTGCCAGCTGGCGCTGCAGCACCTCGGTGGAGAAACGCATGATAAACGCAACCTCGCTGGGCGAGCGCTTCCAGTTTTCGGTGGAGAAGGCGTAGGCGGTCACGTACGGGATGCCCATTTCGATGGCGCCCGCAACAACATCCAGCAGGGCGGCCTCGCCGGCGCGGTGACCTTCGGTGCGGGGCAGGCCGCGTTCGTTGGCCCAGCGTCCGTTGCCGTCCATGACGACGGCGACGTGCTGGGGGATGAACTTCTTCGGGATGGGAGGCGGGGTTGCCCCGGTGGGGTGCGGGGGCGGGGGTACGGGCTGGGTGCGTGCCATGTGTGCCTTTCTTCCCAGACGGGGGTTCTCCCCCGGGGTTGTCTGCCGAGTTATGCTGTTAGCTATTTTACCGTGGCACGGCACGCATGGGCGGGCGCTTCGGGGTTTATTTTGCGGGGGTTTCCGTCTCGAGCGCCCCGAGGGTTTTGAGAGGGTGCTCCAGCAGATTTTGGGTGGTGGCGAGGTAGAGTTTGAGGATTTTATCGGCGGTTCCGAAGGGTGCGGCGTCGATGGTTTCCCAGGCGCTCGGGTTGGGGCTGGCGGCGGCGAGCGCGTAGGCCAGGTCTTCGGCCGTGAGGGCGGTGAGGGGCGCATCGGTGACGGTGGCGCACTTCGGGCAGAGGACGGTGTACTGGCCGTAGGTGTGGGCGGTGTGGAAGGCGAGGTATCGGCCCGGGGCTTCCGCCGTGCCCTCCCGAGCCGTGGCTTCGGGTGTGAGTGGGGTGCCGCATCGGGTGCATCGTTCGCCGATGAGGGGCCAGCCGGAGCGGTCCATGGCGCGGGCCAGGTAGCGGGTGAGCACGCGTTGGGGGGTGTGCTGCGCGTGGGCTAGGGTTGCGAATGCCCCGTGGGTGAGCGTGTACAGTTCGGTGGTTCCGGCGTTGTTTTGGGTGAGGTCTTCGGCGAGTTCGGCGATGGTGGAGGCGCAGGTGTATGCGGCGTAGTCGGCCATGATGGGGCCGGTGTAGGCGTGCAGGGTTGCGGCTTGGGTGATGGTGTGCAGGTTGGTGCGACCGCGGCTGAAGGATAGGTCGGTGTGCATGAACGGTTCGAGTCGTCCGCCGAACTTGGAGGTGGGTTTGCGCACGGCTTTGGCTACGGCGTGGGTGATTCCGCCGTCGCGGGTGAGCATGATGATGATGCGGTCGGTTTCGCCGAGTTTTTGAGTGCGGAGGATGAGGGCGGCATCGCGCCAGGTGCGGGGTTCGCTCACGGGTGTCTCCGTTCTCGGTAGTTGTTCACTGGCTGTCTCTGCGGGTTCTGGCGGGTGCGCGGCGGTTCCCCCGCGGGGTGCGTGCGGTATCTGAGGCTGCGGTGTCTGCGGTATCCGTCGCTACCGATGCGGGTGCACCGGGTACGGTTCGACCCCTGCCGCATCACCCCGCGTGGGGGTTGCGGTCAGGGGTCGGAATGTATGGTGAGGTTATTAGTCCTCGTACTCGATATCGTCGTCGTCGATGTCGTCTTCGTCGTCGAGGATTTCTTCGAGATCGTCTTCCTCGTCATCACCGTACACGCTCAGGGGGGTGACCTCTTCGTAGGCTTCGAAGAGGGCGTCTTCGTAGGCTTCGAAGGCGTTGGCAATTTCTACGTAGGCCTCATCGATGGCGGGGTCATGCTCGCCGTTGCGTTCAATCACGGCGGACAGGTGGGCCTCCAGCGCGTCGAGGAGGCGGGTGAGTTCGGTGCGAGGATCAGTGCTCATGCTCTTTATTCTACTACCTACGGGGACGCGGTGTGTTTTCGCCCGTCATACGTTACGACCCCATAGACTGAGCCCGCCGCATCCGGTCATGTACTGTGACGGATGCGGCGGGCTCTCATGGGGCGCTGGCCCCGGGTCTAGCTGTTAGAAGCCCAGCGATGCGGCCGAAGCGCGGATTGCCTCAGCGGATGCCTTCAGCTGTGCCATCTCAGCCTCGTTCATGGGAACCGGCAGAACGCGCTGGATACCCTCGCGGTTGACGATGGTGGGCAGGGACAGTGCAACGTCCTTGAAGCCGTAGAGCTCGCCTGCGATGGTGGTGGAGACGGGCAGCACTGCGTTCTGGCCGCCGAGGAATGCCTCGGCGATACGTGCACCGGAGATACCGATGGCGTAGTTGGTGGAGCCCTTACCCTCGATAACCTTGTAGGCTGCGCGCATAGCCTCGGTGGCCAGCTCGGTGCGGACCTCTTCGGTGAAGAGCTGCTTGCCGTCCTGCTCCCACTCGGTCAGGGGAACCATGCCGATGTTAGCTGCGGACCAGACGGGGAACTCGGAGTCGCCGTGCTCACCAACGACGTTCGCGTGAACGCTCTTGATGGAGACGCCGGCCTTGTTGGCGATCAGCCAGCGCAGACGGGAGGAGTCGAGCACGGTACCGGAGGAGAGCACGCGGTTGGCGGGCAGGCCGGTAATCTTCTGGGCCACGACGGTCAGCACGTCGCAGGGGTTGGTGACGAGCATGATGATGGCGTTGGGGGCCACGGAAAGCACGTTCGGCAGCAGCTTCTCGAGGATGGCAACGTTTGCGCCGGCCAGTTCGAGGCGGGGCTGGCCCGGCTTCTGGCGGGCACCTGCGGTGATGATGATCATGTCGCAATCGCGCAGCAGCTCGATATCGTCGCCGCCGGTGACGGTTGCCTCGTGAGCGAACATTGCGCCGTGGGCGATGTCGAGTGCCTCTGCGTGAGCGCGCTTGCCGTCGATGTCGTACAGGACGACTTCATCGGCGGAACCGCGAACCATTGCTGCGTATGCGGTTGCGCTACCGACGCCGCCTGCACCGATGACGCCGAGCTTGGTGGGGGTGTTGACACCGTTCATTGCTGTATGCCCTCTTTCGTGAGAGTTATCTGTGCTGTGCGAGGGTTTTCTCGCGGGATGGCGAAGCGGGGTGTGTGCCTCGGGGTTCTGTTGCCCCGTGCGAGGTGCACGCGTGGCCGAGGTGAGGTGTTTCCCGGTGCCTCGCTTCGTTATGTTCTATTATGCCGAAGAATTTGCGTTTTGTGTGGGGTTAATTTGTCTTTTCTGATGGGTCATGGTGACTTTATGAGCGTGCGGGGATGTTTTTCGCTCATAAAACCAAATAATGCGGTTCTGACCTTTTGAGCAATCTCACATCTGCCGGTTGGGGCACTTGGGTATCTTGTCCCCCGAGCGGTGCGAGCCCGAACCCCTACAAACCCGCGGGGGCCGGAAACCCCAATACGGCCCCGAAGACCACGGCACGCGACTACTGCCCGGCGAAGTAGCCCTCCACATCCACGGCGCCGCCTGCCTCCTCAAAATGGGTGCGCACCGCGCGGGCCAGCTCGTCGTCCACCAGGTAATCCACCGCCACAAACGCCAGGCCGAAGGCGGCATCCAGCGCGCCGGCCACAGCCTCCGGGGTGTTGGCCGCGAGCGCGAACTGCTCGGTGTGCATGCCGGTGCCTTCCGGCGCGATGCCGATGAGCGGATGAATACCGGGCACGCGCAGGCTCACGTTACCGAAATCCGTGGAGGCCGCCAGGGTATCACTCACGGTCCCGGGCGGGTACGGGTGCCGACCCACGGCACGCTGGGAGGCCACCCACCGCTTCAGTAGCGGCCCGTTGGTGCGCACGGGCATGGTCATGGGCGAGCCGTCCCACATCACCTCGGCAGACACCCCGGCCATGAGGGCGGCGCCGCGCAGTACCTCCTCCACGCGGCGTGAGAGCGCTCGCAGGGTGGGGGCGTGCTTGGAGCGGATATTAATGTGCAGGCTCGTGGTGGCGGGAATCAGGTTCGGCGCTTCTCCCCCGCGGTCAATAATCGCGTGGATGCGGTCGGACCCGGGAATCTGCTGGCGTAGCAGGCCGAGCCCCTGGTAGGCGAGGCTGGCCGCATCCAGCGCGTTGCGTCCCATGAAGGGATGCGAGGAGGCGTGCGCGCTCACACCGGTGTAGGTGACGCGACATTCGCGGCGGCCCAGCCACGCCTGATCCGCCACATCCATGAAGTAGGGGTGCACCATGATTGCGGCATCCACAGAGTCGAAGGCGCCGGCGCGGGCCATGAGCTCCTTGCCGGCTTCGGACTCCTCGGCGGGCGTGCCGTAGTAGAGCACCCGCCCACTGAAGGCGTCCGGGATGGCCGCGAGCGCATCCGCCAGGGCGAGGAATGCACCGAGGCCGGCGGTGGCGATAACGTTGTGGCCGCAGCCGTGCCCGATGCCCGGCAGCGCGTCGTACTCGGAGAGAATCGCAATGGTGCGGTGCTTTTCGGGGTCGTAGTCGGCGCTGGTCAGCTCGACCGCGAAAGCGGTGTCAATTCCGAAGGCGGGGTGGGTGACGGTGAGGCTCGGATGCGCGGTGCGCACGGCCTCGACGAGCGTGGATGAGGCGAAGCGCTCGCGGTAGGCGGTTTCGGGATGCGCGTGGATTGCCCGAAGAATTTCGGTGAGATCGCTGGAACGGTTGGCGATGGAGTCCGCGAGGGCACGGCGGGTGTCGTCCAGGCCGCAGTCGTGGTCGAGGCGATAACCGAAAGGTTTGCCGTGGCGATTGCTCGGGCGTTTCTTGGGGTGCGGGCCGGGCAGAGAGCCTCCGCCGTCGGGTTCTCCGTGGTGACCGGCGTGGTGTTTGCCTCTGCCGATGCGGCGGTCGGCGGCGTTCTTGCGCTGTTGCGTCTCGTAGGCGAGTACCTCGGCGTACTCGCTGCCGCGCTGGCGGTCGGCATCCGGGGCGGTGTAGCGGTGCACGGTGGGGGCTGGCTGTTCGGGGCGAGAGGGTTCCGCTCCAAGCGTAGTTTTAGTCTCGGGTGCGGCGGGATTTTCGGGAGTGCTTGCGGGGTTCGTGCTCATGGACTCTACGCTACCGTGCGCGCATCACCGACGCTAGCCAACCCGCACATGAAGGGTTGAAGTAACCCTATTCGGTAGGTCAAGATAACTTTATGAAGAAATGTGCGTCACATAAAAGATTTTTTGTATGTCGCCTGGTTTTATACGCCTCACAGGAGTAGCGTTAAGCAGTGGGAGCGGTAATCCTACCGCCCTCCTACAACCGGCGTTGCGATGAGCATGTCGGCAGGAAAGTTCACTATCTCGGTGAACGCATCCGCAGGTTGTCCCCTTTTCGACCTCGCGAGCGCGCACCGTCATTCTACCGCTCACCACGGCAGAACCCGATGGTAACTACCTGGCAGATGCACACCGCCGTGAGACGCCACAACCACGTTTTAATACGTTTAAGGAGCTCCATCCCATGAAGGCAGCACGCTTCTACGACCGCCACGACATCCGCATTGAAGACATCCCCGCACCCGAAGCCGCTGCGGGCGAGGTTCTGATTAAGGTCGCCTGGTGCGGCATTTGCGGTACCGACCTGCACGAATACCTGGACGGCCCCATCTTCTGCCCCAAGCATGGCCACCCCCACCCGATTTCCGGTGAGGACTCCCCCGTGACCCTCGGCCACGAATTCTCCGGTGTCGTTGAGGCCCTGGGCGAGGGCGTTGACGACCTGAAGGTCGGCGACCACGTCGTCGTCGAGCCCTACATCATTGCTGATGACGTCTACACCGGCCCCGAGTCCAAGGACTACCACCTGTCCAAGGACATGAACTTCATCGGCCTGGCAGGTCGCGGTGGCGGTCTGTCCGAGAAGGTCGCCGTCAAGCGCCGCTGGGTTCACAAGATTCCCAACAACATCCCCCTGGACGAGGCTGCCCTGATTGAGCCCCTGAGCGTTGGCTACCACGCCGTCGAGCGTGCAGGCGAGTTCAAGGAAGGCGCATACGCACTGGTCACCGGTGCCGGCCCCATCGGTCTGCTGACCTCCGCCGTGCTGAAGGCTAAGGGTGCTAAGGTCATCATCTCTGAGCTTTCCCCGCTGCGCCGCCAGAAGGCTCTGGACTCCGGCGTTGCCGACTACGCTTTCTCCCCCGCTGAGACCGACGTCCTGGCCGAGATTCAGAAGCTGACCGACGGCCGCGGCGCCGATATCGCCTTCGAGTGCACCTCCGTTCAGCCCGCTCTGGACCTGATTCTGGATGCCCTCAAGCCCACCGGTAAGGTCGTCATCGTCTCCATTTGGGGCAAGCCCGCTTCCCTGGATGTTCAGAAGATTGTGCTCAAGGAGATCGATATCCGCGGCACCATCGCTTACGTGAACTCCCACCCCGAGACCATCAAGCTGGTTGAGTCCGGCAAGATCGACCTCAAGCCCTTCATCACCGGCAAGATTGCTGTGGAGGACCTGATTGACAAGGGCTTCGACACCCTGATTCACCACAACGAGACCGCTGTGAAGATTCTGGTCACCACCGACCCGGAGCGCCTGGCCGAGTAATACGGTTCGCTCAGCGAGTTTCTAGCCCTGCACTAACGGGGTGAACTAGATAGCGGGGCGAGGTTCCTCATGGAACCTCGCCCCGCTACTTTTTTGTGTGCTTTTACCGGGTATACAAAAATCCCCGGTTCCGAAGAACCGGGGATTATCTGTGCGCGAGGGGGGACTTGAACCCCCACCCTCTAATACGAGGACTAGCACCTCAAGCTAGCGCGTCTGCCTATTCCGCCACCCGCGCAGGTGACTCTCGAACGTTTTCCTTGCGGTGCCGTTCGAAGCAACACGTAATACTATACGGACTTTCGGGAATCTCCGCAAATCAAAAAAGCATGTTATGCATCACACTATTGTGCGGAAGGTTCGCGAGTGATAGGAGCCGTGCGCATCCGCCGGAATACCCTCACGTCCCCTACTCCGCGGAGGTTATATGACGGGAACGGCCCGCAAACTCCCAGATTTCTTTCAGGAACGATTAGAATAAGGAACTATGAACAACGAGAACCTCTCCCTCGAAGAAGCCGCAGAACGTTCGGCTCTTATCAGCGTTGATACCTACGACGTACACGTCGACCTGACGAACGCCAAGGACCCCGAATTCGAGTCCTACCCCACCGCAACCACCGTCCGTTTCTCCTGCAACACCCCCGGCGCAGAAACCTTCATCGACTACATTCACCACAGCATTGACTCCGTCAAGCTCAACGGTGTCGAACTGAAGCTGGACGAAGTCGTCGACGGCGCACGCATCCGCCTGGCCAACCTGAAGGCCGAGAACGTGCTGACCATCCACGGCCGCTCCTACTACTCCCGCTCCGGCGAGGGTCTGCACCGCTACTTCGACCCCTCCGATGGCCGCGTGTACCTGTACACCCAGTACGAGCCCTCCGACTGCCGCCGCGTCTTCCCCAACTTCGAGCAGCCCGACCTGAAGGCCGTCTTCAACTTCCGCATTACCGCACCCAAGGACTGGGTCGTCAGCTCCAACGCCGTGCTCGAGTCGCAGGTGACCGACCCCTCCGACGACTCCGTCTCCAAGCGCGTCTTCGCCCCCACCGCCAAGATTTCCACCTACATCACCGCAATCCTGGCTGGCGAGTACTTCACCGCAACCACCACCTACAAGCCCAAGAGCAAGGTCAACAGCGGTGACATTCCCCTGGTCGCATACTGCCGCCAGTCCCTGAAGCCGCACTTCGACTACGAGAACATCTTCAAGGTCACCGAGAACGGCCTGGACTTCTTCCAGGATCTCTTCGACTACCCCTACCCGTACCCCAAGTACGAGCAGGCCTTCGTGCCCGAATACAATATCGGCGCCATGGAGAACCCCGGCCTGGTCACCTTCACCGAGGACTACATCTTCGTTTCCGGCGCTACCGAGGACGACCTGGAGGGTCGCACCAACACCATCTGCCACGAGATGGCGCACATGTGGTTCGGCGACCTGGTCACCATGAAGTGGTGGGACGATCTGTGGCTCAAGGAATCCTTCGCAGACTTCATGGGTACCCTGGGTGCCAAGGAAGCCAACCACTTCGAGGATGCGTGGGTCACCTTCGCCAACAACCGCAAGGCCTGGGCCTACATGCAGGACCAGCTGCCCACCACCCACCCCATCGTGGCTGACATCCCCCACCTGGAGGCCGCAGCGCAGAACTTCGACGGCATCACCTACGCCAAGGGCGCCTCGGTCCTCAAGCAGCTGGTCGCCTACGTCGGCTTCGACACCTTCATCGAAGCCGCCCGTGTGTACTTCAAGCGCTTCGAGTGGGGCAACACCTCCCTGAACGACTTCCTGCAGGTGCTCAACGAGGTCTCCGGCCGTGATATGCAGGCCTGGGCCGATGCCTGGCTGCAGACCTCCGGCGTGTCCGGTCTGGGCACCAAGCGCGTCTACGGCGAGGACGGCCAGCTGACCAATCTGATTCTCACCCAGGAATTGCCCGCACAGCACCCCGCCGAGCTGGGCCGCCCCCACGTGGCAAAGCTTGAGACCTTCCGCCTGGTCGACGGCAAGCTCGTCTCCACCGGCGTGCTCTCCCTCGAGTACCCGGCCGAGTGCGTCGCTGAGTACCGCGTCGAGCTGACCGACGAGCAGAAGAAGCTCGTGGGCGAGGCCGACCTGCTCATGCTCAACGCCGAGGACCACACCTACGCCAAGGTCGCCCTGACCGACGAGGACGGCCTGCAGGCCGCCATCGAGGGCGTCTCCACCCTCGAGTCCGCGCTCTCCCGAGGCCTCATCTGGGGCTCCCTCTGGGAAAACGTCCGCGACGCCCGCCTGCCCGTCACCACCTACGTGGACGCGGTCGTGCGCAACGTCTCCAAGGAACCCAGCGCATCCCTGCTGGGCACCATGGTCAACAACTCGCAGGTCGCCATCGCCACCTTCTCGGCACCCACCGGCCGCGAGCGCCTCTACGACGCCCTCTACGATGCCTTCTCCGCAGCCCTGGCCCAGGCTAAGCCCGGTTCGGACGAGCAGCTGATTCTGCTGCGCGGCCTGATCTCGGTCTCGACCAACGCCACCAAGGGCGAGGAGCTCTGCCGCGACATTGCCCGCGGTGCGTTCGAGGACACCACCGGCGATATCGCCGATGCGACCGGCATCCCCTACGACCAGAACCTGGGTTGGAGCGCCCTGGGCGCGCTCGCAAGCCGCAACCTGGTCACCGTGGAGGAGCTGGAGCGTGCCTCCAAGTACAGCCCCTCGTCGATTTCCTCGAACGGTTACGCGTACGCAATGGCCGCTCTGCCAAACGCCGAGCGCAAGGCTGCCGCGTACAAGACCATCATGGACGACGAGTCGTTGTCGAACGATGCTCTGGCCTCGACCATTAATGGTTACGTGCGCGGCCCGGTGGAGTTGCGCGAGCAGTACTACGGCCCCTACTTTGAGGCCCTGCTGGGCGTGTGGGAGTCCCGCTCGATTGGTATGGCTTCGCGTATTGTGCGCGGCCTGTACCCGAAGGCTCCGTACAACATCGGTTCAACCGAGGGCCTCGGCGTGGACGACAACCCGTCGGTCAAGCTGGCTCAGCAGTGGCTGGAGGCGAACCCCGAGGCTCCCTCGGCTCTGCGCCGCCTGGTGCTGGAGGCTCAGGATCACGGCCACCGTTCGATTGTGGCTCAGAAGTTCAACGCCTCCCTGCAGGCTAAGTAGTAGCCAAGCTAAGCGCTTACGCTTAGGATGCGGGCCATAGCGTCCCGCAATGATGAACCGCCGCTCGGCGCGCTCCCGGTAGATTTCCGGGAACGTGCCGAGCGGCGTCTTGCGCGTCCCGGTGCAGAGCGTGCGCGGAGAAGGTTGCCCGGAAGGGATGCCGCGCCGCGTAGGCCGGAAGAGAGCCGGAAGAAAAGACAGATAAACGTCACCCGCATATGTGAGCTGTGCGCCCGTAAACCATGAGAGAATGGACTAGGTATCAGCTCATTTAGACACGGATCAGAAGGAGTTTTCAGTGGTCGACTACGCACTCGGTGATCGCGGTAGCGTCGAAATTGTCACCGACGATTACTATGAAGCGGAAACCCTCCAAGTTTTTGAGGAACTGCACATCGACCGTGAACGCATCTGGTACGGTGAGGCGCGACTCGTCCCCGAGCCTGATAACCCCTACGAGCCGAATAGCATTGCCGTCTATATTGACGAGTTCAAGGTCGGTCGCATGAGCGCTGCCGATTCGGCGGCCTATTGGGAGCCCATCACCCGCGTGGTTGCCTCCGAGTACGAGCCGATTGCGCATCTGCAGCTTTCCGCCGTGGCCGTTCGCACCGAGAACGGTGACATGCGTGTGAAGAGCTCGGGTGTGCTCTCCCTGTCCGCACCCGGTTCACTGTTCCCCCTCAACGATGCGCCCACCCGTGCCACCCTGCTCCCCCAGGGACCGTCCATGAAGGTTCTGGACGAGAAGGAGCACTCCGAATACCTGCACAGCATTTTGCCGCCCAGCGGTGAGGGTCGCGTGATTCTGACCCTGGAGGCTAACCAGCTGAAGACCTCCGACGGTCGTGTGGTCGATAGCGTGGAGGTGCGTCACGATCGCAAGCTGGTGGGTCGCCTGAGCACCCAGATGTCTGAACAGCTGGCCCCCGTGATTCGCTATGCCTTCGAGCACGATCGCCTTACGAGCGCCTGGGGTACGATTCGTGGTAACACCCTGGAGCTGTCGCTGACCGTTCAGGCTGCACGCCCGTCCGACATTCCGCAGGAATGGTACGAGACTCTGCCCAATAATGTTCCGGCTCTGCTGCCGGCCGGTGAAGAGTACGAGGTGCCCGCAGCCTACGTGCCGAGCGAGGGTGAGCGACACCGCGCCGAGACTGTTACTCAGGCGCCGAAGAAGCGCCGCGGGTTTATCAGCTCCCTGACCGGTGGTTCCTCAGCATCCGAGCCGTCTGCTGATGAGCCGGTCGCCGAGAAGCCGGTCATTGAGTACACTCTGGAGGAAGAGGAGTACTACGAGCCCTCGGAACGTGAGCGACTGCTGAACCTGGTCAAGGGCGCTGGCCTGGCGGTTCTGCTGGCCGGCCTAATTTCGATGCTCTGGACCCCGATTCTCGGTATCCTGATCGCAATCATGGGTGGTGCCGTGGCTGCGGTGGCCTTCTACTTCGGTCGCCAGGCCGACGAGTATGACATTTACGAGGACGAAGAGTACATCGAGGAGGAAGCGGACGAGGAGGAGCACGAATCCGCGCAGGACTCCTCCACCACCTCGGTGTAGGCCTCCCCCGTTTAAGAGAGCGTCAGAGCACGGCACGCCACCGGGCGCTGACGCTCTCTTTGTGTGTTCAACTCTCCAGAAGAATCTTCCACTCCATCCGCGGTGGGTGCACCATCGGGAAACCCACTAAACGGTTCAGCTCGGGTATAGCAGAGGGCGGCCCCTCACCTTCCGGTGAGGGGCCGCCCTCGTTCCTGCACCCGCACCGGGTGAGGAGGGATACTAGTCCTGGCCGTAGGTAGCCATGAACTGATCCATCGTATCGTGCTGCAGCGCGTTTGCCAGCTGAGCATTTGCCGCCTGGTTAACCAGAACGATGGACTGACCGTCGTAAGACCAACCCGGACCCGCGTTCGGCAGGGTCGTCATGCGCATAGTGGTGTCACCGCTGGTCAGCACCGGAGCCGCAATCTGAGCAATCTGCATTGCGTTCAGACCGGAGTCCACACGCATGTAGCCAGCCAAAGACTCAACAGCAGACTGGAACGAACCCACGCTGCTCAGCGCACCCTTAGCCTTCATCGTGCTGTACAGACCACGCAGGAACGCACGCTGGTTACGAACACGCTGGTAGTCACCATCAGCGAAAGAGTAACGTTCACGCACGAAGGTCAGCGCAGCGCTACCGTTCATGTGCATCACACCGGGGGTAAAAGTCCAGACGTTACTGGTGAACGCGAAGGGAACCTGAACGTCCACGCCGCCAACAGCGTTAACCAGGGACTTGAAGCCCTCAAATTCAATCTCAGCCACGTGGTCGATCTTGACACCCACCAGGTTCTCAACGGTTGCCACCTGCAGAGAGATACCGCCGTAGTTCAGCGCCGCGTTAATCTTTGCGGGACCGTAACCGGGGATGTTCACCCAGGTATCACGCATAATCGAGATGATGTACACACCCTTGCCGTCAGCCGGGATGTGCATCAGCATGATGGTGTCCGCACGGGAACCGCTCACCAGAGCAGCCTCAGAACCGGAACGGGTATCACTACCGAGCAGCAGGATGTTCTGGCCCGGTCCCTTCACGACGTCGTAGCTGTAGCCGTCATCCAGGATGCCGTCGCCGTTCTTATCATGCTCGCTCGCGTTTGCAGCAAGAGCCGCTGCTGCATCCGAGCCACCATTTGCGGAGCCATTCTGGTTGGTGACCTTCGGCGCCTGCAGCTCGGAAACGTTCAGCGGCTTTGCCGCGCCAAGCTTCTCTTTAATCTTGGCTTGGTCTTCATCCACCTTGGTGATGGAATCAAATTTCTCGGTCTGGCTATCCCAGGTATGGCCGGCACGCCACAGGAAGAAGCCAACGCCAAGGGCGATAACCAGCAGAAGAATCAGCAGAATCAGCAGGGCACGCTTAATCCATTTCTTCTTCTGCGACGGTTCAGAGTGTTCGTCGCTCATTATTGTCCTTTGTTTGAAGTGGTGATGGGCGAGAAGGCAACGCCCATTTCGCCGTAATTCCCCGGTGACGCGGTAGCCGGGGCATCATCGGTGCTAGTGAAGGGCGGTGTATGCACACCTCGCAAAATACTTTCCCATTGTAGCGCTGTCAGCTGTGTAGCGGGCACCCTATCCCGCTCGTGACAGTACAGCGTTCCTCACGTTCTAGCGAAAAACCCCGCCCCCCTTGAAAGCCAAGGGAAGCGGGGCCTTTAAAACGCTATACAGCGCAATCTTTCGGGAAGAATTAAGCCTTCTTGCCGAAGTTTGCGAAACGTGCGTTGAAGCGCTCGACGCGACCTGCGGAGTCCATGATGCGCTGCTTACCGGTGTAGAACGGGTGCGACTCGGACGAGATTTCAACCTCGATGATCGGGTACTCGTTGCCGTCTTCCCACTTCTCAACCTTGTCGGAGGTGCGGGTGGAACGGGTCAGGAAGACCTTGCCGGATGCGAGGTCGCGGAACAGAACCGGCTTGTATTCCGGGTGGATATCTGCCTTCATTGATTTACCTTCTTCTGCTACTGGATTTTGCCAGTAGCCCTTATATAGATGGAGTAGGTTTTTCGATGTGCGGCTGTCGAGAAAACTTGAGAGCGCATCACCATTGCACCCGCATGGGCGAGCACAACCCGTTAAGGGTACCACCTTTAGGGTTTAAATCCCAGCGCCGCGGCCAATCACGTAGCGATTTCCCGCCGCGTTCGACCGGCCCCTAGCGCGGGCGCGTCTCCCAGAAGGCGACGGCGCTCGCCGCGGCCACGTTCAGCGAATCCACGCCGTGGGACATGGGAATCATCACGGTATCGTTGCAGGCCGCCAGGGTGCGCGGCGAAAGACCGTGCCCCTCGGTGCCCAGGATGAGCGCAAGCTTTTCATCGCCGCGGGCGGCCAGCTCATCCAGGCTCAGGGAGTCCTCCTCCAGGGCCATGGCGGCGCTCCTGAAACCCAGCTCGTGCAGGGTCTGCAGGTCGGTCGGCCAGGACTGCAGCCGGGCCCACGGAACCTGGAATACGGTACCCATCGACACGCGAATCGACCTGCGATACAGCGGGTCGGCGCATCGCGGGGTGACCAGCACGGCGTCCACATCCAGGGCCGCCGCCGAACGGAAAATCGCGCCCACGTTCGTATGGTCCACGATGTCTTCCAGAATGGCTACGCGACGCGCCCCGTTCAGTAGCTCCTGCAGGGGCTGAGGCGCCGGGCGGGCCATTGCCGCGAGTGCGCCGCGGTGCAGGTGAAAGCCGGTCACCTGCTCCAGCTGCTCCTCGCTACCCACGTAGGCGGGGGTGCCCGGGTGTTCCCGCAGGACGTCCGCCAGGTCATCAGCCCATTTCTCACTCATGAGGAAGGAGACAGGCTGATGACCGGCCGCGAGCGCCCGACGAATCACCTTGGAGGATTCGGCAATGTAAATCCCCCACTGCGGTTCCAGGGCGCTACGCAGCTTCACATCGGTCAGCTGCGTGTAGTACCGCAGCTGCTGCTCGGGGGCCTGATCCAGGGGCGTGACCGACTCGATTGCGTAGACGCGTTCGGCGCGCTCGGCAATCTGCTCGGCGGTCAGCTGCTTGGGGCCTCGACTCATGCGCGCTTGAAGGCCGAGAAGCGACCCGACGAGGTCACGGTCAGGGCCAGGTCCATGTCGTAGGTTGCGGCGAGGTTGGCCTCGGTGATGGTGGAGAGAATCGGGCCGGCCGCAACCACGCCGCCGTCGCGGATCATCAGGGCGTGGGTGAAGCCGGAGGGAATCTCCTCGAGGTGGTGGGTAATGAGCACGGTGGCCGGTGCGTAGGGGTCAGCGGCCAGGGCGGTCAGTCGCTCCACGAGGTCCTCGCGGCCGGAGATGTCCATGCCCGAGCCGGGCTCGTCCAGTAGCAGCAGTTCGGGGTCGGTCATGAGGGCGCGGGCGATGAGGGCGCGCTTGCGCTCGCCGTCGGAGAGGGAGCCGAAGGTGCGGTCGGCAAGGGTGTCGACGCCCCACTCGGCCAGCAGCTCGGTGGCGCGCTCATCGTCCATGACGTCGTATTCTTCGTTCCAGCGGCCGGAAACGGCGTATGCGGCGGTGACGACTACGTCGGAGACCTTCTCGGTGGCGGGAATCTGGGTTGCGGAGGCGCCGGAGGACAGGCCGATGCGCGGACGCAGTTCGAAAACGTCGACCGCTCCGAGGGTCTCGTCAAGAATCTCAACCTCGCCGCTGGTGGGGTGCAGGCGGGCCGCCGCGACGGAGAGCAGGGTGGACTTACCGGCGCCGTTGGGGCCCAGCACGACCCAGCGTTCACCTTCGTTCACGGTCCAGGAAACGTCGTTGAGGATCTTGCGGCCGCCGCGGACGACGGAAACGTTCTGCAGGTTGAGTACGGTGCTCATGGTTCTTCTTCCAGTGAATTGGCGGGTGGGTGATGCCTCGCTCACCCGCACCATCCGGTGACGGGTGGCGCGGGTGAGGAGGTGCGCGGCGGCACCCTGCGTTGGGTGCCGCCGCGGCGGGAGTCTTTAGTCGATGAAGCCGCGTGCGCCGCCGACCAGCTCAACGTGGCCGGTCTCGACGTCTGCGGTAACCATCTTCGCGATTTCGTGGGCGAACTCGTTGACGGTGTAGAGCTTGCCCGCGGTCTCACGGCGCTGCTCGATGGCGCCCGGGTGCAGGCGGTTGAGCAGGGTTGCGGTGACGGTGCCTTCAATCATGTCGGCGGAGACCACGACCAGGGAGATACCCTTCTCGGAGAGGGCGGGAATCTCGGCAATCAGGGCGTCTTCGCCGGCGCGCTTGGACTCGGCGACGGGCTGGTACTCGTCCATGGTCTCGACCTCGCGGATGAAGTGCGCCTGGTGGCTGGTCACGAAGACGATGCGTCCGCCTTCGGGCATCTTCTCTGCGGCCAGGCGTGCCAGGTTCAGCTGGGCGTCGCGGTTCAGGCGCATTGCGTAGTCCTCGCCCATGCCGGTCTCCATGCCGCCCGAGGCGTTCAGAATCAGGTAGTCCAGGGAGCCAAAGGTCTCGACGGCGGTGTTGACGAGGGTCTGCAGGTCCTCGGCCTTGGTCACGTCAGCCTGCACGGCGACGGCCTTGCCGCCGGCCTCTTCGATGGCCTTGACGATCTTGTTGGCGCGCGGTGCCTTGGAACGGTAGTTCACGACGATGTTGGCGCCTTCGGCGGCGAGAATCTGTGCGGTGTCTGCGCCGACGCCTCGGGAGGAGCCGGTGATGATGATGGTCTTGCCGGTCAGCTGTGCCATTCGGTGTACGTCCTTTGTGTTGTTCAACGATGGTGTCTAACGTTGCGTGCAACGTCGATGTCTTGTGGCGCGGCCCGCGCACGCAGGCGGCGGTGCGACGAGCCGCGCGACGGGCGGACGGTAGTCGTACCGCCACCCCCGCCGGGATGCAGTCTTTGCGGGTTTTAGTGGCCCATGCCCAGGCCGCCGTCCACGGGGATGACGGCGCCGGAGATGTAGTTTGCTTCATCGGAAGCGAGCCAGCGAACCACGCGTGCAACCTCTTCGGCCTCTGCGAAGCGGCCGGCCGGGATGGAGGCGAGATAGTTCTTCTTGGTTTCCTCGGGCAGAACATCGGTCATGGCGGTGTTGATGAAGCCCGGTGCCACCACGTTCGCGGTGATGTTGCGGCCGCCCAGCTCGCGGGTGATGGAGCGGGCCATGCCGACCAGTGCCGCCTTGGAGGCGGAGTAGTTGACCTGGCCGGGCGAACCGTACAGGCCCACCACGGAGGAGATGAGGATGATGCGGCCGCGCTTGAGCTTGAGCATACCCTTGATGGCGCGCTGCACCACGCGGAACGAGCCGGTGAGGTTCGTGTCAATCACGTCGGTGAAGTCGGCTTCCTTCATGCGCATCAGGAGCATGTCGCGGGTAATACCGGCGTTGGCAACCAGCACCTCAACGGGGCCGTATTCCGCCTCGATGGCCTTGAAAGCTTCGTTAATGCTGTCGGCGTCGCGCACATCCGCCTTGACGGCGAAAAATTCTTCGGGAGCCTCGCCGCTGCGGTAGGTGATGCAGACGTTGTGGCCCGATGCCTGGAATTCCTTGGCGATTTCGTAGCCGATGCCTCGGTTACCGCCGGTGACCAGGACGGTCTTGGGAGTGTTTTCGCTCATGAGCTTCCTTGATGAGTCGACCCCTCGCGGTCGGCGCCGATGCAGCGGCTCCGCGGCCGGGGTGTGGACGGATGGACAGTCGAAGCCTATTTTACCGCGTTTTACGCTCGAGGTGCCGCAGGCTACACCGCGCTCGCTCCCCCGTCACTACCCTATCGCGCCTCGAGAACGCCCTTTATACACGCTGCGCCCGCGCGTAGACTAACTCATGGTGCCTCCGCGGCGGAGGCGCCCGTACCGTTCGTGAAAGGATTGGGAATCATGGATCTTCTGGGTTCGCTCTCGCAGGATGCACAGCCCGAGTACGCGAAGTGTTCGCGTAAGGGGTGCCGGCAGGCGGCGGAGTTCCAGCTACTGTGGAACAACCCCAAGGTGCACACCCCGGAGCGTCGAAAGATTTGGTTGGCCTGCTCGGAGCACGTTGGTTGGTTGGAGAACTACCTGCGCGAGCGCGAGTTCTGGAAGCAGACGCTACCCTTCGACGGCTCCGAGGCGAACTCCTCCGAGTAGCCGGCGGAAAGGGCTCGGCGAAGGGACCACCCCTCAATCGAAACTACTTTCGATATATGCTATATTTGTTCTAATAGCTTTAGATTGAGGCGCTCTCCGCGCACCCCCAGCGCCCACCAGCACTCCAGGAGGCAACCCCCATGATGGGATACTCGCACACCGTCAGCGCCGCCGCCGGCTGGTTGGCCCTGGTCGAGACGGGAGTTGTGCAGGTTCCGGACACTCCCACGCTCGTTGTCACGACCCTGGCGTGCGCCGGGGCCGGCATGCTACCGGACATTGACCATCACAACGGCAGTATCGCGAATTCCATCCCGCCCGTTTCGCGGTGGGCGGCACGCATCGTGGGGGCCGTGAGCGGCGGTCACCGCAAGGGCACCCACTCCATTCTGGGCCTGATGGCCTTCTGGGCCATCGCGTACTTCAGCGCAAGCATTAGCTACAACGGCATCCCGTGGGCTTCACTCCTTCTGGCTGCCTTCTCGGGAGGCCTGGCCCTGCGGGTCCTGGGAGCCCCGGGTGGATGGATTGGCGCCATCGCACTGGGCTATGCCGCCTACACGACGGATTCACTCACGCTCCTCCCCTGGGCCTTCTCGGTGGGCGCCACGATTCACCTCATCGGCGATCTGCTCACCACCCGCGGCCTGCTCCCCCTCTACCCCATCGTCATTAAACCGCTGGTGGCCTCGCCCCTGTGGAAGAAGAGCGGCTACATGGCACTACCCATCCTGGGGGACGCCGGTAGCGTGCGCGAAAAGGCCCTGACCCTCGCGTTGAGCATCTACATTGGATGGTACGCCGCCGCCATGATGGGATTCGTGGAGTACCCGCTTCAAACGTTTGGGCTGGGCATCCACGCCGTAAAGTAGCACCGCAGTCTCACGGATGGTTTTTCACGAGTCCACATCCCGAGGACAAAGCGACCCCGCAGCAGCTCGACGGCAGAATATATAGCCACCCCAGACACGAAGGCACCCCGTCACTTCACTAGGAAGCGGCGGGGTGCCTCGCAATAATCATCCCGAACCTGTCGGGCTAAGAGACTAAGCGTCCTGGATGGGCCAGAAGACGTCAACCTCAACGTTCTCTTCACCGGAGGTGGGGTACTTCTCGAATTCAGTGTTGTGCATTGGTGTTCTCCATTCATGAGCGGGCGGGAGTTTCCTCTCCCCCGCGTCAGCTCGTCGATGGTGACGAGCTTTAGATTCGCTTGTGCGTCCTCGCATCAGCGGGAACAACTCCAGTCTATACCCGAAAGATGTTGTGTTTCTACCAAAAATCCCACAATGTCAGTAGGCACACACGAAAAATTCAAAAACCCCACACGTACACTCAGATATCTCGGGTTGAGACGTTTCTTTTAAATCTAAAAACCCACAAGGCAACATTGTTTTTTCGTCAAATAGCACCTGTGATTCATAAGGTTCCACCCACAAACCCAATGCACTAATGAGCAATATAGGCATATACGACCAGAAAGCAATACAACCCCACGGGTCAGGTCACATTTTTTCGTGATATTCGAGAAGGTAACTCCATAAAAAACACGAAAGAGGCCCCGGCACCATACGGCGCCGGAGCCTCCTTACCTTTATGCTGGCGAATTACGTTTTAGGCCAGCGAGATGAGGTCCTGGTATTCCTTCGACCAGAGGTCCTCCACCGCATCCGGCAGAAGCAGCACGCGCTCGGGGTTGAGCGCCTCCACCGCACCCTCATCGTGCGAAACCATGACGATCGCCCCCTGGTACGCCTTCAGCGCATGCAAAATCTCCTCGCGGGAGGCCGGGTCGAGGTTGTTGGTCGGCTCATCCAGCAGCAGCACGTTCGCGCTCGAGGCCACGAGCGTCGCCAGGGCAAGACGGGTCTTCTCGCCACCGGAGAGCACCCCGGCCGGCTTATCCACATCATCCCCCGAGAAGAGGAAGGAACCCAGAATCGTGCGCACTCGGGTGTCGTCCAGGTCGGGCGCCGCGGACTTCATGTTCTCGAATACGGTCCGGTCGCCATCCAGAATCTCGTGCTCCTGGGCAAAGTATCCCAGCTTCGCGCCGTGACCGTAGATGACCTCGCCGGTATCGGGCTTCGTCGTGCCGGCAAGCATGCGCAGCAGCGTGGTCTTACCCGCACCGTTCAGGCCCAGCACCACCACACGGGAGCCGCGGTCGATGGCCAGGTCAACGCCCGTGAAAATCTCGAGCGAGCCGTAAGACTTCGACAAACCCTCCGCCGAAAGCGGGGTCTTGCCGCAGGGGGCCGGATCCGGGAAACGGATTGCCGCCACCTTGTCCACCTGACGCTCCTCCTCCAGGCCGCGCAGAAGCTTCTCGGCACGCTTAATCATCTGCTGGGCGGCAGCGGCCTTCGTGGCCTTGGCTCGCATCTTATTCGCCTGCTCCATGAGGGCGCTCGCCTTCTTCTGGGCGTTGGCGCGCTCGCGCTTGCGGCGGTGCTCGTCCTGCTCGCGCTGGGCCAGGTAGTTCTTCCAGCCCATGTTGTACTGGTCAATCACGCAGCGGTTGGCGTCCAGGTAAAAGACGCGGTTGACGACGAGCTCCATGAGGTCCACGTCGTGGCTGATGACCAGCAGGCCACCCGAGAAGTTCTTGAGGAAGTCCCGCAGCCACATGATCGAGTCGGCATCCAGGTGGTTGGTCGGTTCGTCCAGCAACATGGTGTCCGCGTTCGAGAAGAGGATGCGCGCCAGCTCCACGCGGCGACGCTGACCACCCGAAAGGGTCGATAGCGGCTGGGAGAGCACGCGCTCGGGCAGGTCCAGGTTGGAGGTGATGACCGCGGCCTCGGACTCGGCGGCGTACCCACCGCCGGCAATAAACTCTGCCTCGAGACGGTCGTAGCGGCGCAGGCCCTTGGCGCGCACCGCCTCGTCCTCGCTGGCCATGTCTTCCTGGGCCTGACGCATCTTGCGGGCCACGCCGTCCAGGCCGCGAGCCGAGAGGATGCGGTCACGGGCCAGCTGGCTCATGTCGTCCACCTTGGGGTCCTGCGGCAGGTAGCCAATCTCGCCGCTGCGGGTGACGGTGCCGTCCGCGGGCAGAGTGAGTCCGGCCAGTACCTTGGTCATGGTGGTCTTGCCGGCGCCATTGCGGCCCACCAGGCCGATCTTGTCGCCCTTGTCGATGCGGAAGGTGACGTCTTCCATCAGCAGGCGCGCGCCGGCGCGCAGTTCAAGGTTCTGTACGGCAATCATGGGTGTCTTTCGGGTGGGACGGTCTGCGTGGTGTTGGTGCTCCGGGCCGATTCCCAAGAGGAGAACCACCGGGCGAGCACCCCATCAATTTTAGTGCAGGGATGCCGTGCGTGCATGTGGGTTTGCTTTTATTTCTGTGGTGACGGGTGTAGGATACCTATCGAACACTGTTCAATGGTAATGTTCTGCTGGGACGTTTCACGCCGCGCAGCGACGCCGTGCGAACCGATCCCTCCGGCTCTCTCCCCCCCCCCCCCCC
>NZ_KV810427.1:98088-124794 GCF_001812775.1 Rothia sp. HMSC068F09
CCCCCCCCCGAGCCGACCCACCAAATCCGTACCCAAAGGAGTACACGCCGATGTCCGGACCCACACGCGAATCCGCGCCGCGCCGCAACGACGCCGCCCGCAGCTCGGTCGCCACCGACCTCTCCCTCATTGCCGTCTTTGCGGCCCTCATCGCCGCCCTGGCCATCATGCCCGCCATGAGCCTCGGCGGCATCGCCGTCCCCTTCACCTTCCAGACCCTCGGTATTTACATCACCGCCCAGGTGCTCGGCGGCAAGCGCGCCACCGCCGCCGTGGCGCTGTACCTGCTGGTTGGCTTCGCCGGCCTGCCCATCTTCGCGAGGGGCGGCGCGGGCCTGGGTTCGCTCGCATCCCCGAGTGCCGGCTACCTGCTGGGTTTCTTGCCCTTCGCCGCCATTGCCGGCACCCTCGCATACCTATTCACCCGTAACACCCGCTCGGTTGGTGCCACTTTCCTCATGGCCCTACTGGCAAACTTCTGCGGTTTTGTGGTTCTGACCGTCTGCGGCATCGCCGGTATGATGGTGAACGCCCACATGAGTTTTATTGCCGCGTTCAACGCGGCCTTGGTATTCGTCCCCTGGGATCTGGTGAAGTCCGTCATCGCGGTTCTGGTCGGTTTGTCGGTGCGCCGCGCCTTCCCGTCCCTGACTTCCACCCAGCGTTAGAGACGCCTCCACACCACCCGAGAGGAAGCTATGTTTTTCCGCCGCTCCCCGCGCCAGAATACACCGCAGACCGTGCAGGGCGAGCAGGCGGATAGCGCCTCCACTAGCATGCCCGCCCTCGAGCTCGAATCGGTGAGTGTTTTCACCGAGCTGCCCGAAGGCGGGCATCGCCGTATCCTCAAGAGCGTGAGCCTGCGCTTCACTGCGAAGCGCACCGCGGTGCTGGGACTCAACGGTAGCGGCAAATCGACCCTGCTGGGGCTTTTTAACGGGCTCACCCACCCGGACGAGGGCATTGTGCGCGTCAACGGCGTGGACACCCTGCAGGCGCCGAGCCGCGGCTCCAACGGTATCGGCTCGCAGGGCGCTTTCGAGGGCGTGGGCATGCTCTTCGCTCAGCCGGAGGCGCAGCTCATCATGCCCACCGTCGCAGAAGATATTGACCTGAGCCTGCGCCGCGCCGCGGCCGTTGAGGGAACCGCACTCAACGGCGAGCAGCGCCGCGAGCGGGTTCGTGAGCTCCTGCGCGAGCGCGGCCTCGAGCGGCTGGAGAACCAGAGCGTCTTCACCCTCTCGGGAGGCGAAAAGCAGCTGGTGGCCCTCACCAGCGTTCTTGCGGCTGGCCCGCAGATCCTTCTGCTGGACGAGCCGACCACCCTGCTGGATCTGCGGAACCGGGCGCGGTTGCTGAAGCACCTGGAGTCCCTGGACCAGATGCTGGTGCTCAGCACACACGATCTGGATTTGGCGGCCTCCTGCGATGAAGCCGTCATCATTCACGACGGGCGCCTGCTCGCTCAGGGGGATGCGGCGCAGATGGTGCAGCGGTACCGGCTGTGGTGTGCCGAGGGGTTCCCGAATGAGGGGGCAACCGAAGGTACGGATTCAGCGGGAGGCGCGCATGAGCGCTAACACGCCGCGCGCGAACCCCCGTGTGAATCCTCGCCCCGCCTCTCGTGGATCCGGCTTCAACCCCGGCACCCTGCTGGTGGGTTTCTATCAGCCGCTGAACACGCCGGTGCATCGGGCACCGTTGTGGTTCAAGGGAACGCTTTTCTTTGGGCTGTTCATTGTGCTGGCGGTGACCGGTTGGCAGGTGGCGCTGGTGGCTTTGGCCGCGGCCACGCTGTGCGCGCTGTGGGCTGGGGTGTCTGCCTCCCAGCTGTGGCTGGTGGTCCGAACGCTGGCGCTATTGCTGCTGATTATGGCCGCCTACTACGTGCTGACGGGCCAATACGCTTCCGGTGCGGATGCCATCGCGACCATGCTGACGGCTTTCTACGCCTCCCGTACTCTGCTGGTGAGTACTCCCCTGCCGGTTCTGATTGACGGTTTTGTGCGGCTGTGCTCGCCCCTGCGTTTTATGGGTCTTTCGCCCGAGCGTCTGGGGTTGCTGATTGCCCTCATGATTCGTTCCATCCCGGCGCTCGTGGACCGCTGGGGTGCCCTGCAGCGGGCGGCGGTGGCGCGTGGCCTTCCGCGGCGCATGTATTGGCGCCTACTGATTCCCTGGGTGGTGCAGGCGGTGGATTACGCGACGGCGACCGCTCGGGCTTTGCGGGCGCGTCGTGTGGACGAGCTGAAATAGGCGGATTGGGGCGGTGACGCACGGTAAACCCGCGCAGAGAGTAAGGGCGGGGTGAAGAGTCACCCCGCCCTTACGCTTTTACCCCGGGTTGAGTTCAGCCGCCTTTAGGGCGTCTCGACGACCACTGCCGCCGGGAGCTGCTCCCACCACAGGTACCAGTCGTGCTGGCCGTAGAGCGCCTCCACGAGCTTGTCGAAGCCGCGGTAGACGCGCACCGGCATCGCCGAGGAGACCATCGTGTGCTCGACCGCCAGAATCTCGGTGTCGCGGCGGGTGGTCACGGGAACCGGCGTGTAGAACTCGATGAATTCGGCCGCGATGACCGCCGGGTAGGCGTCGTCGCGTTCCAGCCAGTAGCGGGCGATGGCCAGCATGGTTTCGGGGGCGGGGCTGACGTCCCAGCCGCCGAAGGGGAAGTACGCGAAGACGTCGGAAGCAACCTGAACCGGCATGTCCACGATGAGAAGTTCGGAGGCCCGCTCGATATCGGTGGCCTTGACCTTCTCATTGAGGACCCCGGCGGTCAGCTCGAAGGGGTATTCCGCGTCCAGCGGTGCGTTGAGGTCTTCCTCGCTGAGCTCACCGTGTTCCATGAGGTGCCGGTAGACGTTCAGGTAGGTGGTCTCGTTGAGGCTCCGGAAAGCCTCGTGCGCGGCCCGTTCCACGCCAACCTGTCGCAGGTGTTTATGCTGGGCCACGAGGAGCTCAACCGCGTACTGCTGAATCGTGTCAGCGGTAATCTCCCCGACGGGTGTTGAGGTGCGCATGGATACGTTGTTCTCAATGGTCCCGAGCAGGGTGGAGTCAAGGGCAACCACGATGGGGGTTATTCCCTTATTCTTGCCCTCGTAGAGGTGTTCGAGGTATCGCCGGTTGAGTTCGGCTCGTGGGGCGCCGTGGCGGATTCGCTCGTGGGGGTAGGGGTACAGGGCGACGAAGCGCTCGTAGAGCTCTGCCATGGTGTTCTCCGATGTTTGGTTACCCCAAGTTTAGCGCTTATTTCCGGGGAAAAAAGGGGGTTTTTAGTTCCCCGGAGCACCCCTCCGAATCGCGCGTTTTTTTCGTTTGATGAGCTGCTATCGGTGAGCTCCAAACGGGTCTAAACGTTCGTTGTATTGGGCGGTTTCGGCGAACAAATCTTCCGAAAAAAGTTTGGAATTTTTTGGTCGGCTGCTGAGACGAAAGGGCGGGTCGCCTTCCCCCGTCGCGGGGGCCTACCGAGCGGGACTGAGCCGGCGCCCGGTTGGGCCGTCCGACCCCGTGCCCGCGTTCGTTCCCGAGCGCTCGCAAATTTCGCACACAGCGCCTCCCGCCCTCGAGCGCATCTTCCCTGGAATGATACCCAACGTCAGGTGCGGGCGATAAGCTTCCCGATCCTCCCGGCTAGCCCGTCATATTTACGTATTTACGCGCTCTTATGGCGTTTCTCTGGTGGTATTTGACAGGGTGCCGTACAGTAGGGGTACCAGCTATCTATACCTCGGTGTGTATAGCCGGTAGCGTCAATTGATCGAGTCGTAACCAACGGAGGTTCTCGTGACGAATAGCTACTATAAAGAGATGATTCGCCTGGCAGACAGCATCGCTGATAAGGCGCATGAGGGACAGACGGACCGCAACGGCTGGCCTTACATCTCTCACCCTCGTCGTGTTGCCCTGGGGGCACGCAAGCTCGTTTCTGAGATGGCATCCTCGACCTCTCCCGACACTTCCCTGGAGGAGCTGAAGGCTGAGGTACAGATTGTCGCCCTGCTGCATGACACGGTGGAAGATACCGGAGTGTCGTTGCCCTACCTGGCTCGCTACTTCTCCCCTCAGATTGTGGATGCCGTCGAGGCGCTGACCCGCCGCCCCGGTGAGTCGCGCGTTTCGTACCTGGGACGTGTTCGCGCCAACGATTTGGCCCGTCTGGTGAAGCGTGCCGACATCATGGACAACCTGGACCCACACCGTCTGGCAAAGCTGGACGAGCCGACCCGCTCCTGCCTGCACATTAAGTACGAGCACTCGCTGGAGCTTCTGGGCCTGAACGAGTAGCCTTTCTAGCCGCGGCGAATAGCGTCTCGGAGCATAACAAAGCCGCCCGGTGTGTGGATACTAGATTCACGCACCGGGCGGCTTTCGTTCGTCACCCCACCGATTCTTAAGGCGCGGCGGCACCGGCTGCATCCTCGCAGATGTAAAGTACCCGCCGGGTGCGGAGAGTATATGCTCTCCACACCCGGCGGGTGTCTATTCAGCGTCTAGGAGCTTAGATGTTGAAGCCCAGCGCGCGCATCATGTCGCGGCCGTCCTCGGTGATACGCTCCGGACCCCACGGCGGCATCCAAACCCAGTTCACGCGCCAGGAATCCACCACGTTCTCCAGGTTGGCCTGCACCTGCTCCTCAATCACTTCCTGCAGCGGGCAGGCTGCGGTGGTGAGGGTCAGATCCAGGATGAGGGTACCGTCCTCATCCCAGCGCAGACCGTAGAGCAGGCCGAGGTCAACAATGTTGACGCCGAGCTCCGGGTCAATGACCTCCTTGAGGGCTTCCTCAATATCTTCCTGAGGAACACGACCCTGCACAGTCTCAGTCATAGTTCAATCTTTCTTGTCGAATCCGGTGACGGAAAGCAGGTTACTTCTTACCCACGTAAGAGACGTAGCCCTCTTCCTCCAGGCGGTCAGCCAGCTCGGGGCCGCCCTGATCAACCATCTTGCCGTCCACGAACACGTGCACGAACTGCGGCTTGATGTAGCGCAGGATGCGGGTGTAGTGGGTAATCAGCATGACGCCCATGTCGTTAGCCTCGTGAGCGCGGTTCACGCCCTCGGACACAATCTTCAGAGCGTCGACGTCCAGGCCGGAGTCGGTCTCGTCGAGAATGGCGAACTTGGGCTTGAGCAGCTCGAGCTGCAGAATCTCGTGGCGCTTCTTCTCACCACCGGAGAAGCCCTCGTTCACGTTACGTGCGATGAAGTCGGGGTCAATCTCCAGGTTCTTCATGGCTTCCTTAACGTCCTTGGTCCAGGTACGCAGGGAGGGAGCCTTGCCGTCCACTGCGGTCTTTGCGGAGCGCAGGAAGTTCGACATGGTCACGCCGGGAATCTCAACCGGGTACTGCATTGCGAGGAAGAGGCCGGCGCGGGCACGCTCGTCAACGCTCATCTCGGTGATGTCCTGGCCGTCCAGCAGAATCTGGCCGGAATCAACCTGGTACTTGGGGTGGCCGGCGATGGTCGAAGCCAGGGTGGACTTACCGGAACCGTTGGGGCCCATGATGGCGTGAATCTCGCCCGAGTTGATGGTCAGGTTAACGCCCTTGAGGATGGGCTTGGTGGTTTCGTCATCGAGGATGACCGAGACGTGAAGGTCCTTGATTTCAAGAGTAGACATTATTTCTCCTGGTAAAGCTTAGTTGTTGCTGAGTGCGAGCTCTGCCTCAAGGGCCTCGGTGAGCTGCTCTTCAAGTTCGGGAACGCGAATCTGCTGAATGACCTCGTTCAGGAAGCCGCGCACCACCAGACGGCGGGCCTCAGCCTCCGGAATACCGCGGGCCTGCAGGTACCACAGGTGCTGCTCATCGAGCTGGCCGGTGGTGGATGCGTGGCCGGCGCCCTCAATCAGGCCGGTCTCAATCTCCAGGTTCGGCACGGAGTCGGCGCGGGGGCCAACTTCCAGCAGCAGGTTACGGTTCAGCTCGTAGGTGTCGGTGCCTTCAGCGTCCTTACCAATCAGAACGTCGCCAACCCATACCGAGTGTGCGCCCTTGCCCTGCAGCGCGCCCTTGTAGGTCACGCGAGACTTGCAGTTGGGCACGGAGTGGTCCACGAACAGGCGGGACTCAATGTGCTGGCCGGCGTCCACGAAGTACAGGCCGTACATTTCGGTCTCGGCACCGGGGGCGGTGAACTTGGTCGAGGGGGTCACGCGCACCAGGTCGCCACCGAGGGAAACCACCACATGCTTGAAGCGGGAGTTGCGGCCCAGCTTAGCGTACTGTGCGGAGGTGTGGACGGCGTCGTCAGCCCACTGCTGGACGGACACGACGTTCAGCTCGGCCTCATCGCCCACCACGAACTCGATGTTCTGCGCGAGCACGGTGGAACCGGTGTGGCGCAGAACCACGACGGCCTTCGAGAAGGGCTTAGCCTCAATCACGATGTGCTGGGCGGCGGGCTCGTTGCCGGTACCGTCGATATCAATCTCGACGTGCTCGGACAGCTCGGCCTCGGCGGGGATGGTCACCACGGTTGCCTCGGAGAAGCTGGACCAGGCGTTAGCCGCCACGCGATCCTCGGGAACGCCGGCGGAGCCGATGCGCTCGTCCTCGCGGGAGACGGTCTCAACCTTAACCTGCTCGGGTGCGGTCACCTTCGGTGCCGGTGCGGTGCCGGTCAGCTTCTCCAGGTGCAGGCCACCCAGACGCTTCAGCGGGGTGAAGCGCCAATCCTCTTCACGGCCGGTCAGCGGAGCGAAGTCCTCCACGTTGTAGGAGGTCTTACGCTCGGCGCGGGATGCCTCCAGCACCTTCTGGATGTTGTTCGGGTTGGAGCCCTGGTGGTGTGCCTCGGTGGCACGGTACAGGGTGTCATCGTGGGCGAACTCGGTGGCGAGCTTCTCGCCCTCCTGGTCCATACCGGGGATGATCGGGGAGTGGTAACCCAGAGTTTCTTCGTTGGTCGGCATTAGCCCACAGATCCTTCCATCTGAAGTTCGATCAGGCGGTTCAGTTCGAGTGCGTACTCCATCGGCAGCTCGCGGGCAATAGGCTCAACGAAGCCGCGAACGATCATCGCCATTGCTTCTTCTTCGCTCAGGCCACGCTGCATCAGGTAGAACAGCTGGTCTTCAGAGACGCGGGAAACCGTCGCCTCGTGACCCATGGTCACATCGTCCTCGCGCACGTCCACGTAGGGGTAGGTGTCAGAACGGGAGATGGTGTCCACCAGCAGGGCGTCACACACCACGGAGGACTTGGAGTGCTTAGCACCCTCGCGCACCTGAACCAGGCCGCGGTAGGCGCTACGGCCACCGTTACGGGCCACGGACTTAGACACGATGGTCGAGGAGGTGTTCGGGGCGATGTGAACCATCTTCGAACCGGTGTCCTGGTGCTGACCCTCACCAGCGAACGCGATGGACAGGGTCTCACCCTTGGCGTGCTCGCCAACCATGTAGACGGCGGGGTACTTCTGGGTGACCTTCGAACCGATGTTGCCGTCCACCCATTCCATGGTGGCACCCTCGTGCGCAACCGCACGCTTGGTCACCAGGTTGTAGACGTTGTTCGACCAGTTCTGAATCGTGGTGTAGCGAACGCGGGCGTTCTTCTTCAGCACAATCTCAACCACTGCGGAGTGCAGGGAGTCGGACTTGTACACGGGGGCGGTGCAGCCCTCGATGTAGTGAACGTAAGAGCCCTCGTCAGCAATGATCAGGGTGCGCTCGAACTGGCCCATGTTCTCGGTGTTAATACGGAAGTAGGCCTGCAGCGGAATCTCAACGTGAACTCCCGGGGGAACGTACACGAAGGAACCACCGGACCACACTGCGGTGTTCAGCGCGGAGAACTTGTTGTCACCAATCGGGATGATGGAGCCGAAGTACTCCTTGAACAGCTCGGGGTACTCGCGCAGACCGGTGTCGGTGTCGACGAAGATCACGCCCTGCTTCTCCAGGTCCTCACGAATCTGGTGGTACACGACCTCGGACTCGTACTGTGCAGCCACACCAGCAACCAGCGAGTTACGCTCCGCCTCGGGAATACCCAGGCGCTCGTAGGTGGTGCGGATATCCTCGGGCAGTTCCTCCCAGGAGCCGGCCTGACCCTCGGTCGAACGCACGAAGTACTTGATGTTGTCGAAGTCGATTTCGGAAAGATCCGCACCCCAGGTGGGCATGGGCTTACGCTCGAAGAACTTCAGCGCCTTCAGACGCATGTCCAGCATCCACTGGGGTTCGTTCTTCTTCGCGGAGATGTCACGCACGACGTCCTCGTCCAGGCCGCGCTTTGCTACCTGGCCTGCTTCGTCGGAGTCTGCCCAACCGTACTCGTAGTTACCAATGCCCTCGAGTTCGGGGTTCATCTCCAGGATCTCTGAAATGACGGTATCGTTGGCGTTCTGCCCAACTTTCTCAGTCATTACGGCCTTTCTTCGATGGTTATTACATTCTCTCCGCCACCTGCCGGATGCAGGCGCGGTAGTCCTTGGGGTTCGAGCCGCCGGCTAGACGCTCGGCTTCTCAGCCGGCGTGCCGTCATCGGGCTCGGTCGGCGTGGCTGGTTTCGTCGACTTCGCGTTCTCCGCCACGGTCTCTCGGTTCAGCGGCACGTGCGTGGTGCACACGTGCGCGCCCGAGGCCATCGTGGAGAGCCTGCGAACATCAACGCCCAGAAGATCAGAAATAATCCCGGTCTCCTGCTCGCAGAAGACCTGGAAGTCTTCGGCCAGGTCGCGAACCGGGCAGTGGCCCTGGCACAGCTGGATACTCGCGAGGAAGTGCTCCGGCACGCTACGACCCACGGGAGGTTCGGTCACCTGCGCGGTGGCCACGAAACCGTCCCTGCTCATGGCCTCGGCGAGCGCCTTAGCTCGGGCGGCCACGTTGTCTCCGGCGGCTTCCACCACCGGGCGGTAGCGCGCCTCCATCTCGGCCGCGCGGGCGGAGGCGAAGGCCTCCAGCGCCCCGTCGCCGACGGTATCGCGTAGCATCTGCAGGGCGTTACGTGCGATGAGCAGGTAGTCGTTGCCGAGCCGCTCGTGCCCCTGCGGGGCAATCACGTAGCGGCGGGCCGGTCGTCCGGCACCCGCGCCGTGCTTCTTAATGGGGGCGACCTCAATCATGTTGCTCGATTCGAGGGCGTCCAGGTGGCGGCGGACCGCGGCGGGGGTCAGGCTGAGCAGCTCCCCCAGGCTTGCGGCGGATACCGGTCCGTGGTTAAGAACGCCGCGGAGCACGCGGTCCCGGGTGCGTTCCTCGGCCTCGGCCTTACGCTTGGATGTGCGTGCCGCGGAGGACTTTTTACTGGAAGCACTATGAGAACCCGATGCTGCACCGCGGGTGCTGCTTCGGGTCTGCGCCTCACGCTCGGAGGAGCGCTGAGATGTCTTGTTCACGGAATACACAAATAAAGTATGTCCTAATTGTTTTTTCTTTGGCTAGTTAGGTCTTCCTACTTGCTGACTTTTTTACCTGAAGCTGAATGTTGATCGTCTTAAAAATGTGCTGAGTACGTGAGGTGGTGCATAGAATATAGGGGTATATCACGCGAATAAATCGAAAGTTATGCCCATGGAGACCACCACCGCACGCGCGGACCGCTCAGAGGAGACAGTCTCCTCCCCCACTGCGCGCAGGCTCACCGTCGCCGAAGAACCGGCGCTGAGCGTCAAGGACCTTATTAAAGAGTTCAAGCCCTCCCGGGCGTTCCGCAATAAGCACCCCGAACGACTCACCGCAAGCGGCTACTACCGCGCCGTCAACCGGGTGAATCTGCGTGTCTTCCCCGGCGAAGTGGTGGTTCTTCTCGGCGCGAACGGTGCGGGTAAGACCACGACCCTCGCCTGCGCCCAGGGTCTGCTCAAGCCCACCCGCGGTACCGTGCGCCTACTCGGCGAGAACCCCCTCCTGGCGGACCCCGAGCTGCGCGCCAAGGTCGGCATCATGCTTCAGGACGGCGGCCTGCCCAACGCCATGCACCCCATCCCGCTGCTCGAGCACATCGCAAGCATGTACACCGACCCCTACCCGGTTGAAGAGCTCGCGCACCGCCTGGGCATTGACGCGTTCAACGGCACCACGATTCGGCGACTCTCGGGCGGCCAGAAGCAGCGTGTGGCGCTCGCGGCGGCCCTCATCGGCAAGCCGGACGTGCTCTTCCTCGACGAGCCCTCCGCGGGCCTGGACCCGCAATCGCGCAACGTCGTGTTCGAAATTATTCGCGAACAGCGCGAGCGCGGCGTGGCCATCGTGCTCACCACGCACCTGATTGACGATGCGCAGAAGCTCGCCGATTACGTGTACATCATCGAGGACGGCACCACCGTGCAGGAGGGCACCGTTCCCGAGCTGATCGCTAACGACGGCACGAACCGGCTGCGCTACACCCTGGACGCTCCCACCCCCAGCCGCGAGGAGCTGCTCCCGGCACACCTGCGGGCCGGCGTGAAACTCATCGAGACGGTCCCCTACGTTCCCGCCTCGGAGGAGCACCCGGCCGTGACCGGCGAGTACGAGCTCGTCGGCCCCCTGCGCGCGGAGCACCTGGCGGCCTTCACCGCGGCGCTGGCCGAACGCTACCTCATGCCAATTTCTCTCAAGATGGAACCGAAGACCCTCGAGGACGTCTTCCTCGACATTTCAGGACGTGATATTCGATGAGCCCCACCGCTTCTACCGACCGCGAGCAGAGCACAAGCGCTGCGGCGGATACCTCAGCCCGGGGCGTCGCCATCGACGAGGATGAGGAGTACATCCCGCCCCGCGCGAACTACCCGCTCGTGCGCGTGATTGAGCAGGGCCGCTACGAGACGATGGCGATGCTCCGCAACGGCGAACAGCTGATGCTGAACATCATCTTCCCCGTCATGGCGCTTCTGGGCCTGCGCTTTACGGGCCTAATTGATGACTACGCCCATTCGGTGGGGGTTTCGCGTATGGATGCGGCGGTCCCCGGCGTGCTGGCCCTCTGCGTCATCTCCACTGCGCTGTCGGGCCAGGGCATCGCGACGGGCTTCGACCGCCGCTACGGCGTGCTTCGCTTTCTGGCGACCACTCCCCTGGGCCGCAACGGCCTGATTCTGGGCAAGTGCATCGCCGTGGTGGTCGTACTGATTATCCAGTTCGTGCTCGTGGGCGTGGTCGGGTACGGCCTGGGTTGGCGTCCGGACGCCATCGCCCTCTCGCGAGCCTTCCTCACCCTGCTGCTGGGTGCGGCGGCCTTTACGGCGCTGGGTCTGCTGATTGCCGGTACGGTGCGAGCGGAGGCGACCCTCGCGATTGTGAACATCGCCTGGGTGGTTCTGGCCGGCGCGGGCGGTGTGCTGTTCCCGCTCAGTTCCTTCCCCGATTGGTACGGCGCGATCGTGTCCTGGTTCCCCTCGGCGGCTCTGGGCGAGGCCCTGCGCGGCAACTTCATTCACCACCAGTGGATGGCGGACCCGCACTGGGTTCTGACGGTTTGGACCGTCATTCTCGGCCTGATTGCCTCGCGCAAGTTCAAGTGGTCCGACTAGCCTGACCGACCCCCTTCGACCTGCGCTTTATGGCTGGTGCTTCACGACCGGTACTTCACCCGATGCCCCGTGGCTTTCGAATAATTCGAAAGCCGCGGGGCATTGCCGTGTCCGGGCGCGGCTGCCAGCGAGGGGTCGCTAGCAAGCCGGGGAACAGGCGCGGGAGTTTCAGAGGCACCCGCGCAGCCAAACCCGGCTGCCGGCGTTCGGGGTTAAATTCGGGGTTAAAAAGAAAGCCCCCTCCTGCCGAACCACGAGTCCAACCACCACAGTTGGACTCCATCACGTTCATGTTCGGAGGAGGGGCTTTAATCACCGAGGGGCGGACCGACCCAACCACTGTCTCGGTCCGCAACCTTCCCGCTCAACCTTAACATGAGCTTTACCACCCCTCAAAATCTCTTATAGCTGAAGGAAGCCCGCGCCGCACCGATTCCGCGCCGATTCGGCACCGCCTCAACGGTGCGCTCACCCGGCGCTCTCGGGCGGACGGCGTCCCACCCTGTGAATGTACACACCCTCACATCAGATAGTGCGGCGGAGTGAACTATCCTTGTTAAACGAAAAGGACGCAACCAGCCTCCGGGGCACCCGCCGGAACGCACCGCGCGGAATAAACACCCCCGGGGTACCGTTACGCCCCATGGACAGGGCGTCAGCACCTAGCCGCTGGCGCATCCACTCACCCTTGCGAAAGGACACCCACGTGGCAGAAAACCTCCAGTGGACAGAAACCGATCAGCGAGCCGTTGACACCGCCCGCATCCTTGCCACCGACGCCGTGGAGAAGGTCGGCTCCGGCCACCCCGGCACCGCGATGAGCCTGGCCCCGGTCGCCTACCTGCTGTTCCAGAAGGTCATGAACCAGGACCCGGCCGACGACCGTTGGGAAGGCCGCGACCGCTTCATCCTCTCCCCCGGCCACACCTCCCTGACCCTGTACACCCAGCTGTTCCTCGGCGGCTACGGCCTCGAGATGAAGGACCTGGAGGAGCTGCGCACCTGGGGTGCCCTCACCCCCGGCCACCCCGAGTACAAGCACACTAAGGGCGTTGAAATCACCACCGGTCCGCTCGGTCAGGGCCTGGCCTCCGCCGTTGGTTTCGCTTACGCACAGCGTCGTATGCGCGGCATGTTCGACCCCGAGGCCGCCCCGGGTACCTCCCCGTTCGACCACCACGTCTACGTCATCGCCTCCGAGGGTGACGTGCAGGAAGGCGTCACCGCCGAAGCCAGCGCGCTTGCGGGCCACCAGGAGCTCGGCAACCTGATTGTCGTCTGGGACCGCAACCACATCTCCATTGAGGAAGACACCGACGTCGCCTTCACCGAGGACGTGGCCAAGCGCTACGAGTCCTACGGCTGGGACGTTCAGCGCGTGGACTGGACCCGCACCGGCGAGTACGTCGAGGACGTCGCAGAACTGTACGCCGCTATTGAGCGCGCGAAGGCCGTCACCGACAAGCCCTCGTTCATCGAGCTGCGCACCATCATCGGCTACCCCGCACCGCACAAGCAGAACACCGGCGCAGTGCACGGCTCCAAGCTCGGTGCCGAGGAAGTTGCCGCCACCAAGGAGGTGCTCGGCTTCGACCCCGCCAAGAGCTTCTTCATCGAGGAGAACGTGCTCGAGCACACCCGTCAGCTGCGCGAGCGCGGTGCCGCCGCCCACAAGGCCTGGGACGAGAAGTTCGAGGCCTGGGCCAAGGCTAACCCCGAGCGCGCCGCACTGTACAAGCGCCTCGTCGCGGGCGAGCTGCCCGCCGACTACAAGGCCGCCTTCCCCGTGTTCGAGGCCGGCACCTCCGTGGCAACCCGCGCGGCATCCGGCACCGTCATTAACGCTATCGCCGAGACCTTCCCCGAGCTGTGGGGCGGCTCCGCCGACCTGGCCGGTTCGAACCTGACCACCATCAAGGGCGCGGATTCCTTCAACCCGGCATCGCGCAGCACCGAAGACTGGACCGCGAACCCCTACGGTCGCGTGCTGCACTTCGGTATTCGCGAGCAGGCCGCCGCAGCGATTGTGAACGGCATCGTGCTCTCCTCGCCGACCCGCGCGTTCTCGGGCACCTTCTTCGTGTTCTCCGACTACCAGCGTCCGGCGGTTCGCCTCTCGGCCCTGATGGGTGTTCCCTCGCTGTACGTGTGGACCCACGACTCCATCGGTGTGGGCGAGGACGGCCCGACCCACCAGCCCATCGAGCACCTCTCCTCCCTGCGCGCTATCCCCGGCTTCGACGTGGTTCGCCCCGCGGACGCTAACGAAACCGCCGTCGCGTGGCGCACCATCATGGAGAAGAAGGACCGCCCCGCGGGCCTCGTGCTCTCCCGCCAGAACCTGCCCGTCTGGGCTCGTGAGGATGTGCACCCCGACGCCGAGGGCGAGAAGTTCGCTTCCGCAGAGGGCACCGCACGCGGCGGCTACATCATGGCTGACACCGAGGGCACCCCGGACGTCATCCTGATTGCCACCGGTTCCGAGGTTGAGCTGGCCGTCCAGGCTCGCGCAACCCTCGCCGAGCAGGGCATCGCGGCTCGCGTTGTCTCCATGCCTTCGCGCGAGTGGTTCGCAGAGCAGAGCGAGGAATACCGCGAGTCGGTTCTGCCCTCCTCTGTGACAGCGCGTGTCTCCGTCGAGGCCGGCCTGGCCATGAGCTGGTACGACCTGCTCGGTTCCGCGGGCCGCGCCGTGTCCATCGAGCACTTCGGTGCTTCCGCCGATGCGAAGACCCTGTACCGCGAGTTCGGCGTGACCGCCGAGGCCGTCGTGGAGGCCGCTAAGGAATCCATCGCCGCCGCCAAGTAAGCGATACTCGTGCCCCCGGAACGCAACGGTTCCGGCAGGCTCGACGCGAATGATCCGGGCGCCCCGCTACGAGGGGCGCCCGGGCCCGCTATCGCGTCCCTCCAATACTTTTTCATTTCCTCATTCAAGAATCGAAGGTTTTATCCATGTCTGAGTCCACTCAGAAGCTTTCCGACGCCGGTGTCTCCATCTGGCTTGACGACCTCTCCCGCGAGCGCCTGACTAGCGGCAACCTCGCCGAGCTCATCAAGACCCACAACGTGGTCGGTGTGACCACCAACCCCACCATCTTCGCGGGCGCGCTCTCCAAGGGCGCCGCATACGCCGAGCAGATGCGTGAGCTGGCCGCCGCCGGTGCCGACGTCGAGGAAGCCGTCTTCGCGGCAACCTGCGATGACGTGCGCAACGCCTGCGACGTGTTCGAACCCATCTACAAGTCCACCAACGGTTTTGACGGTCGCGTCTCCATCGAGGTTGACCCCCGCCTGGCACGCGACGCCGAGGGCACCGCAAAGATGGCGCGCGAGCTCTACGAGCGCGTGGGCCGCGAAAACGTCATGATTAAGATTCCCGCAACCAAGGAAGGTCTGCGCCCCATCGCAGAGACCCTGGCTGCAGGCATCAGCGTGAACGTGACCCTGATTTTCTCCCTGACCCGCTACCGCGAGGTCATCAACGCCTACATGCTCGGCCTGGAGCAGGCGCTGGAGAACGGTAAGGACCTGTCCACCATCCACTCCGTCGCTTCCTTCTTCGTCTCCCGCGTGGACACCGAGGTTGACGGCCGCCTGGAGGCTATCGGCGGCGACGCCCTTGAGCTGAAGGGCCAGGCAGGTCTGGCCAACGCACGCCTCGCCTACGAGGTCTTCGAGGAAATGTTCTCCACCGAGCGTTGGGCTCGCCTGCAGGCACACGGCGCGAACGTGCAGCGTCCGCTGTGGGCCTCCACCGGTGTGAAGGACCCCTCGCTGCCCGACACCCTCTACGTGACCGGCCTGGTGGCACCGAACACCGTGAACACCATGCCCGAGGCAACCCTGAACGCCGTTGCCGATCACGGCGAGATCACCGGCAACACCATCGTTCCGAACTACTCCGAGTCGAACAAGGTTCTGGACGCCATCGCTGAGCACGGCATCTCCTACACCGAGGTCGTCGAGAAGCTCGAGACCGAGGGCCTGTCCAAGTTCGATGTCTCCTGGGAAGAGCTGCTGCAGACCGTCCGCGAGGCACTCGACAACGCTCGCTAAGACGTTGGTCGTCTCCTTCGTGAGGCGGCCGGATGCACTCCCCTAATCCGCCGGGTTCCGCCGTGGGGCCCGGCGGATTAGGGCGGCCCCAGCTGACGAACCCCAAACCGGTACAATACTGGGTACACACCTTCACGATGCGGCATCGCCACCGCGCGATATGGTACGAACCGCGCGCCGCACGCACCAACCAAGGCAATCAAAGGAATATATTGTGACTTTCGGTCAAGAAGCGAACCCCCTGCGGGACCCTCGCGACCGCCGCATCACCCGCATCGCGGGCCCGTCCGCGCTCGTCTTCTTCGGCGTGACCGGCGACCTGGCCCGTAAGAAGCTGCTTCCGGCAGTGTATGACCTCATGAACCGCGGTTTGCTCCCGCCGAGCTTCGGCCTCGTCGGCTTCGGCCGCCGCCCCTGGAGCGACAACGACTTCCGCGACTACGTGCGTGAATCTGTTGAGGCAAACGCCCGCACCCCCTTCCGCGAGGACGTTTGGAACCAGTTCCAGCAGGGTATGCGATTCGTCGAAGGCGCCTTCGACGACGACGCAGCCTTCGAGAAGCTCAAGAGCACCCTCGCCGAGCTTGACGAGCGCGGCGCACACGGCAACCACGCTTTCTACCTCTCCATCCCCCCGAAGGCCTTCGAGCAGGTCCTCACAAAGCTGGCCGAGCACGGCCTGGCATCGCGCGACGAAGACACCGTCAACCCCGTCGACGGTTGGCGCCGCGTCGTCATTGAGAAGCCCTTTGGCCACGATCTTGAGAGCGCCCGCGAGCTGAACTCCATCGTGGAGGCGGTCTTCCCGCCCGACGCCGTGTTCCGCATCGACCACTACCTGGGTAAGGAAACCGTTCAGAACATCCTGGCGATGCGTTTCTCCAACCAGATGTTCGAACCCCTCTGGAACTCCCACTACGTGGACCACGTGCAGATCACCATGGCTGAAGACATCGGCATCGGCTCCCGCGCAGGCTACTACGACGGCGTGGGTGCGGCCCGCGACGTCATCCAGAACCACCTGCTGCAGCTGCTCGCCCTCACCGCCATGGAAGAGCCCCTCAGCCTGGACGCTAAGCACCTGCGCGCCGAAAAGGCGAAGGTCCTCGAGGCCGTGCGCATCGACGACCTGCCGAACTCCTTCGCGCTCGGCCAGTACTCCGCAGGCTACCAGGGCGGCGAGCACGTCAACGGCTTCTTCGACGAGAAGGACATTCCCGCCGATTCCCGCACCGAAACCTTCGCCGCGCTGAAACTCTCCATCGCCAACCGCCGCTGGGAAGGCACCCCCTTCTACCTGCGCGCCGGCAAGCGTCTGGGCCGTCGAGTCACCGAGATCGCCGTGATTTTCAAGAAGTCCTCCGACCGCCTCTTCGGCGAACGCGAGAACCCGCAGGTCGGCCAGAACGCCATCGTCATCCGCGTGCAGCCCGACGAAGGCATGACCATCCGCTTCTCCGCGAAGGTGCCCGGCACCCAGATGGAAATCCGCGACGTGAACATGGACTTCGGCTACGGCCACTCTTTCACCGAGGAATCCCCCGAAGCATACGAGCGCCTCATCCTGGACGTTCTGCTCGGCGAGCCGCCGCTGTTCCCCCGCCACGAAGAAGTTGAGCTCTCCTGGAAGATCCTCGACCCCTTCGAAGAGTACTGGGAAGAAAACCGCATTAAGCCTGAACCCTACGAGTCCGGTTCGTGGGGTCCGCGTTCGGCACACGAAATGCTCGAACGCGACAACCGCGCTTGGAGGCGCCCGTGATCTCGCATCTGCACCACACCACCGTTTCCGCCATCAACAAGGAACTGAGCCAGCTGCGCGCCAACAACGGCAGCCTCAGCAGCGGACGCGTGCTCACCCTCGTCGTGCTCGCCGAGAAGGGCCACTCCCGCGAGGCAATGCGCGCGGCAATTCGTGCCTCCCACGAGCACCCGAGCCGCGTCATCGTGCACATTTCGCATGACCCGCTCGACCCCGACCAGCTGGATGCAGAAATCCACCTCGGCGGCGACACCGGCGCATCCGAGATGATTGTTCTGCGTGGCTGGGGTAGCGCATCCCGCCCGACCGAGGCACTCATCTCCGGTCTGTTGCTGCCGGACTCCCCCATCGTGGTCTGGTGGCCGCACTCGGTACCCGAGAACCCGGCACAGCACTCCATCGGTCGCATCGCGCAGCGCCGCATCACCGACTCGGCGCGTGCAGCAGACCCGAAGGAAGCCCTCAAGCACCTCGCCGAGGTGTTCCGTGCCGGCGACACCGACCTGGCATGGACCCGCCTCACCCTGTGGCGCACCCAGCTGGCTGCGCTCCTGGAACAGGTGCCATCCTCCCCCGTGCGCCGCGTGGTCGTGTGGGGTTCGGGCAAGTCCCCGTCCGTGGTTCTGCTCGGTACCTGGCTCGGCTGGAAGCTCAACGCACCCGTTCACCTCGCCACCATTGGCGCGGCGAACCGCGGCCTGTACCGCGTCAGCATTGAGCGTGAAGACGGTTCGGTGACCATGTTCCGCCCCGGCGTGTCCGTGGCGACCATTTCCACCCCGTACGCACCCGATCAGCAGATTGCTCTGCCGGTGCGTACCCTCGCCGAGTGCATCTCTGAGGAGCTGCGCCGCCTCGACCCGGACGACACCTACGGTGACGTGCTGAAGCAGGCGCTGCGCACTGTCACCCTCGTCGATGACACCTGCCAGCCCGAAGACATGCTGGACCTCGAAGAATACCCGGAGGTTTTCGATGCCTAAGATTCAGAACATGGGTTCTTCCACCCCCGTCCTGGTGGCACACCCGACCCGCGAGGCTCTCGCCGCGGACGCGGTGACCCGCATCCTCGACATCATTGAGCACGTGCTCTCTGAGCGCACGATTGCCCACATTTCGCTGACCGGCGGCACCATGGGTATCGCCACCCTGAAGGCGTGGGCTGAGAACGAGCGTGTGAAGGATATCGACTGGTCGCGCGTGCACTTCTGGTTCTCCGATGAGCGTTTCGTGCCCGAGCGTAGCCCCGAACGTAACGACGGTCAGGCTATTGAGGCGCTGCTCGCTCCCCTGCTTTCGCACGGCCTGGTGGTGGGCAATGTGCACCGTATGGGCCCCTCCGATATTTTCACCGGTCTTGAGGCTGCGGCTGAGCACTACGCCTTTGAGATGCGTGATTACGCCGGTTCTGCACCGGCTGTGAGCGTGCAGATGCCCGAGGGCGCAACCGAGCTGCCGCTGGCTGGCGGTCACGGTGGCGGCGCGGGTCATGAGCATGGGGGCTCCGGCGGCTGTGGTTGTGGTGGCGGCGGTTGCGGTTCTTCCGCACCCGAGCAGTCCCTCGAAGAGACCACTCTCGAAGACTTTGACGCTGCCGCTGAGGCTGCCGAATCCGCCGGTGGTTGCGGATGCGGTGGCGGCGGTTGCTGCGGTGGTGGCGGTGGTCAGTGGCCTGCCCCGGTCTTTGACATCACCCTGCTGGGCATGGGCCCGGACGGCCACATCGCCTCCCTGTTCCCGGGCCGCAAGCAGGTTCTGCTGGGCACCGGCCTGCCGGAGGACCCGGTTGAGGGCGGTAAGGCCGTGACAGTGATGGTTTCTGACTCACCGAAGCCCCCGGCTGAGCGCGTGTCGGTAACCCTGCCGATTATCAATAACTCCCGCAACGTCTTCTTCCTCATCACCGGTGAGGATAAGCAGGATGCGACTAGCCGCCTGCTGGCTGGCGCGAAGCTGGACGCTGAGGACCTGAACGCGGAGCTGCTGCTGGAGACCCCGGCGGTGGGTGCGCGCGGTAAGAAGCAGACCCTGATTTTTGCTACTGAGGAGTCGCTGGCTCCTGAGAACCGCCCGTAAGGTTCGGTTCTAAACTGCATATCAAAATAAAGGGTGGAGCCCCGGATAGTCACCTATCCGGGGCTCCACCCTTTTGCTATGCCGCGCTACTGCTCAGCGGCGGCAGGACTCTGCGGTTCGTACTCCTCCGAAGATTCATCCGCCTCGAAGCCCACGTACAGTGCCGTCAGCGACGGGACCGTCGCCTCCAGCACCTCCTGTGCCTCCTCTGCGGTCGGGGCGAGCTTCGCGCCGGTCAGCTGCAGGTACTCGCGCACCGTCATCGGCTGCGCCCAGTCGAAGTGCTCACGCACGGCGGTGATGTTCGCGCCGGATTGCAGCACGTTAATGCCGCGGGCAAGGCCGATGTCCGTCACCTTCACGATGGCGTCAGTCTCATCGGGAATGTCGTACGGGTCGCGGTTCTGCAGGTCCACGATGAACGGCAACACGCCGCGGCTCTCAGCGCGCAGGGCGAACTTGGTGTGCACCTGGCTCACCTCGTGCACTTCACCCACACCCACGGCGGGCACGACCATGAAGCCCGCCTGCAGGTCGTTCACCGCGTCCAGGGTACTTGTCTGCCCGAAGCCGGAGTACAGCTGCACCACCGGCACGAGGTAGCACACCTCCGCCTTGAGCGCCTTGCGCGCCTCAATGTCGATATACTCCCAGGCACCGCCGGTACCGTCCGTAATGTCGCCGGAGTGGTGCGCGTAAATGGCGCCCTGGCTGTTCTTAGCGGTCTGCGACCAGTAGCTGATCTTGTCCATGTAGTTGCCTTCAGCGTCGAACATCATCAGCGACAGGTCAATGTCCACGCCCTCATCCCAGAAGCAGAAGAGGCGAATCACGCCGGTGGGCGGCAGGTGCACCGCGGAGGTGTTGTAGCGGCCCATGCCGTCCAGGGAGGGGCGGGCGCTGCGTGTGTTCAGCGGCATGACCATGTCCCCCACCTGCTCGGGCAGGTAGATGCTGGTCTCGGCAAGGCGGCCGGACAGGCCAATCTCAACCAGGCGCTCCAGCAGGTCCAGCACCGCCGGGCTGTACTCGCGCGCCGGAATCATGGTGGCGATGCCGGTCTTGGACAGGTTCATGCGCTGCGGGGCGGCAGGCTGAGCCTTCTGAGCTGATGCCTTGCGGCGCTCCTCGCGCTGGTTCGCGGGGCTCTCAGAACCAACCGGGATAGAACGCATCGGGTTCTCCGGACCGGAATTAGCGCCGAAGAACGAACCCAGCGGGTTCGGGATGCCCGCGTTCTGCATGATGTTCTGAACCCTCGCGACGCCCTCCGGGTTGCGGCGCGCGTAGTCAGCGAGCTCCTGCTCTTCCTGCACCGCGACCGGGTTGGCGGGGCGCTCCTTCGGCGGGTTTGCGAGCGCGTTGCGCTGTAGGGTCACCAGGTTGCGAATCTGCACCAGGATGGGCGCGGATACGCGCGGCGCCACGGCAGCAAACGCGTCAAAGATGACCTGCTGGCCGGGGCTCGGTGCGGTGTCGATGCCGTAGCGCGGCGCCTCAAAAGCATCCAGGGCACGCACCAGCTGGCGCGCGAACACGCCCGGACGCGTGGACAGCAGACGAGCCACGTTCTGGGCATCTCGGGTTGCGTAGGCGCGGTCCACCAGCGACTCGAAGCTGTACACCTCACCGCGGTACAGCTCGTCAGCCCAGCGGCTCAGCGCGGTCAGCGACGGGTAGTCGCCGGGGTGAATCGCCTTGACGAGGCGCTTATACATTTCTGCGGCGGGCGCGCTGTCGTAGCGGGCACCGACCGGGTCGGCCTCCAGCACCCGGTTGAGCAGGTGCGCGATGCGGGTGCGTTCGTTGCGGCGCAGCTTCAGGCGCGGGGCGGTGCTCAGGCTCAGGTCGCCCACCGTGCCGTTGAACCGCAGGCGCGAGTATGCGGCGGCGAGGGCGAGCGCCTCCTTCATGGTGCGCAGGTGCTCAGCGTCTTCGGGGTGCAGGCAGGCGGCAATGAACACGCGGTTCTCGCGGCTGGTGTTCTCAGGTCGCTCACCCGGCAGCGCATCATGCTGGGCGAGGAAGCGGCGCAGCGCCACAAGGTCGCGCTGGTCGGTCTGGTTGTACGCCTGCTGCTGACCGAGCAGCTGCTGGTATAGGGCACCCGCCATAATCAGGGCGTTCTGCACGCCGCTGACCATCTGCAGGGGTCGGCGGTTGCGTTCCATGCCGATGAGGTTGGTACGGCTCATCGGCTGCTGCCACTCGTAGGGCACGTAGTTCTCGGGCAGGCCGCCAACGATGCGCTCGGTGCCGTCCGGGTTGTAGTACGGGTTGGAGAGGTAGTGCATGATCTGCTCGGTGTAGCGCTGCTCCTCGGTGAGCGTCAGGGCGCGCAGATCAAAGTCGCGGCGGAACACGCGGCCGGGACGGTACCCGTACTCGTAGGACCAGATGGTCAAGAATAGAGCGAATTCGTTGGTGCTAGCCTTCAACGCCTGGGCGAGAGATTCCTCGCTGAGGGTCAGGCCGCAATTGCTCAGGGCGGACACTCGCCCCAGGTCGGTGTCGAATACGCCGGCCTGGTGCCGCTCATTAATGCTCGAGTAGTTCGAGCGGTAGGAGGGGTCGTACAGGTCGGTGAAGACGTACACGCCGTAGCGGCGCATCAGGATGAGGCGCACGAGGGGGCTGAGGCCTTCGGGTGCTTCACCGTGAAGGTAGGCGGATTCGTTGAGGTAGGGTGATTCCTGCAGGTAGGGGGATGCGTCGTAGGGGGTAGTCACGGGTCGTCCTTTCCGTTGGTCTCACCCGACTGTCGCCGTCGGTGGTGTGTTTATGTTCTTATCGTAGCGGCGTGGGCGCGGGTTGTCGTTGGGTTTGGTCATCGGTGACCTGCGGGGGTGCGTATTCGCGGGGAGCAGCCGGCCGTTACGTGCCGCGGAGCCGGGGCGGCGTTTATCCGTCGCTTGTTTATCCGCTGCGTGCTTGTCCATTAGCCGCTTATCCTGCCGGCCGCGCGGGAACGAGGGTTAAAAGAAAAATGGCGGGAAGCGAAGAATCCGATAAATATAAGAAAAAGATATTTCAGAAAGTAGGACTCTTCATGATCCGCCATTACCTATAGAGTACTCCCGCCCCGCGACGGCGGTCAAGCCGTTCCGTCACGGGGCTGTGAGTGGGGTTGGGTGCACGAGGGTTCGTGCACGAGGTTGGGTACACGGGGTTGCGTGCATAAAAAATCCCCGACATTCTCGGTTGAGAAATGCCGGGGAGAAGCTCTATCCGTTCACCCGTGAAGGGGAAATCAGGCTAGACCACAATCTGGCCGTTGAAGCGCAGGGCCAGGCCGTACAGGACCACTGCGATAACCCAGATGACGATTACGGTCACGGTCAGGCGAATCAGGTTCTTCGACGCCATACCGGAGGAGTTCAGGGAGTTGGTCATACCGCCACCGAACATGTCGGAGAGGCCGCCGCCCTGACCGCGGTTGAGCAGCACAAGCAGCACTGCAATCACGCTGGTGATGGCAATAATGACCATGAGTACGTTCATGATGACGTCCATGGGGACCTTCCTGTAGTCATTCTTCGGGCGGGGTCTGCGGCTTTCGCGTTGCAGACAGACGGTTTAACTATACGCTACCGTCGCCGTTCGGTCACGTTGATTAGGTTTTTAGACGGCGCGGTTGGTGCGGCGCTGGTACTCGCTGGGGGTCAGCTGCAGGGCCGCGGGCCGGTCGGTGAGCACGCGCTGGGCGGTGAGCTCATCGCCCTCAGTGTCGTAGGCGCGCACGTACCCGCCGTCGATGAGGTAGTAGGTGAACTGCTGCGCGGCCGCCCAGTAGGCGCCTCCTCCGGCGTAGAAGCCCTGGTCCACCCAGTCGCGCAGGGTGAGGGTCACGGGGATTTCGGGCGAGGAGGTGCGGCTGTAGAGCCGGTCGAGGAACTCGTCGCGGCGGCTTTCGAAGTACTGGTATTCGGGTGAGGGCTCCCTGTACTCTTCGCTGCCCGCGTAGCCGAGGTTGCCGCCGTCATTGCCGGGTAGGCGCGGGGCGCTGACCCTGCGGTTGCGGATGTAGAGGAAGAGCATCGTGCCGATGAGGCCTGCGATGATGAGGGAGAATCCGAAGCTGAACATGCCGTTAAGTGTACGGGGTGAACCGTGCGGCGGGCACGTTCCGGGCGGGTTTTGCGGCGAGGGGCGAACGGGCCCCGGCGTATCGCCCACCGGCCGCGCATCGCCGGTTAGCGGGACTCCCCTTAGCCCAACTCCCCCGCCACTTTGCTGCCGAAACTCACGGACTTACGGAGGTTCACCCGTGAAGAAGCGCGGTTAAATTAAAAGGCGCGGCGCCCGGTCAGGTGGGTACCCGGCCGAGCGCCGTAACACTATGAAACGCCGTGATGCGTCGAAGCTTTATGCGTCGAAGCGTGCGATTGCTGCGAACTCTTCAGCCTGCAGGGATGCACCGCCGACGAGCACGCCGTCCACGTCTTCCTTGCCCATGATGGAGGGTGCGGAGGAGGACTTGACGGAGCCGCCGTAGAGAACGCGGACCTTCTCGGCAACGTCTGCGGAGTAGAGCTTAACGATCTCTGCGCGGATAGCTGCGGACATCTCCTGCGCGTCGTCTGCGGTTGCGACCTTGCCGGTGCCGATGGCCCAGACGGGCTCGTAGGCGACGACCAGGGTCTCTGCCTGCTCTGCGGTCAGACCAGCGATGGAGCCGCGCAGCTGCTCGAGGGTGTACTCGACGTGGGTGCCTGCCTCGCGGACCTCGAGGGGCTCACCGACGCAGAGGACGGGGGTCAGGCCGTGCTTGTAGGCTGCCTGGACCTTTGCTGCGCACAGCTCGTCGCTTTCGTGGTGGTAGGTGCGGCGCTCGGAGTGGCCGACGAGCACGAAGGTTGCGCCGAGCTTGGAGAGGAATGCGCCGGAGATTTCGCCGGTGTATGCGCCGGAGTCGTGGACGGAGAGGTCCTGGCCACCGTAGAGGATGTCCAGCTTGTCGCCCTCGACGAGGGTCTGCACGGAGCGGATGTCGGTGAAGGGCGGGAAGACGGCAACTTCGGTTGCGGAGAAGTCAAAGTTTGCGTCGTCGAGGGTCCATGCGAGCTTCTGGACGAGGGTGACTGCCTCTGCGTGGTTGAGGTTCATCTTCCAGTTGCCTGCGATGAGGGGCTTACGCGACATAGTTCGCTCCTTAGCTGTCCCGCGCGGTATGCCGTGCGGGGTTGTTGTTCGGAATTTTCCTTTCCCATTTTAGAGGGTTGGCGGCATATTTTCACTGGTTCGGCGCGGTTTTATGCTTCACGTTGACTATTCTCACCCCGTGTTCGCTGATTGCGCGGAACCCCGGATACGAAGTACCGGCAGGGTGGAGCATAGAGGGCTCTACCCTGCCGGTATTCTGCCGGTGGTGCTTGTCTGTGGTGTGTTAGTAGCCGCCTCGGAGAAGGTACGACGTGTAGCAGAAGAAGACAATCGTCAGAACTATCACAAGAAGCGCGGTAGCACGCGCACTTATGGCGAGGGAACGCTTCCAGGGCAGTTTTCGGGTAGCGATCTTCTCAACGATGAGCGCCGCAAGAGCACAGTAGGTGAAGCATACGCACAGCAAAACAACAAACGAAATGATGAGAGTAGCCGTTGCTATCGAGGAAGATCCCCAATAGGCGTAGTACATCCAGAGGTAGGGAGAAGCTGCGATGAAGTAGGCCATGAATCCACCGATGGGGAGGCAGATAAGCGAGTACAGGCCCATGCGTTTAGGCTCTGCGGGAGCGTTCTGGGTCGCTACTGCTTCGCTGGGAGACGTGGAGGCGGCACCATCTACGGCGGGGTCTTGCGCGGGGCTCTGGAGGGCGGTTGCGGTAGGTGCCGCAGTAGCTTCTACCGCGGTGCTTTCTGCAGCGTTGCTCTGCGCAGTATTCTCCGGCGAGGGGCTACCCTGCACGGCGCTGTCCTGCGCGGGCGCGCCGGGGTTCTGGGGTGACTGTTCCATATGTCTCCTAGGGTGGTTGGTGTGGTGTGGTTACTGGTGATGTCGTGCGGCTACCGAGAAGGTGGATTCTTATACCTCTAGCCCTTCGAGGGAGAATCCCGGAGGGTACAGCGGCGTGGCGTCCTTATCGTCTTCCACCAGCACCCAGCGGCCGCGCAGGTGCTCAGCATAAAGGAATACATATTCTTCCTCGCCGGTCTTCAAGAACTTATTGATAGGTAGTTTCTCTCCTGTCTGTTGTACATAGAAATATGCATCTTCAGGGATAAAGGTGGATCCCTGGTATTGATATATCTTGCGGCGGTTTTTAGACCGCGTACCGATTCCGGGAATCCTAATTCTTACCTGGTAGAGATCCTGGGCAGAAACAATCCACCCAAGGTTTCTCTGATACATTTCAAGAATCTCTTGAGATACCACTTTTTCAGGGGTAACTACTTCGGATAGTGGTTTGGTATCTCCCGTATAGTAGAAATAGTTCAAGGCAGCATAAAAATATGCTTGGAAAGTATAAAAACCGCCGCGACTATATTCATCAATACCTGGCTGCAGAACGGGGTAGGGCACATTCTGGGCCGCACGCTCCTCGGTCGCGGGCACGTACCTGCCTTTACGTTCATAGGCGGTGTACACGAGCAGACCGGATGAACTTCCACCGTCGACATAATCATCAAATTTTTGTTCAGGTGCCAGCCCGATAAGTGCTCTATCCCGTTTAAGAAGGCGCGCTTCGTGCTTTTCCTCATTGGTGGCGAGGATACCGGCCTGTCGACCGACGAAGAGGGCACCGAGGGTGCCCACGCCTGCTACAGCGAGGGTACGACGAGAAAAACGGGGCTTCCGTGACTCCGACTGATGAGCAAGTAGCTGACCAGAAGATACCGGATGAGCTTCCTGGGAGGAATTCTGCTGGGCGCTCGTCTCCTGTTCCTTACGTTGGGGTCCCATGGTTATACCTCCTTTTCGGGGATGAAGTGAATATCCCATCCGGGATCGAGGAAACGCGAGCGCAAGGTCCCGTGGATTGCTCCGTCGCGAAGGAGTCCGCGCGTGTCGAATTCGGTGATGGGCTGTAGCTGCCCGGTGTCTTTCCGGAAGACTTTTGCTTCGGGAAGGATGTCGAATTTGACGTTCCAGTCGAAGATTTTTTGTTCTTCATTATGGATGCGCGGCTGCGCCTCAAGGATATGCATGGTCAAGATTTGTTGGTTGGGGGTGATGACCCAGCCTTTCCCGTCGTCAAAGATATCTTGAATGGCGGGGAAGAATAGTTCTTCGGCGGTCATTGCATATTCGAGGCGTCGCGAATCGGATGCCAAAAGCATATAGTTTTGGCATTGATAATAGTGGCTCTTCCGAGTTGAGTGTGGGTGACCG
>NZ_KV810428.1:0-3134 GCF_001812775.1 Rothia sp. HMSC068F09
CCTTTGGGGGTTTCTTTGGGGTTGGTGGGGGTGAGGGTTTTAGTGTCGTTGGGTTGGCAGTATGTTGAGAACCCGGTTTTTAGGTTGTAGTTTGCAGCTTCGCCGGTTGCGGGTTGTTCTAGGACGCGTATGGGTTTACCCGGACGCTGGTCCTCGGAGTAGCATTCAGCATCGCCCGCTCTGCGCGCGGCGTGGGAGGTCATATGGTAGACCTGCCCCATACCGTCAACTGTTTTAGGATGTTCTTTATCCCAGGCCTGCCGCGATGCTTCCACTGAAGTCGTGGAGGCAGTATTACCGTCTGAAATGTCTACCTGTCGAGAATGGTCAGTAGTTCTGGAACGCTTCGTGTGGTTATCTTTCGATGGGGGATTCTCTCCAGGTACTTTAATGCAATGGCCATTAGAATTTTGACTCGTACATTCAGCTGCCATTGCAATCGGAGCGCTACACGTCATATTTACTGCAAAAATAGAAGCGTACAGAATAATATTTATATTCTTAATATTCTTCATGAAGGATTTCATTTTTGCTCCACATCTTCAGAACCTACAATCTTCCAATATCCATTAGAATACGTAAACAGAAAGTAAAAAGAATCGTTTTTCGTATCCGTATTAGCATCCATTTCGAGATGGCCATCAGGATTTACATATGTGACTGTTGACCACAGGATACGAAACTTCATTCGGTAATTTTTCTTCTGGCTATCATAAATCAGAGAACCTTCAGACTGATAAGATTCCAGTCCTCCAATAATCCATCCTCCGCGACTATAAAGAGATTCCAAATATTTGTATGATTTATATTCTTCTGTTTCTTGCGCAATATATTTATAGGCATAAGAACAGTCACCGGTTTGTGTACCGTAGTTGTGGGCAACCAGCCAGTCTTCCATCATGTGGATGAGACCCTCTTCGGTCTCGGGGTACTGGGCGGGTTCGTTACGAGGTTTGGGGACATTCTGGGCCGGGCCGTAACCATCCGCCTTGCGGTACTCGCCATCGGGGGCTTTCGAGCCACCCGAGTAGCCGCGGGTAATGACAGGGCTCGGGGTCGCCGAGGCCGAAGACGCCTCGGTAGCCGAAGCCGAGGCCGAAGCGGTCTCGCTCGGTGCGCCGGAAGAAGTCGAGCCGGCAGCCTCGTTGGTGGCCTGCTGGCCGCAGGCGGTAAGCAGGGCGCCCAAGCCCACAAGTGCGCCGCTACCCAACAGGGTACGGCGGTTGAAAATGGTCGAATCCATAGAAGATACGCTCCTATCGTCGGTGATGGTGTGTATGTGCTAGTCGAGAATGTTTCTGTAGGTACGGCGACGTGCCTCGAAAGTGTTCTGGCTAGGTATTCCATGCTGTCGATGCACCGGTGCATCGCTTTGGGTCCCGAGACCACCTTACAGGATGTTTGCCATCTTTTGCAGTCTTTTGTAGTTTGTGAAGTTTAGATGTAGATATTGGAATACTTTCGCTATCAAGTAGGTCTTCGGAGAGTGTTGATTGAGAGAAGTGCTGGTTCAGAGGGTATTGGAGGAGGGGGCGAGGCAACCTCGACCTCTCAGACCTGCCAACTGCATCCGGCGCATCGCCTTACTCATAATGTGGCGGGCAACTCATGCGGCTCACGCGGGGTGTTAGGCAGTACTACACTTAAAACGAAAGTCACATCGCCGTCACTGAAGAAAAGAGTTTTTGTGCCCACCACGACCGTACATTTGACCGACCGCATCCCGCGCGTGTCTGCCGATGAGCTGCTGGCAGGTTTCCGCCCGTCAGAGCGTTTTGGAGAGGTTTCGTTCGACACCTATATCCCCGACCCGAACCAGCCCTCGCAGGCTGAGGCGGTGCAGAAGCTCAAGGATTTTGGCGACAAGATTAACGGCGGCGGCTCCGGCGGCGGCTTCTTTGGTCGACTCTTTGGCGGCAAGAAGAAGGACACTTCGAAGGCTGGCCTGTATCTTGACGGCGGTTTCGGTGTGGGTAAGACTCACCTGCTGGCTTCGCTGTGGCATTACGTGGATGGCCCGAAGGCGTTCGGCACGTTCGTGGAGTACACGAACCTGGTGGGTGCGTTGACGTTCCGCAAGACGGTTGAGGCGCTGAGCGGTTACAAGCTGGTGTGCATCGATGAGTTTGAGCTGGACGATCCGGGCGATACGGTGCTCATGTCCCGCCTGATGCGTGAGCTGGCCGATGCCGGCGTGAAGCTTGTGGCGACTTCGAATACTCTGCCGGGTGCCCTGGGTGAGGGGCGCTTCGCGGCGGAGGACTTTAAGCGTGAGATTCAGGTGCTGTCCTCGCAGTTTGAGGTGCACCGCGTGGATGGTGAGGACTTCCGTCATCGTGGCCTGCCCGATGCCCCGGAGCCGGTGTCTGACGCCGAGTTTGACGCGAAGGTTGAGGAAGTGTTCGCCGGTAAGACGGTGGGCGTCGATAACTTCGCGGACCTGGTGGAGCATCTGGCGAAGGTTCACCCCTCGCGTTACCGTCAGCTGATTGACGGTCTGCAGGGTGTTGCGTGGCGTGATGTGCAGCCGATTACGGAGCAGTCGGTGGCGTTGCGTTTTGTGGTGCTGGCTGACCGCCTGTATGACAAGGACCTGCCGATTGTGTCTTCGGGTGTGCCTTTTGACAAGGTGTTTACCCCGGAGATGCTGGCCGGTGGTTACCAGAAGAAGTATTTCCGCGCGGTGTCTCGTTTGACCGCGTTGGCTCGTGAGGGCCTGCTGGGTGAGGAGGCGGAGCGCTAGTTCCGCTGTTCACCTGGGCTGAGCTTTGGCCGGCCCGGGTTTTGACGCGCTGTTCTTTCCGAGTCCCGCGAGACCTCGAGGCTCACGCGGTTTGCCCGGTTTACCTGAACCGCGCCAACCCCTCTCATACGTGAAGACCCCCGCCGGGTCGCTTGTTGAAGCACCCGGTGGGGGTCTTGTATCTGTGCGAGAGCCTGGCGCTTGACGGGAACGTGGTGTGTCGCTCGCATGGTTTCTTCCCTTGTCAGAGAGCTATGGGTGGGTAGATGTGGATGGGGTGTATAATTTTGCGTGTAGCCTCCGCGAGGTTCTCGCGAAGCACCCGTTTCTGCCGCAGGGTTGCGGGCTAGTTTCGGGTAGCTATTTCCCTTCCTTTTCAGAAGGGCTTTCA
>NZ_KV810428.1:3234-3619 GCF_001812775.1 Rothia sp. HMSC068F09
TCCTTTTCAGAAGGGCTTTCATTGAGGCCCAGCAGGTCGGCGCGACTGACCCGAACAGCCCGAAAATTTCCCTTCCTTTTCAGAAGGGCTTTCATTGAGGCTATTGAGGGCTTCCACCTGATTAGCCCACGGGTAATATTTCCCTTCCTTTTCAGAAGGGCTTTCATTGAGGCTGCTGAGGGCACCGCATCGCGGGCCGCTGTGGCATTATTTCCCTTCCTTTTCAGAAGGGCTTTCATTGAGGCGGTCTTTGCTGGCCAGCCCAGAACCGAGCCGATATTATTTCCCTTCCTTTTCAGAAGGGCTTTCATTGAGGCGTCGAATGATAGCTCTGGGGGGGGGTCTGGTACTCCTGCGATTTCCCTTCCTTTTCAGAAGGGCTTTC
>NZ_KV810428.1:3719-4031 GCF_001812775.1 Rothia sp. HMSC068F09
TTCCTTTTCAGAAGGGCTTTCATTGAGGCATATATCACTGTAATGCAACGACCGCATAAGGAGATTTCCCTTCCTTTTCAGAAGGGCTTTCATTGAGGCCCGCGAGGACCCGTACGACATCCGATTCACTATCACGATTTCCCTTCCTTTTCAGAAGGGCTTTCATTGAGGCGTGGCTAGACCGGGGGGCTTTGTGCTATGCCATTCCAATTTCCCTTCCTTTTCAGAAGGGCTTTCATTGAGGCAATGCCGATTCGGTAGGCGACGACCAGATGCGCGCACCATTTCCCTTCCTTTTCAGAAGGGCTTTCA
>NZ_KV810428.1:4131-4585 GCF_001812775.1 Rothia sp. HMSC068F09
TCCTTTTCAGAAGGGCTTTCATTGAGGCTAGGAATTTCAACGGTCTTGTTCTTCTGCGAGAACATTTCCCTTCCTTTTCAGAAGGGCTTTCATTGAGGCGCCGCCGTCCTGCGGGCTAGTCTGTCCACCAACCACATTTCCCTTCCTTTTCAGAAGGGCTTTCATTGAGGCCTGCAACGCAAAACTTTTTGTGTTGTTTTCTTCCGTATTTCCCTTCCTTTTCAGAAGGGCTTTCATTGAGGGATCAGGTTCACAGAGCGAGGTCGGCGAGCAAACCCCATTTCCCTTCCTTTTCGGAAGGGCTTTCATTGAGGGGACCCCGCCCGCGAAGAATCGATGCCGCTGAAGCTCGATTTCCCTTCCTTTTCGGAAGGGCTTTCATTGAGGGGGGCTATAACCCTTTTCGGCTTCGATTCCATCGCCAGGATTTCCCTTCCTTTTCGGAAGGGCTTTC
>NZ_KV810428.1:4685-5375 GCF_001812775.1 Rothia sp. HMSC068F09
CTTCCTTTTCGGAAGGGCTTTCATTGAGGGTCAGGTAATCAACGGCTTCCTGAACTGGTGGAACGATTTCCCTTCCTTTTCGGAGGGGCTTTCATTGAGGGCTATCCCTAAAGACCGACGAAACATCAGACAAACAATTTCCCTTCCTTTTTGGAGGGGCTTTCATTGAGGGCTATCCCTAAAGACCGACGAAACATCAGACAAACAATTTCCCTTCCTTTTTGGAGGGGCTTTCATTGAGGGAACTGAACTGCGCCCCGAAACTTGGACGCTTTAAATAGTAGCCGCTATACGGCTTCCTGCAGGGCCTGAACCCGGTACTCTACCGGAGTCAGGCCCTTAAGCTTTACCTGGCGCCTTGCTGTATTCCAGTGCGTAATATAGGCATCAAGGTCAACCTTGAAACTCTCGAAGGTCTGCCAGTCCTGCCCGCGAAAGAACTCATCCTTCAGATGTCCAAAAACTTGCTCGGTGGCGCCGTTATCGATGCAGTTGCCTTTACGTGACATGCTCTGGATAAAACCGTTATCGGCAAGCGTTCTGACGTAGGTCTCGTGCTGATACTGCCACCCCATATCCGAGTGCAAGATCGGTTCGACCCCTGCGGGTTTGGCATCCATGAGTATCTGAAGCATCTCTTGTTGCTGGAGGAGGTTGGGACACATCGAGATGGAATGGGCAACAATCTCT
>NZ_KV810428.1:5475-6180 GCF_001812775.1 Rothia sp. HMSC068F09
CATCGAGATGGAATGGGCAACAATCTCTTTACTGGCAAAGTCGTACACCGGAGCGAGGTAGGCCTTACCAAAGGAGAGCTTAAACTCGGTAACATCGGTACCCAACTTCTGCCAAGGACCAGTCGCCGTGAAGTCGCGACCGATGATGTTGGCGAAACTTTGCCCCACGTCCCCCTTGTAGGAGTTGTACCTGTGGTAGGCCCTCTCACGGCGTATACCGCAGCGCAGCCCCATCTCGCGCATCATCTTCAAAACCGTCTTATCGGCAATGCGCACCCCTTCCTCAGCGCGCAGGCACATAGCTACCTGCCTGTGACCGCACCCGTTGGGGGTTCGCGAAAAGATTTGGGCGACCTTGGGACGTAGCTGTACTCTGGTTGGCTGCTGGGGGTGAGCCAGCGCGTAGTAGTAGCTCGACCTGGCAAGACCGGCGGCCTTGAGGAGATCGCACACCGCATGTCCGCGCCCTGAAAGCTCAGCGACCACTAGGGCTTTGTCCCGGTTTGGGAGCGCCTGTACGCCTTCAGGGCAATCGATTTTTTTAGGTACACCACCTGCGCCTCAAGCTTGCGCACACGCTCGGCAAGTTCCTCCTCACGCGTTGGCGGCAACACCCGCACCGACCCCTTCGGCCTGCCCTTGGGCTTAGGCTTAAGCGCCTGCGCGCCACCCTCACGGTACAGCCTGCACCACTGCTTCAACGGT
>NZ_KV810428.1:6280-7379 GCF_001812775.1 Rothia sp. HMSC068F09
GGCTTACTCATCCCACCATCAACCACGGCCCTCGCTGCGGCGACCTTGGTCTCATAGTCGTATTTGGTGTGCTTTACTCCCATGGCAAGAAGCCCGCCCTTCCCGATCACGCGGTACATCTTCTGCCACTCTCTCACAGTCGCGGCAGATATACCAAGGCTTTTGGCGGTTACACCATAGCCAAATCCCTTCTCAAACATCTGTGCTGCCTGTTTCCGAAGCAAACGATTATGTCTCATTCCCAGATGCACGGACATGAAAAGCCTCCTGTTTCTTGGACTTTAGTTTTGTTGTCCAAGAAACGGGAGGCAGTTCAAACTGGTATTCTAGATAAGCGAGAAAAAGAAGAGCATTTCCCTTCCTTTTTGGAGGGGCTTTCATTGAGGGCTCTCGCGTATCCGCGGTTTGGCAAGCATCTACGGATTTCCCTTCCTTTTCAGAAGGGCTTTCATTGAGGCCAGGTCGTTGCCTTTGGTCAGAACCTGGACGGTAATTTCCCTTCCTTTTCGGAGGGGCTTTCATTGAGGCGTGGCTAGGCAGTCGCAGGCTGTATCTGCCGACGCATATCCCTACCTTTTTGGGAAGGACCTTCATTTAGGTACTCTCGCCCAGTTTCAAAGTGCCCAAAAACAGGAATTTCCATACAGCTTTGTGGGGACTTCGAATAAGACAGGCTGTTGTGATGGATTAGGATGACCACGGGACCGTTTGTTCTGTACCTTGAGATGTAGACTTTCATTGAGGCCAGTAGCGTCCATCGCCATTGCGAGCGGCTGGGCGGAATTTCCCTTCCTTTTCGGAGGGGCTTTCATTGAGGGTACGCAGGTGAGTTCGACCACATCCAAGTACTAACCATTTCCCTTCCTTTTCGGAGGGACTTTCATTGAGGGCAGGCGTAGACGGTCGCCAGGACGGCGTTGACGCACATTTCCCTTCTATTTCGGAAGGGCTTTCATTGAGGGTCACGTTCGACGAGGCCTATAATCTGCCTGGTGAGGATTTCCCTCCCTCTTCAGAAGGGCTTTTATTGAGGGTTCATCTCCGGCCTGATCCTGATGATTGTTGCCCTCATTTCCCTTCCTTTTCGGAAGGGCTTTCA
>NZ_KV810428.1:7479-21899 GCF_001812775.1 Rothia sp. HMSC068F09
CTTCCTTTTCGGAAGGGCTTTCATTGAGGGCTCGAGGACGTAGCGGTGCTGTGGCATACGACCTACATTTCCCTACTTTTTCGTAGAGACTTTCATTGAGGCACTGTCGGCGGTGTGAAGGAAGGGAACCCCCCTGCGGATTTCTTCGCTTTCTAGTGGGGACTTTCATTGAGGTGGGTTTGCGTTTGAGGATTTCAAGGGCGGAGACGGATTTCCCTACCTTTCCGTAGGGACCTTCATCGAGGCGGGCTCATCCCAGCTTGCGCGGGAAACATCTCAACCTTCCCTACCCTATGTAGGGACTTTCCCTAACCCACCTCCGGCTCGTCACAGCCCAGGAACGGAGCTTTTTTGTTACGAAACGAGGCCGAAATACTGGCTGCAAGGACCGCCTACCAGCTACTACCCGCATCCTCCATAAATCCAAATAGAAAAACTCAACACGCCGGAATAGCGTCATAAACTCACTGATAAGCCAAAACACTCCGTCGCAGTGCTAACCTCAAAATCAAGCAGACAAAGTAGACTGCTTAGCATATTCACTCACATAAGGAGACACCGATGTCTACCCCCTACAGCGCAGGCGACGGACTTCCCATCTCACTCGTCATGCACACCGTGTACTGCCCTCGCCGCGCATGGATTGAATCCAACGGCGAAAAGACTGACACCTCACAGATGCAAGAAGGGCAATCCGCACACAAACGAGTTGACGACCCCAAAACATCCCGTGGTACACAACAGCGCGCAGTCACCATCTCATCAAAACGCCTCGGGCTCACCGGACGATGCGACGCCATCGAACCCCAAGAAGACGGAACCACCCGCATCATCGAATACAAGGCAACACCCGTACGCCGCAACGCCTCCGTCACACCAGCCCACAGGGTGCAGCTCGCCCTTCAGAAAATCTGCCTCGAAGAAGCCGGCGAAACAGTCAACGAATGTGCGGTGCACTTCACCAACCACAACAAAACCGTGCCCGTCGATATCTCAGACGAAGATATCCGCACCGCAGAAGAATACGTACACATCACCCGCGCACTCATCGATAGTCCGAAAGCACCGCAACCTCTCGAAGACTCACCCCGCTGCAGCTGGTGTTCCCACATCTCCGTGTGCCTCCCCGACGAATCCCGCGGAAAAGAAAACATTACACGCGTCGTCGCCAGCAACCCCGACAGCCAAGTAGCGCACCTCACCACGCAAGGATCAAGAGCGACCGTCCAGCAAGGGCGCCTCATCGTGCAGCACCTCGGCGAAACAACCAGCAGCGTACCCCTCGAACGTGTGCACAGCCTCGTTGTTCATGGAAACATCGACGTTTCTTCCGCGCTTCTACGAGAACTCATGTGGCGCAACTGCACCATCATTTGGTGCTCCAGCACTGGCCGAGTCTACGGCTGGTCACAACCCGGCACCGGACCGAACGGCCTAGCCCGCGTGCAACAACACGTCCTCTCAGCGCAAGGGTACCTGCCCATAGCGAGTGCCATGATTGCCAGCAAAATCTCAAACCAAGCCACCCTGCTTCGCCGCAACGGCCACACCGCAGACGTATGCCGCGCCATGAGAGATATCCAGAAGCACACGCCGCAGGCTACCTCAATCCCGGAACTACTCGGCCTTGAAGGCGAAGCCGCCTCGCTCTACTTCGGCAACTTCGCAACCATGCTCAAAGAAGACGTACTCGCCGAACTCGGCTGGACCTGGGCCGGGCGGCAGGGGAGAGGCGCCAACGACCCCATCAACATTCTGCTGAACTACGCCTACGGTCTGCTCAGCTCAGAATGTATTCGCGCAATCCTCACCTGCGGGCTCGACCCGCACGCCGGGTTCCTGCACAGCAGTTCACGGAACAAGCCCGCGCTCGCGCTTGACCTCATGGAAGAGTTCCGTGCCGTCATCGCGGACTCCGTGGTGGTGTCTCTTATTAATAGGAAGCAGGTCAAAGCGGCGCACTTCACCACGGTTGGCGGTAGCTACCGGCTCACCCCCGAGGGACGGAAGACCGTCATTGCTGCTTTCGAGAAGCGTATGGCCACGGAGATTACCCACCCCACCTACGGGTACTCGGTGACCTGGCGCCGCGCTATTGAGGTGCAGGCACGCATGCTCCTGGGCGTAATTAACGGAACCACCCGCGACTACACGGGGGTGACCGTACGATAATGCGTGACGACGCCCGACGAACACTTATCGCTTACGACGTTCCTGACGACCGGCGGCGCGCCAGGTTGGCCAAGCTCATTCTTAGTTATGGGGACCGAATTCAGTACAGCGTCTTCATTGTGGATGCAGCCCCCGCCAAGGTGCGACGAATCAAAGATGAGGTTCAGGAGCTCATCGACCCGGATGAGGATTCGGTGCTTTTCTGCGACCTGGGGTTGCTGGCCCGGCTTGACGAGCCGACCTTCAGCTACATTGGCCGGGTGCGTGAGGTGACCGAATCGGATGCGCTCATTCTCTAGCAGCGTGCTGCTCATTCGCTAGCGACGCGCGGCAGGGGAGCGGTGGAATGACGAGTTCGATTGCGGACTGGTAGTAGAGGTGGGGATAATGACCTTTGGAGGCTTTCGCCTGTGTCCGCGAGGTTTCTCCACCTGAGGGTGGAGACTTTCATTGAGGCGTGGCACCCACCCGTGGCCGCGAAAGCAACAAGCTATTTCCCTGCCTTCGGGGGGACTTTCATTGAGGCAACATCACGGGAAATCACGATACAAATGATGTGAAGATATCCCTGCCTTCGGGCGGGGACTTTCATTGAGGCTTTGGCAATAAGCCGCATGCGGCAGCGGATGCTTTATTTCTCCGCCTTCGGGTGGGGACTTTCATTGAGGCCCCCGATGAGGTACCGCTGAAAGAGCGTGTCGCTGAATTTCCCCGCTTTCGGGCGGGGACTTTCATTGAGGCGGGTGGCAGTAGTACAGGCCGTACACACGCTCCCAGATTTCCCCGTCTTCGGGCGGGGACTTCCATTGAGGCCTGACCGCGGGGAACATTGCGCCGGTGTTGTTGAGCCGATTTCCCTGCCTTTGGACGGGGACTTTCATTGAGGCTCTGCATCGGTGTACTCCGCTCCAGCGTATTTACCGAATTTCCCCGCCTTTGGATGACGATGCTGCGGTAGGCACAGATATTGCGTGATGTACACTTTGGATACGTAATCTGTGAGAGTCTCGTGCCACAGCAGTCTCTGCTACGCCATAACATGCTAGTTTTAGCTAGCTATTTCTTCGCCTTCGGGCGGGGACTTTCATTGAGGCACCGACGGCCGTTTCATGTACTCTGTCCTCTGTCGTATTTCTCCGTTTTCGGGTGGAGACTTTCATTGAGGCGATTTCGAGAAGCTGACGGTGCGTACTCAGCCGTCATTTCCCCGCCTTCGGGTGGGGATCTTTGTTGCGGTTCTGAACGCGAATCGGGAAGCTGCACGCGGGTTACGTAGCCCCGGTCTAGAAACCAGGCTGGTTTCTAGACCGGGGCGCTTCGTCTTTAAAACATGAAGATGGGCTAGACGCGGTACCCACTGCAGATTCCTCTTGCCAGTTATCTGAATCTGAAATGACCAAATCAGATGCGCGTAATCTTTAACAGCGCTATGGTGAAGCCATGAGCCGAGAGGAGACTCGATTGCACCACAGGGGAGAGACAGCGATAATAGGAGAACGCCCAACACCTTTGGCATTCTTCTGTTTATCCAATTTAAATCTCCTGCCGTGTCTCGCACGGTCTGAGCCTTCATTGAGGAATCAATGTTATATAGCGGAAGTTTCGGTCGCTGGCACCTCTCCTGCAACTGACATTGTTGCGGGAGCTTTCTCTGAATTTTGGCCCTTTTGCAAGTACGATTTATGCAGGAGGGCCAAAAATTTTTATATCAAAGTTATCTAGCGGGAGTTGTGAGGGTTGTTTGGTTGAATACTTAATGCTAAAGTTGAGGCATCAACTGGCTCGGAGGTTACTTCAGCGACCTGCCGAAGTGGCTCTAGCCTCGACCTTGGAGGTGAAGGACATGTTCCGACTGCTCTTACGAGCAAAAAGCCGCCCGCTACGCGAGGCGCAACGGGCGGCTTTTGTTCAATAAGTATTTACCGCATCAAGCGGCGGTCACGTTTTGCGCCAACAAAACATGACCGACCCAGTATACCGGGGCTCCGGAAAAGAATCCTAATTCCAGCCCAATACTGACCGCTTGTGTGGCTATATGCTTACCTTCCACACCCTGTGCTGTCACTACCCAAAACACTGGGCGTGACAGCACAGGGGAGAAGGAAAAGGCATACCGAATTAGCGGCGTGACGAAAACACGCGCATCATTCGAAAAAGACAGGTAGCTTAAAGCTACACAAGAAAAATCGTGCACAACCCACGCACCGACGCGAGATGTGCACACACTACCTAAGGAGACAACCATGTCCCAGAACGAGTCCCAGAACACCATCACCCTCGCCGACCTCATCGAAAACGTCAAGCTCGGCGGCGGCTCCGTCATCACCTCTATCACTGAACAGGAACCCGCAGCAGGCCCCCACGCACCTTTGGCACCCGCCAAGTTTGTCGATGGTAAGGGGAGCGACAGTAAGTCTGTCTTCGCATACGAAATCCGCTACATCGTAGAGAAGTCTGAAGACCAGGACGAACCCGAGAAGGTCGTCAAGGGCAAGCCTCAGAAGGTCGTCCTCATTGACAGCAAGCAGTCCGAACTCAACCGTGCAGAAGCCGCCATCGAACAGGGCCGCCAGTACGGCGACGAAGCAGTCGTCAAGATTCCCCGCGCCGTCGTCACCTACCAGACCGAAAACGGCCCCGTCGAATACACCGACATGGAACTCTCCCACCGCATCTTTGATGGCCACTTCCGTGCCGGTCACATCGACGGTAAGCCCATCACCGAAAACGACCAGTACCGCGCACTGCGCAACTGTACCCCTGCAGACATGAGCGCGCTGCTCAACACCGCCCCCGCAGCACTCCTCTTCGGTGCATGGGACTCCACTCGCAAGAGCAACCAGGTGCGCCTGCGCAGCGCCCTCGTCGGTGAAATCATCGGCGTTCTCGCCGACCAGGAACCCGGCGCTGAACACCGCCAGGCACGCCGTGGCGGCGCCCGCGTCGACGCCGTAGCCGCCAGCGTAAAGCTTGACGCTAAGGAACTTAGCTCTCTCGTCGATGATCAGGAAGCTGAACTGAGCGCCAAGAACGTTGCCGCACGCCGCAAGGAAGTAAAGACCGCCAAGGCTGACGCCCGCATCTCCGCATCCACTCTCGGCCTGGGTAGCATCCCGCCCACGCTCGAAGAAACCGGTGCCGTCGCATGCCGCCGTATCATCCGCTCCTGGGTTCTGAGCCTCGCTACCCTGCGCCAGCTGCGCTTCGGCACCGACGAAACCAAGAACGTTGCTGCGCGTGCACTCCTTGCCGCACTCGGCCTCAACGCCATTGCCCGTGCGGAGCGTGAACTCTACATCCGTGCCAACTGCGACCTGATCGAATCCTCCGCGCCCGTTGTCACCCTCGACCAGCGGTTCGGTAAGAAGAAGACCTTCGCACCCCTGACCGTTGAACACACCGACCAGCTTCTCCTCGAAGCTATCGAGAATGCCAAGAAGGCTGGCGTGGCTGACTGGAACGGCCAGACCTTCAAGGTCGACGGCAACCCCATCATCATTAAGAACGCCACCGCGGAGGACGCTGAATAATATGACGAACCTCGGAATTCTCGCGAGGTTCCCGCTCGGCGTATACCAGGGCCACAAGGCAGACGGAAGCCCAGACGCCTTCCCCGACCCTGCCCGCTTGCAGGCCGCGCTCCTCAGCGCGGCCGCGCAGGGACCTCACGCAATTATCGAAAACGGGCAGTTGACCCCCTCGGAAGAATCTCTCAAGGCCCTCCGATGGCTTGAAGAGAACCCCCCGACCGGGCTACAGATTCCCGACATGTGCCCCGTATACCGCTCACCCAACAAGATGAGCCGATTCATGTACCGCGAAGTGGCATATTCTGAGAAGGACGGGCGACAGACCGAACGTCGCGCTGTATCCGACGGCTGGTCTGTATCCGACACCATTGGCTGGCAGTACGATAAGGTACCCGCAGACATCGCGGAAACCATCACCCAGCTCTGCGGCGAAGTACCCTCCCTCGGAGAAGCCAGCAGCTTCACCGCCCTCTACACCGGAGACGTGGAACCCACCCACACCATCGACACTAAGTCGGGCCCCTTCGAAGCAGGCGGCATGCCGGTCCGCGTATCCGTACCCGGTCGAATCAATGCGCTCATGCGTGCTCACGCAGAAGCGTACCCCGCCAAGGTTCCCACCAAGGCAGGCGACAAGACCGCAGCGAGTGACACGATGCGCCCCTCATCGGTACCCACCGCAGGCCTGGGATCCATCAAGTACCAGCCTGTGGAGGCTGAAACCTCCACCAGCCCCTGGGAATACTTGTGGCTCCTCGAAGTAGATGGTGAAGAGCTGAAGCCCGAACAGTACGTCAAGGCAAGCTCCCTGCTGCACAAGGCTCTCGTAGCTGCCGCAGGATTCGGCGCGCCCAGCCTCATCACCGGCAGGTACCCCAAGGGTCACAAGCCGGCCAACAGCCTGGCGCTACAGTACCTGCCTGCCCGCTACCTGCCCGACTATTTGCGTCGTGAGGTGAAGTCTCAGGGAGTCCTGCTCGTCTTGGTCCCGGCAAGCGCCCCGACCGATGAGGCAGTAGAACTCGGTATCGCGCTCAGGAGCGTAGAAACCCTCTACGCTCAGGATTTCCCCCGACTGACCGTGAAGCTTCGCCAGAAGCGCCTGCCCGCGCAGGGTTTCTGGGATGCTCCCAAGACCGGGTACAAGCGTCTGTGGCGTACCCTCAGCGCGGCCGTTCCCGAATCGCGCGTTTTCAACCGCCCGAAGAAGGCTGAGACGAAGGCCTGGACCTTCGCTGACGCCGCTCTGCTTTCCATGGCTTACGTGTGGCGTGACAGCTTCGAAGCGCCCGAGGCTGAAACCTCACGTGAACGAATTCGTAGCTTGAGGGACCAGATCGCTCAAAAGGCTGAGGCTAAGGTTCTGGAAGCCCACCGTGTAACCCAGAACCCCGCCGCCTACGCCTACAAGCTGCCGCGTACTCTGCCCGCAGAGCCGTGGCGCGGTGTCGTAGACCTCGGCAACCTGGCAACGGACACGACCCTCGTAGCCATCGGCCAGTCCCGCCACATGGGCGGCGGCCTGCTGGTTCCGTTCGACGTGCCCACCGAAGAATACGACCGTAGCGAGAAGGAGGAAAAGCATGACTAGCCCCGATACCGTGTTGCCCTCCATCACCCGTGATGAGTTCGGTGCATTCTTTGCCGCACTTAATGGAGGACACGACCCCTTCAGCTGGCAGGAAGAAGTGCTCGACCACATTTGTGAGCACGGTGTATGGCCGGAACGTATTAACGCGCCGACCGGCTCCGGTAAGTCCTCCGTGGTTGATATCCACCTCTTCGCGAATGCGCTCGCCGCAGTTGGCGCCGCGCCGCGCGTTCCCCGTCGCCTCTGCGTGACCGTGGGACGCCGTGCACTGGTCGACAGCCAGGCAGACCGTGCCCGCGAGATTCTCCGCCGCAGGAAGGAAGCGCTCGCTGACGGATCCGGTGAGCCCGATATTCTGCGTAGGGTTACCGAAGCTCTCCAGAGCTTCCAGACCCGCAACGACGAGAAGGGGAGCGAACCCTTCGAAGTTGGTCACATCCGTGGCGAACTCTCGAACCGCGACCTGCCAGTGACCGACATTTCGGCCTGCGCAATCATCGCCGCAACCCCGGATATGTACGGTTCGCGAGCTCTCTTCCGCGGCTACGGCAGCACCAAGGCAGCCCGCCCGCGTGAGACCGCCCTGCTGACCATGGACACCGTCATGGTGCTCGACGAGGCTCACATGAACCGTCAGCTGCTGCACACCACTCAGCGTATTGCCGAGTTGCAGAAGCGTGAGGTCAACCTGGGCGTTCCCACCCTGCAGGTGGTCGAGACGACCGCTACCCCCTCCACTGAGGACAGCGGATCGGCCACCTTGGGCGTTGACATTGAGGCTCTCGATAAGCCGAATGATAAAGAGCTGCGCAAACGTGTCTACTCGCATAAGGAACTGATGCTCCACCCCATTGATAAGTGGGACGGCAAGCCCGGTAACCCTGCGACCGTGAATGCTGCTGTGGACGCCATTATGGAGCGCCTTGCTCACCGTGAGGCGGGTGAAAGCTCCAAAAAAGCATACACTGTCGGCTGTATCGTCAATCATGTGCGGACGGCTATCGCCATCAAGGAAGCACTCGCTAAGAACAAGGTGCTTGAAAAGGATGAGGTTCAGCTTCTCGTAGGACGCAAGCGCCCGTACGACCTGGAGAATCTGCAGAAGGACCACCCTAACCTCTTCAGTACCCGCGGTGATGAGTCCGTGAAGGTTGTTGTGGCCACCCAGACTCTCGAAGTCGGTATCGACGTTGACTTTGCTGACCTGGTGACCGAGCTGGCTCCTGCTTCTTCCTTGGCGCAGCGCTTCGGACGTGTTAACCGTCTGGGCCACCGTACGGATTCCAAGGTCGTCGTTATTGAGCCTGCGAGCGGTGACTCGGTAAAGAAGGACGCGCCTCCCTACAAGGCGGTCGATCTGAGCAATGCGTATGGTTGGCTCGAAGTGCTCAACGGTGCTGAGAACCCGTCGGTGAACCCCGCCGCAATGGTGAAGAACCCGCCGGTGCAGTCCTCCCCGGAACGTCTGCTCTATCAGCGCCCGGAATGGCCTGACCTGCTGGAATTCTCGCGTACCGACGAGAATCCCTACGATGAGCCGGACCTTGACCTGTGGCTGCACGACTCCCTGGACGCAGAAACCGCAATGGGTGGTGTTATCGTGCGCGATAACTTGCCGAGCAACACTTCTGCCGCCATGGAGATTCTCAAGACCAGCTACTTCGCACCGCGCGACCTGGAGACCTTCCCTGCGAATCTGAAGATTCTTAAGGAGATTCTGGACTACCAGGACGAGCACGGCGTGAAACCGCGTAAGTTCATTTACCGTCAGGGTGAAATCTCCCTGTGGCAGGATGCAGGCCAGGGCGATGAGAGTAGCCAGACGTTGGCTCCCGGTGACGTTCTGATTCTTGACACGGACAGTGTTCCGTTCACGAATCAAGGCATTGCCGTGACTCAGCGTGAGTTGCCTTCTAAGAAGGACGAGCTGAAGACTGTGCCCTTCCTCGATGATGCCGAGCTCTACGTGTATGAGAAGTGCGCGGACCGTGAGAAACACTTCAGGGAATACCTGGGCCTCTCACCCGAAGAAGCAGCAGAACTGCTTGACGCTCAGGGCGCGGACGGTAAGAAGAGGATTGCTTCTGAGCTTTCTACCGAGGCTGAGGACGGTCAGGAAGTTATCTCCTGGTACGCCATAGTGACCAATGAGACTGAGAAAAAGTCTGTTGAAGGTTCCGATATTGCTCAGGAGTTGGTGCTGGCTGGTCCCGTTCTTCTGGATGACCACCAGAACGATGTTGCTGAGCGTACCCGCCAGCTTGCTGAGACCCTCGGCCTGGCGCCGGAATTCTCGGAGGCCCTGGAACTGGCTGCAAAGTACCACGACGAGGGCAAGCGTGACCTGCGTTTCCAGCAGATGCTGGGTGCAGACCCGGATGCGGACGCGCTCGCAAAGAGCGGCCACCGTTCCGTGGCAGAGGCGTACCGCGCCCGTAGCCGTAGCGCCCTGCCGAGGGGCTGGCGTCACGAGCAACTGTCTGCACTCATGGTTGCGGCCTCGCCCGAAAAGGTGAGGGAGCACCGCGACCTGGTGCTGCGCATCATTGGTTGCAGTCACGGTCACGGCCGGTTCTCCTTCGCCCACGACGCAGGCTTCCTGCTCAAGGAAGGCTACCTGCCCGAGGGAACGGACTACGAAACGCTCAAGGAACGGGCGACCCGACTCTTCAACGTCGGTTACTGGGACAACCTCATGGAGCAGACGAGCCGCACCTACGGCCCGTACGCTACCGCCTACCTTGAAGCTGTTGAACGCGCAGCAGACGCCCAGATTTCACGGGAGGGACACTAATGGCAACGCTGACTATTGCCGGTGACTACACCTCGGCATTGACCCATTTTGCCCTCTACGGGCTGTCCCTGATGGTTGACCAGAAGCACCCTGGCACCGTCACTGTCGGTTGGACTCAAGAAGGTCAGCCGTGCGCCCAGATGCGTGCTGAAGGCGTGTCAGAAGAAGAAATTGCTGAGTGCGTGCACTCCTACGTTTCTTCCCTGGCTGCTGAAGACAGCTGGGTGAACGTCGACCAGTCCTACGGTGCGGGTAAGGAAGCTGCTGTTTTCTCCCCGTTCTCCCCGCGTATTCGAGGAATCGACGCGGAGAAGTACCCGGACGACTGGGCATCTCACCAGAAGACCCGACAGGCTCATCTGGATGCGCTGATGGAACGTGACGACTTGCTGTCTCTGCTCTGGATTGCGGGTTTGGGCGAACCTGCCTACTGGCGTTTTGAAGCCAAGGCACCTCGCCCGGATCACGGCGCGTCTCGCTGGGAGATGAAGACCCGCAACAAGGGCCAGGAGTTCATTAAACACCGCCTGCGCCTGATGTGCGCGGACCTGGCCACCTGGGAACCTTCTGCGATGCTCAGCGGCATTACCGGGCAGACCCTGTACGACTCGCTGGATAATAAGCCGGACTCTCGAACCGGAACCGGTTTCACCGTCCCGCAGCCGACGGACACCGCGCTCGCCTTCTGCGCGCTGGTGGGTATTGCGAACTTCCCGGTGATTCACCAGGTCCACCGGATTGGCGTGACCCCCGGTGCGTATCCGTACACCGCTTTGCACCCGCGGCTCATGGTGCTTCCGGTCCTCTTCGGACGTGATGCTTCTGCCCAGCCTGAAGACACCAAATCTGCCCAAGCCGGAGGTGTCACTCCCGCCCGGCTGCGAACTGTGCTGCGCAGCCACCCCTACCGTAGGGTGGTTGACGAGGTCGGTAAGGCGATGGAACGCGGTTCTTTGAGCTCTGACATTTTCGTGTCCGAGCTGGCGGATGAGAAGGCAATCCTTCGTGAGAAGGGTGTTCAGGCCTTTGTTGTTTTCCCCATCGCGAAGGTAGGCAGCGATTCGGCACCCGAACGTCAGGTTCTGAAGGGTAGCGCGATTCCGCTGGGCTAACCTAGCCGCTTATCGAAGCGGGCAAATATGCCCACAAAATATAGGGGGAGGGGCCCTCCGGTTGAATGACCGGAGGGCCCCTCCCTCTGCATATCATTTATTGGATATGTGGTAGCTATTGGGCCAGGGAACCGCCCCTTACGCCACCACCGCCTCCTTGGCTGCGGTGCCGTTGCGGGTCCACAGCAGGAACGCCGCCACGCTGTTGATGATGTAGAAAATGTACTTGCCGACGTTCGCAAAGTTACCCTGAGTCAGCGCCTTCACGCACTGCACGGTGTTGTACAGGGCCCAGAACTGCCACTGCATCGTCAGCTTGAGCGCGTTCAGAATGTTCGCTGACAGGGACAGGCCAAACACCACGGTCGTGATCCAGAACAGGAAGGTCATCTGGCCGCGGTAGCCGATATAGTTCGCTACCAGGGAGAATGCGAACGAACCCGCCACAATGCCGGCGATAATCAGCAGACCCTTCTTGCCGGTCGGCGGTTCCATGGCCTTGCCGCGTTCGGAGTTCTGCCACCTACGAATTGCGAAGGTGTACACGATAAAGGTCACCGGGTAGGTGATGATCGCTGCCTTGTTGCCTAGAATGTAGTCGATCGCTCCGGATAGCGCCGTGTTAATAATGCCGAGCACGTTGCCGATGTTTGAGAGGCGGCCGGTCAGGCGGGTGGACATCATTGAAATGCCCACGTTAATCACGGAAATAACGCCGAAGGGGATGAGGCTCGTCATTGGGCCCCAGTTAACGTACTTGGCGAGGTTGGTGTTCAGGTATCCAGACCCGATAGCGATGGCAATAACCAGTGCCACGCCGAAGAGGTCGGCGTAACGCGACTTGGCGAAGAAGATAAGTGCCTTATCCACAAAAACTCCTTTGGGATGGGTGTGTTAGCTCGCCGTTGAGTGGTACCGCAACGGTGATAAGGTTGTAATAACTATAACTCTCGAACCTAGAGACACGCCAAAAACACACCAAACCGGTGCTATTTGTAACGCGATTCACTTTTGAGGGGCTGTAGATTGATTCGGGGCCTGCGGGTTGAATCGGGCCTGCGGGTTGAATCGGGGAGGCGGGTTGAATCGGGGAGGCGGGTTGAATCGGGCCTGCGGGTTGATGATTCTCACGCCCCCTAGCGTCACATAATTCGCCAAACCCTCGAATAAACTCGAACCTTAAGGTATTCTTGATAGCTGGGTCAGGAACCACGCCGGTCTCACTCACCGTGCATCCGCCCGGCACTCACCCTCCGCGTCTCACTCACGCTCAACAGGGAATCGCATATCGGCCTCACTCACCGCACACGCTATTGCCGCGCCTTCCTGCCACCCGTAGCTCACTCAACTCAAACGACAAGTGAATAGGACAATCATGCCCTTCCTCAACAATCGACTCTCACGACGATTCTTCCTGAAGGGTGCCTCCGCTGCCACCGCAGCAGGCGCCCTCGCACTGCAGGCCCAGGCTGCAAACGCAGATGAAGCCCCCAAGACCGCCGAGTCCCCGGCCGCCGCCGAGGAGACCAAGGGCCCGCGCCTCACCATCCAGCGAGCCACCATCACCGAAGACGGAATGACCGTCAGCTACACCGCGCACGGCCTGCGTGAACTCCTCGCCGAAGGCACCACCCTGACCGTGCGCCACGGCTACGTGCGCGACAACTCCTTCGAAACCCTGCGCTCTTGGCCGCTCACCCCCGAATTCAACGGTGACGAAGACACCTTCAGCGGAACCGACCTGTTCCCCATCGAACTCATTCAGCCCGAGGGCGTGGACCACGCCCTGCAGCTGGATATCTGCACCGACCCCTGGGGTCAGGAAATTGCCCACCAGGTCGCCGCACGCATCCCCGTGGTCGAAACCAAGATTCTGAAGACCTCCTTTGAAGACGTGCCCGGCAACCACCCCTACGCCGACGACATCCGCGTGGCCAACCAGAAGAAGTGGCTGCTGCCCAACCCGCAGACCGGCGCCTTCGAGCCGGACCGCGCCGTCACCCGCGAAGAGGTCATCGCCCTGCTCAACCGTGCGGCGGGTCGTCCCGGCGTGAGCGAGAACTCGGAAGTCGCACCCTACGCGGATGCGGTAGACCGCCCCGCCGCGAACGCCCTGCACTGGGCGCGCGACCGCAAGATTGCTGAACCGATCGCTAGCGGCGAGCGCATCGACCCGACTGCCCCGATCTCGCACGAGGAGCTGGCGGCGGTGCTGTACCAGTACAACACCGAGGTGCAGCTCTCCGAGCTGGAGGATGCCTTGGGCTCCCGTTTCCGCGATGTGCTGGGTGCGGGTCCGCTGCACCGTTACGTTGCGTGGGCTGGCGCGAACGATATCGTGCTGGACTCTTCGGGTGAGTTCAAGCCGACCGCCCCGACGACCCGCGCGGAGCTGGCTCGCTTCATTCGCCGCTACAAGCTGCAGAACCTGCTGTTCCCCGATTTCTCGTACGTCTCCTAATTTTTAGCTATCCCTGGCGTTGCGCGCTGGGTAGCGTGAAACCCCCGTCTTCTGGCTTTTGCTGGAGGCGGGGGTTTTGTTGTGCGGGTTTAGCGACAGGCTGTGCCTGGCATGTGAAATTTTTGCGTCATATATACCTGAAATCTTGCAAAAACCTAGGAGCTAAGTAAGTATTACCTAGAAGGTAAATTAATGATTGCCTTACTTAATACTGTGTGAAGGCTAGTTCACTCCTTGTGGGTGCACGAAACACCCGCCGCATAAGGCAGAAAAACACGGCGCCTCACCGCCCCTCAAACAGGGGAGAGGCACCCCTTCACACACCACCCACACGATAAAGGACATACATATGAACCTCGCATCGAGCAAGGTATTCAAGGGCCTCGCCGTTGGCTCGCTGGCACTGGCAATCTCGGGCGTTGCCACCATCCCCGCATCGTTCGCTGCGGACCCCGCCCCGGCGGCAAGCCAGAGCAGCGACGCTCGCACCATTGCAGACAAGGCCATGGCGAAGATTACCCAGGGCCTGCCCGGTCAGTTCCAGGTCGCTTACTCTAAGAAGACCAACAAGATTTGGGTTGCGGGCACCGCGGACCGCGACAAGCACGTCTCCACCATCGCTCGCATTGACGCGAACTCCCTGAAGATTGAGGCCGTCGCCGAGCTGCCTATCATCAAGAACGACAAGGGCTACCAGTACGATGCGGCCTATGGCATCACCGTTGACGACGTGGATGGCACCGTCTGGGTCACCAACACC